>CAYUAX010000010.1:0-40074 GCA_964442845.1 uncultured Bifidobacteriaceae bacterium | reverse complement strand
ACGGCTCACCGCCGCCGCGCCACTCGCTGCGCTCGGCCTTCAGCCTGCGCTCGCTCACCTGGGCTCAGCTCACCGCCTGCTCGCATCGGTGGACGCGCACTCACCCTCTCCGCCTTCGGCCTGCGCTCGCTCGCCCGGGCACGGCTCACCGCCGCCGCGCCACTCGCTGCGCTCGGCCTTCAGCCTGCGCTCGCTAAGCTAAGGAGCATGCGGTCCCTTTACCTGGTGGAGATGGCCGGCAGCGCCGTGTTCGCGATCACCGGGGTGCTCGCGGCCACGCGGCGCGGCCTCGACGTGGTGGGTGCGGTGATGCTGGGCATCGTCACCGCGATTGGCGGCGGCACCCTGCGCGACCTCGTCGTCGGCGTGCCGCCGTTCTGGATCGCCGACTTCAACTACGTGTGGGCGGCGTGCGCCGGGGCGCTGGCGGCGTTCTGGATCGGCTGGCTGTTCCGCGGCGTCCTGACCGGCATCCTCTATCTGGACGCGGTCGGCGCGGCGCTGTTCACGGTGGCGGCCGCCGACAAGGTGCTGGGCCTCGCCGGCTCGGCGCCGGTGGCGGTGCTGATGGGCGTCCTCACCGGCATCGGCGGCGGCTTGATCCGCGACGTGCTGGCTGGCCGGCCAACCCTGATCATGTCGCGCGACATCTATGCCACACCGATCGTGCTCGGCTGTTCGGTGTTCGTGCTGCTCCGCCGCGTCGCCCCGCAATTCGCCGCCGCCGACGTGGTCGCGATGGGGCTGATCCTGCTGGGGCGGGCGGCGGCCATCCGCCTGCACCTGCAGATGCCGGAATGGCTGACGGCACGGGACGCGGGGACGACCTCGCGGCAGGAGCAATAAGATGCGCGCCATGCGAAGACGACACGCCGTGCTGGCGCTCGGCCTCGCCGCGATCGCGGGCGGCGCCGCCGCGCAGCCGGCGCCACGGCCGCGGCCGCCAATCTCGTCACCGGCGGTGGTCGCGCCGCCGACGTGGTGGCGCGCGCTGCCGATGCCCGATGGACGCACGTTCGTCACCGACGGCGGCATGTCGATCGACGTCGCCGTGGCCAAACCGGCGGCGCTGCCCACCGAGGTGCTGCCGCCGGCGAGCGGCAAGACAATCGCCGGGCTGCTCGAGGCCCCGCACACCGCCGAGCACGGTCTGGGCGATCTTCGGCCCGGGACAGCGGCGAACACGTTCATCACGCCGGACGGTGTGGTTCTCAACGGCAACTACATCACGCTGCTCCGTCAGGCGATGGCGCCCGCACGCACGCGGCTCCGCACGCGCGGAAAGACCGACGCCGTCGTCGTCGTGAGCGATGGCCGGGCCGTAGCGGTGATGATGCCGATCCAGCCGGCCCGCTGACGCGCTACTCGCCCTTCCTGGCGTGCAGCGAGAACGCCGCGCCCTGCGGGTCCATGCAGTTGACGATGCGGTCGCCGCCGGGCACTTCGATCGGGCCGTTGAGGATGCGCCCACCGCCGGCCTTCACGCGTTCCACCGCGGCGTCGAGGCCGGTGACACGGAAGTAGAGGCCCCAGTTGGGCGGCACCTGCGCCATCTCGGGCAGCTTGTTCATCATTCCGCCGAGCGGGCCCAGATGCCGGCCGAACATGTGGTACTTGCCCATCGGCCCCATGTCCAAGGCTTCGGTCGGCTGCCACCCGAACAGCTGCTGGTAGAACGCCAGCGCCGCCGGCGCGTCGGTGGTCATCAGCTCGACCCACGACAGGTCGCCGACCTCGGCCGGCGCCTCGGGCAGCTGCGCGTCGGCCGGTTCGTAGATCGAGAACGCCGCGCCCTGCGGGTCGCGCATCGCCTGCATGCGGCCGATGCCAGGCACCTCGATGACCTCCGACAGCGAACCGCCGCCGAGGCGGGCGACGTCGGCGGCGCCCGTCTCGAGCTTCTCCACGCCGATGTAGAGGCCCCAGTGCGGCGGCACGCCGTGCTGCGCCAGTTCGGGCGGCAGGGTCATCGCCCCGGCCACCGGGATGCCGCCGCCGCGCGTGAACATCGAGTACGGCATGCCGGCGCCGTCGAACGGCATGATGGCCCAGCCGACCACGGCAGTGTAGAAGGCCTCGGCGGCCTTCAGGTCCGTGGTCATCAGCTCGGTCCACATCAGCCGGCCACGCAGCGGTGCATCAGCCATCACGGTCCCTCCCTCGATGTCGCGGGCAACGCACGCCCTCCCGGCACTATATGTCCGCGGCGTGACGGTTCTGTACCGGCACTCGTCCCGTGGGGACGAACGGTGGGTCGGCTATTCGCGCAGGGCGACCATGGGGTCGACCCGTGCCGTGCGCATGGCGGGCAAGAGGCTGGCGAGCACGCCGGCGGCGAGCAGCACCGCCGCCGCGGCGGCGAACGACGGCAGGTCGAATGGGCCGACGCCGTAGAGCACGCCGGCCAGCGACCGGGCCAGCAGGACGGCCGCCACGAGCCCGACGACTCCGCCGGTCGCCACCAGCGCCACCGAGCGCCGCATCACCAGGCCGATGGTGTCGCCGCCCGACGCACCCAGCGCCAGCCGCAGGCCGATCTCCTTGGTCCGCTCGCTCACCGAGTACGACAGCACGCCGTAAATGCCCAGCGCCGCCAGCAGCAGCG
This sequence comes from uncultured Bifidobacteriaceae bacterium, assembly GCA_964442845.1. Taxonomy (GTDB): domain Bacteria; phylum Acidobacteriota; class Vicinamibacteria; order Vicinamibacterales; family UBA2999; genus CAWAYR01. The sequence goes on along the minus strand of CAYUAX010000010.1, from coordinate 37,469 downwards.
CGGCCAGGGCGAACAGCGCCAGCAGCGTCGTGCTCAGCCGCGGCAGGAACACCGCCCGCGCCAGGATCTGATCGACGGTGCTCAGTTCGTAGATCGGCTGCTGCGGGTCGACGTCCCAGATCACCCGCTGAATCGTCGTGGCGAAGGCCCCGGGGTCGCGGTCGGTGCGGGCCACCAGGGCCATGCCGGCCGACGGGCTCTGCCGCATCGGCAGGTAGACCTGCTTCTTCGGCTCGCTCTCCAGCCCCTGGTTGCGCACGTCGCCCACCACGCCCACCACCTCGCTCTTCCCGTGCGGGTTCTGGATGATCTGGCCGAGCGGGCTGCGGTCGGGAAAGTAGCGCCGCGCCATGGTCTGGTTGATCACGCTGGTGCGCGGGCCGGTCTCGACGTCGCGTTCGTCGAGATAGCGGCCCTCGAGCAGCGGGATCTTCATGGTGGCGAAGTAGCCCGGGGCGACGATGCGGACGTCGGCCAGCGGGTCCTCGGTGGCCGGCGGCTGCTGCCCGGCGACGGTGAACGGCAGCGCCCCGGCGGCACCGACGTTGTGCAGCGGCATCGCCGACACCGCCGACGCGGCGGTGATGCCCGGCGCGCGGCGCAGCCGCTCGACGACGTCCTCGTAGAAACGCGCCACCGCCGGCCGCTGGTTGTACTTCGTCGTCGGCAGCAGCACGCGCGCGGCGACCAGGTTGGCCGCGTCGAACCCCGGGCTCACCTGCAGCAGCTTCTGGAAGCTGCGCGTCATCAGCCCGGCACCGACCAGCAGCACCAGCGCGAGCGCGACTTCGATCACCACCAGGCCGCTCAGCACGCGGCTGGCGTAGGGACTGCCGGTGGTGCCCGACGACTCGTGCATCCGCTGCCGCAGGTCACGTGCCGCCCGCACCGCCGGCAGCATGCCGAACGCCAGCGCCACCGCCAGCGAGATCACCGTGGCGAACGCCAGCACGCCGCCGTCGAGCTCCAGGCGATCGAGCCGCGGCAGCTGCGCCTCGGGCAACGTGGCGAGCAGCCGCAGACCGCCCACCGCCACCAGCAGGCCCAGCAGCCCGCCGCCGAGCGCGAGCAGCATCGCCTCGGCGAGAATCGGCCGCGCGACCTCCCAGCGGCCGGCACCGAGCGCGCCGCGGACGGCGATCTCCCGGCGCCGGCTCGACAACCGGGCCAGCAGCAGGTTGGCCATGTTGGCGCAGACGATCAGCAGCAGGAAGCCCACCGCGCCCATCAGCACCAGCAGCGCCGGCCGCGACGCCGCCACCAGCTGCTCGTGCGCCGCCACGACCCGCGCGCTCCACCCCTGGTTGCTGTCGGGATGCGCGCTGGCGATCCGCGCCGCCACGACGGCGAGTTCCTCCTGCGCCTGAGCCATCGTCGCCGCGGGCGTGATGCGGCCCACCACGGTGAGCGAGCGGGCCCGGCGTGAGGCGCCGTGGATGTCCTTGGGATCGAAGGCCAGCGGCGTCCACACCTCGACCGCCGTCGCGGTCGGGAACTCGAAGCCGGGCGGCATCACGCCGACGACGGTGAACGGCACGGCGTCGAGCTGGATCGGCGTGCCGACCACGCCGGGGTCGGCGCCGAGCACGCGCGTCCAGAAGCCGTGGCTCAGCACCACCACCCGATCGGCGCCCACCACTGCTTCGTCGCGGGTGAAGGTGCGGCCGAGCGCGGCGTTCGCCTTCAGCACGGCAAAGAGGTTCGGCGTCGCCCGCACGCCCGGCACGTTCATCGGGTCGCCGCTGCCGGCGTACGAGAAATCCACCTGGCGATACGCGGCCATGGCTTCGAAGCTGCGCGCCTCGCGCGTCCAGTCGTCGAAGCTCGGCACGGACACCCGCTCCTGGTTGCCCTCGGGGTTCACCTCCCACAGCACGGCCAGCCGTTCGGGCGCCTCGTAGGGAAGCGGGTTCAGCACCACCGCCTTGATCACGCTGAAGATCGCCGTGGTGGCGCCGATGCCGAGCGCCAGCGTCAGCAGCGCCACGGCCAGAAAGGTCGGCTGGCGGCGCAGTCCCCGGGCGGCGTACTTGAAAGCGGAGAGCCAGTCGGCCATGCCGCGGATTCTACGCCCGAGGCGGCCCGCCGGCGCCGGCGATCTGGGTCAGAAGCCGACGATCAGGTTCAGCCGGGCGGTGCGCGGCAGCACCGGGTGGAAATGGAAGTCGTCCACACCGCCGTCCGGTTCCCCGGGCAGCCGCGAGCCGTAGAAGTAGTCGATGTCGCTGTGCCGGGCGTCGAACAGGTTGAAGACGTCGACCGCCAGCCGCACCGTGCGGTGCAGGCGGTAGCCGGCCTCGAGGTTGACGATGCGCGTGGCCCGCGAGCGTACCGAGTCGTCCTCGAGCAGCGCCCGCGGGCCGAAGTAGCGCAGCCGCAGGCTGCCGAACACGTTCTTCACGTGGTCCAGGGTGACGCCGGCGGCGACCACGGTATTGACCGCGCCCGGCACGAAGTCGCCGGCCGGGTCGTCGTCGGTGAAGTGCGCGCTCGACAGCGACACGTCGGCGTCGAAGACCAGCCAGGGCCGCGGCGAGTAGTAGTTGGCCCACTCCACGCCGTAGCGATGGCTCGGCCGTCCGGCCTCGGTGGTGCCGGCGTCGCCGATGAAGATGAGCTCCGAGTCGAGATGGAGCGTCCACAGCGACACGCTGCTCTGCAGCCCCGGGATGCGGACGCTGCGCACCCCCACTTCGGCGCCCCTGGCGCGCGCCAGCGGCGTGACGCGGTCGGCGGGGTCGCCGGTGGCGGGATCGACGGTGATGGTGGCGCCGCGCGCGTCGTTGCTGTGGAAGCCGAGGCCGGCGTTGGCGTAGAACTCGGTGCCGGCGAACGGCCCGATCACGACGCCGCCCTTGGGGCTGACCAGGCCGGCGTGGTCGGTGCCCGAGTTGCGCGGGTCGTGCGCGGTGACGTCGAACCGGTAGCCGTCCCAGCGCACGCCGGCCAGCGTGCGCAGCCACGGCGTCCACGCCGTGTCGTTCTGCGCGAAGACGCCGACGCTGGTCTGGCGCACCGCATCCTCGCGAATCGTCTCCAGGGGCTCGCGCCGCACCGTGTGGTAGAGGCCGACGTTGGCGATCTGGTCGTGACGCACCTGCAGCGCGACGGTGTTCTGCACGGCGCGGCCGGCCCACTGGCCGAGGCGGCGGTGACTGACCCTGGCGCCGTAGACGTAGCGGTGGTCGGCCTGGCGGAACTGGTCGCCGTTCACGGGATCGTCGAGGAAATAGGTGAAATTCGAGAACAGGTTCATGTCGTAGCCGAGCCCGAAGGCGGTCACCTTCGTGCTGGCGTTGTTGGCGGTGCGCTGCCAGTCGATCGACCCGCTGTAGCGGTAGGAATCGCCGCCATCGGAGGTGTCGATGGCGCCGAACCGATCCAGCGATCCGTCCGCCACGGCCCGCCGCGGGATCTGGTCGGTGGCGTTCCACTCGCCGCGGTAGCCCATCGCCGTCAGGGCCAGGCCGTTCAGCGCGTCGCCGCGGCTGTAGCGCAGCACGCCGTTCACCTTGCGGAAGTCGTCGGGACGCAGCCACGGGCCGTCGTTGTGCATCACCTCGACGGCGCCCAGCACCACGCCGCCGCCGGCGGCCCGCGACGCCGCGGCCAGCGCCCGCCCGAAGCCCTGCCCGCCGCCGGCGATCCGTACGATCGGCCGGGCCAGGCTGTTGGTGTAGTTGATGTTGGCCGCGCCGGCGGTCGAGAAGTCGCCGTGCTCGGCGAAGTACGGCCCCTTGGAGAACTGCACGCCGCTGACCAGCTCGGGGATGAGGAAGTTCAGATCGGAGTAGCCGTGTCCGTGGCCGTGCGTCGGCATGTTCACCGGCAGGCCGGCCACCGTCGTCGAGAAGTCGGTGCCGTGATCGAGGTTGAAGCCACGCAGGTAGTACTGATTGGCCTTGCCCTCGCCGCTGTGCTGGCTGATGACGACGCCCGGCACCGTCTCCAGCACCTCGCCGGCGCGCATCACCGGCCGCGTGTCGAGCTGGCGGGCGGTGATCGCCCCCTGACTGGCCGACTGGGCGATGCCGACCAGGTTCTCGGCCGGTCGCTCGACGTCGGCCAGGTTGGTGAAGGTGGACTTGCCGGTCACCGTGACATCGGCGGTCACCGCCAGCGTGAGCACGGCATCCACCTGCAGCGTGCCGGCGGAAGGCACCGACACGTCGCGGCGGCTCAGCGCGAAGTTCACCAGCACGAACTCGACCCGCGCCCGCCCAGGCGGCACCGCGTCGAACGCGTACTCACCGCGTCCGTCGGCATCGGCCCGCCGCGTCGCGCCCGCGGCATCGGTCAGCGTCACCACCACGCCGGGCAGCCGCGCCCCGGTCTCGTCACTCACCGCTCCACGTACCGCTGCGCTCTGCGCCCACCCCGTCGTCGCCATCACCAGCGTCAGCGCCATCGCGCCCACGCCCCGCTCGATCCGCACGTCCACCACGCCGTGACTCCCCTTTCGTGGGTTCCCGGTTAATCTACGCGTGGGCCCCGGTGACGGATGTGCGGCATATTGCCGCAGGGGCCGCGACTGCCGTGCCCACACCCTGGTATCTCAGCGCCACGCCGATCGCCGCGCGGCCGTGGCTGATCCGCATCCGCGCGCTCACCGCGGCGCTGGCCGCACTGGCCGCGCTGGTGGCCCTGGCGTGGCCCGGCCTCGACTTCCCGCTGCGGCAGGCGGCGCCGCTGGTGGCGCTGACCGGCGCCGGTCACGCGCTGGTCGCGCTCGCCCTCGCCCGCCAGTGGACGATTCCGGCGGCGGCGGTCGCGCTCGGCGCGCTCGTCGACGTGGCGCTGCTCGCGTGGCTGCTCGATCTCACCGGCGGGCCGTTCAACCCGTTCGCGGTGGTGTTCGCGGTGCACGTGGCGCTGGTCGGCGCCACCGCCGGCCGCGTGCCGGCCACGATCGTCGGCCTCGGGGCCGTCGCCGCCTACGGCACACTGCTCTACCTGCACACCCTCGAAGGCGTGGCCGGCCATCACCGGCTCAACGACTTCCCGACCCATCTCTTCACGATGTGGGTCTCGGTGGCGGCGACCGCCGAGTTGGCGGCCTGGTTCGCGGTGCACGCCTCCGACGCCCTCGACACCATGCGCCGCCGCGCGATGCGCTCGGAACGGCTGGTCTCGCTGACGACGCTCGCGGCCGGCGCCGCCCACGAGCTCTCCACGCCGCTGGCGACCATCGCCGTGGCGGCGCGCGAGCTCGAACGCGCCGCCGGACACGCGGCACCGGCGCTCGCCGACGACGCGCGGCTGATCCGCACCGAGGTCGATCGCTGCCAGGCGATCCTGGATCAGATGAGCGGGCGCGCCGGCAGCGGCGTGGACCACGCCCCCGAAGCACTCGACGTGGTCGAAGTGATCGCCGAGGCGGCGCGGGCCCTGCCCGGCGACGCCGCCGCACGCCTGCGGGTCGACAGCGCCCCGGCCCTGCCGGCGGTGTGGACCGCCCGCGCCGGCCTGCGCCAGGCCCTGCTGTCGCTGCTCGCCAACGCCGTGGACGCCAGCCCGGCGGGCGCCGCGGTGGAAGTGCGCGCCCATCCGACCGGCGACCGTTCGGCGGTGCGCATCGAAGTGTGCGACCGCGGCCCCGGCATGACGCCCGAGGTGCTGGCCCGCGCCGGTGAGCCGTTCTTCAGCACCCGCGGCACCGGCAAGGGCCTGGGCCTGGGGCTGTTCCTGGCCCGGGTCTTCGCCGAGCGGAGCGGCGGCGCGCTGGCGATCACCACCGACGCCGGTACCCGCGTCACCCTCGACCTGCCGGTGCGGACGGAGGGCACGGCGTCGTGACCGACGCCCGCACGCTGCTGGTCGCCGACGACGACACGCCGTTCCGCCAGCGGCTCGTCAAGGCGTTCGTCCATCGCGGCTTCGACGTCACCGGCGTCGACAGCGCCGCGGCAGCGCTCGCCGCCGCCGAACGCGAGAGCCCCGAGCTGGCGCTGGTCGATCTGCGGCTCGGCGACGACTCGGGTCTCGACCTGGTGCAGGCCCTGAAGGACATCGACGCCACCACCAGTGTGGTCGTGCTGACCGGCTACGGCAGCATCGCCACGGCGGTCGAAAGCATGAAGCGCGGCGCGACCACCTACCTGACCAAGCCGGTCGACGCCGACCAGATTCTCGCCGCGTTCGACGGCGCGGCGCCGGTCGCCGCGGCCAGCGTGCCGACGCTGGCCCGGGTGGAATGGGAGCACATCCAGCGCGTGCTGGCCGCCTGCGGCGGCAACGTCTCGCAGGCGTCGCGGCTGCTCGGCATCCACCGCCGTTCGCTGCAGCGCAAGCTGTGGAAGCATCCCGCCCCGGAAGCCGCCGACGATCCCACCTGAGCCGTGGCCTCGAGGCGGACTAGGATGGGGCATGGCCGCCGGTTCCACGCCCCCCGAGAAGACGCTGCGACTGCGCCAGATGCAGCTCGCCGACTTCGACGCCCTGGTCGCCCTGCAGCGGCGCTGCTTCCCGGGCATGGGCCCGTGGCAGCGCGAGCAGATCGAGAGTCAGCTCCGCTTCTTCCCCGAGGGGCAGATCGTGCTCGACCTGGACGGCCGGATCGTCGCCTCGTCGAGCAGTCTGGTGGTCGACGCCTCGGCGCACTCGGAGTGGCACGACTGGAAGGTGATCACCGACAACGGCTACATCCGCAACCACGACCCGCACGGCGACATGCTCTACGGGATCGAGATCATGGTCGATCCCGAGTTCCGCGGCATGAAGCTGTCGCGCCGGCTCTACGACGCCCGGCGCCAGTTGGCCCGCGATCTCAACCTGCGCGGCATCATCATCGGCGGGCGGATTCCCGGCTACGGCGCCCACGCCGAGACGCTGTCGGCGACGGAGTACGTCCAGAAGGTGATCAGCAAGGAGTTGGTCGACCCGGTGCTCACGCCGCAGCTGTCGAACGGCTTCGTGCTGAAGGGCGTCATTCCCGACTACTTCCCCAGCGACCGCGAATCGCGCGGTTACGCCACCTACCTGGAGTGGACCAACCTCGACTACGTGCCGCCCGACATGCGCCAGCAGCTGCGCCGCTCGAGCCCGGTGCGGCTGTCGGCCGTGCAGTACCAGATGCGGCGCATCGCCTCGTTCGACGAATTCGCCCGGCAGTGCGAGTTCTTCGTCGACGTGGCCTCCGACTACACCTCGGACTTCCTGCTGTTTCCCGAGCTGTTCACCACCCAGCTGCTGTCGACGATCCGGGCCGAACGCCCCGGACTGTCCGCGCGCATGCTCGCCGACTTCACGCCGCGCTACACCGAGCTGTTCCGCGACCTCGCCCTCAAGTACCACCTCAACATCGTCGGCGGCAGCCAGTTCGAGCTCGACGGCGACAAGCTCTACAACACCGCCTTCCTGTTCCGCCGCGACGGCTCGATCGACCGCCAGCGCAAGCTGCACATCACGCCGCACGAACGGAAGTGGTGGGGGGTGCAGCCGGGACAGTCGCTGCAGGTGTTCGAGACCGATCGCGGCCGGATCGCCGTGCTGGTCGGCTACGACGTGCAGTTCCCGGAGCTGGCGCGGATCGCCTTCGCCCGCGGGGCGCGGATGCTGTTCGTGCCCTTCAACAGCGACGAGCGCAACGACTACCTGCGGATGCGCTACTGCGCGCAGGCGCGCTGCGTCGAGAATCCCTTGTTCCTGGTGCTGTCGGGCTGCGTCGGCAACCTGCCGGAGGTCGAGCACGCCGACATCCACTACGCGCAGTCGTGCATCCTGGCGCCGGCCGACTTCTATTTCAGCCGCGACGGCATCGCCGGCGAGTGCGAGCCCAACGTCGAGACCGTGGTGTTCGCCGACGTCGACCTGGAGATGCTGCGCCGGCAGCGGCGCAAGGGCACGGTGATGAACTGGGAGGATCGCCGCCGCGATCTCTACGCCGTCCACTACGCCGACGACGACGGCGAGGGCGGCGAGCCGGTGTAGCGGCGCTCAGATCCGGTTGAGCAGCGCGCGCAGGCCGGGGGCCTTCGGAACGACGTCGAGCTTGAACAGGCGGGCGGCGTTCTCGTAGAGCAGCAGCGACTTGTCGGCGGCGGGCAACGGCAGCTCGTCCATGAACTGCAGGTACGACTCCATCGACGAGATCGGCCAGTCGGTGCCGTAGAGCACCTTGGCCGGGTTGATGCCCCACGACACCATCTCCTTGAACTGCTGGCGCATATAGGCCTCGAAACGGTCGGTGAAGTTGCCCAGCACCAGCCCGGAGATGTCGGTGTAGACGTTGTCGTTCTTGTAGACCACTTCCATGCAGTCGCGGAACCACGGGTTGCCGAGGTGGCAGATGAGGAAGCGGACGCGCGGGAAGTCCACGGCGACGTCGTCGACGTGCAGCGGGTGCGAGTACTTGACCTTGCCGCGCGGGGCGTAGGTGTCACCGGAGTGGATCATCACCGGCACGTCGAACGCCTCGGCCAGCTCGTAGGCCGGGGCCAGCTTGGGGTCGGCCGGATAGAACGGCTCGTAGCCGGGATAGATCTTCAGGCCCTTGATGGCGCCGGCCGTGAGCAGGGCGTGCAGCTCGGTGACGTCGGCCGCCGAGAAGGTCGTCCACGACAGCCCGGCGACGACGTGGACGTTGGGCAGGTGCGCGGTCGCTTCGACCACCTCGCGGGTGGAGGGCCGCCCGGGGCACACCTTGTAGGACGTGAGCACCAACGCCGAGTCGACGCGGTTGCGCCGCATCGTCGTGGTGAGACGATCGAGGCACAGCGGCAGCGCCGGCACCGACTCGTCTTCGTAGTGGTTGACGTGCGTGTGGCAGTCGATGATCATCCGTGCGCGGACCGGCCCTACCGTCGAGTGTAGCGCGCGATCACCTGCGCGGCCCAGTCGCGGCCGCCGAGGCCGAACGCCAGCGCCGCCGCCAGGCACACGGCGGCGAAGGCGATCTGGAAGCCCGATACCAGCACCTCGGTGCGAATGGCCAGCTGCTCGGCGGCCATGAAGACGACGAACGCGAGCAGCGCGTAGCGCGTCAACGCCGCCACCGGCGCCGCCGCGGCGGCGCCGACGTTGCTGAGGTAGCTGAGCACCAGCGCGCCGGCGATGCGGGCCAGCAGCGACCCGAACACCAGGATGCCGACCGCCACGACGAGGTTGGGCACGAAGTTGGCCAGCCGCTCGAGCAGGACGCGAGCGGTCTGCAGGCCCAGGGCGTCGAGCAGGGCCAGGAACACGCCGAGCAGGACCAGCCAGTAGACCGCGCCGGCGATCAGCGTGACGGCGGTCATCTCGACGCCGCCGCGGACCAGGAAGTCTTCGAACCCCGACCGCTCGGCGAACTCGTCCACCTTCAGCCAGCGCAGCACGCGGACGCACAGCTTGCGGAGGAACCGCGCCGCCAGCCAGCCGGCGACCAGCAGCGCTACGGCGAGCAGCAGGTCCGGCAGGACCCCGATCATCTCGTCCCAGGAGTGGCGGAGCGAGGCCAGCAGGGTGCTCGATTCGAACATGTCGCGATGGTACCCCCGAATCCCCGGTCCCTGGTCCCCGGTCCCTGGTCCCGTCCGATCCATACTGTCGCCATGAACTGGCTGGTCAAGGAAGAGCCGTCGAACTACAACTTCGCGCAGTTCCAGAAGGACAAGCGCACCACGTGGTCGGGCGTCCGCAACCCGGTGGCCCAGCGCAACCTGCGCGCGATGCAGAAGGGCGACCGGGTGTTCTACTACCACACCGGCGACGAGAAACAGATCGTCGGCACCGCCAAGGTCGCGGCCACGGCGACGCCCGATCCGGCCGACCCGACCGGCAAGCTGTGCGTCGTCGAGCTGGCGTGCGACGCGCCGCTGCCGGTCCCGGTCACGCTCAAGGCCATCAAGGCCGACCCGCGCTTCGCCGACTTCGCGCTGGTGCGCATCGCCCGGCTCTCGGTGATGCCCGTGACCGATCAGCAGTGGGGGTGGATCGAGAAGCTAGCGGCTAGGGGCTAGCGGCTAGCGGCTGGCGGCCGTTGGCTGGCGGATGGACACACACGGCATGAACTACCGCACCTTCGGACGCGTCGGCTGGCCGGTCAGCGAGATCGGCTACGGCATGTGGGGCATGGGCGGGTGGACGGGGTCGGACGACGCCGAGTCGCTGCGATCCCTGCACCGCGCCGTCGAGCTCGGCTGCACCTTCTTCGACACCGCGTGGGCCTATGGGCAGGGCCACAGCGAGCGGCTGCTCGGCGAGCTGGTGCGGGCGCATCCCGATCGGCGCCTGGTCGTCGCCTCGAAGGTGCCGCCGAAGAACATGAAGTGGCCCGGCAAGGCCGAATACGCCGCCGGCGACGTCTACCCCGCCGATCACATCCGCGCGTATACCGAAGCGAGCCTGCGGCACCTGAAGCTCGAGCGGCTCGACCTGATGCAGCTGCACGTCTGGGACGACAGCTGGGCGGCCGACGCCGGCTGGCAGCGCGCCGCCGAGGCGTTGAAGCGCGACGGGCTCGTCGGGGCCTTCGGCATCAGCATCAACCGCTGGCAACCCGAGAACGTCCTGAAGGCGCTCGACACCGGCCTGGTGGATTCGGTGCAGGTCGTCTACAACATCTTCGACCAGGCCCCCGAGGACGTGCTGTTCCCGGCCTGCCGCGCCCGCGGCGTGGCGGTGATCGCCCGCGTGCCGTTCGACGAGGGCACGCTCACCGGCACCCTCACCCGCGACAGCCGCTGGCCCGAGGGCGACTGGCGCAACGTCTACTTCTCGCCGGCGAACCTCGCCGCCAGCGTGGATCGGGCCGAGGCACTGGCGCCGCTCGTGCTCGACGGCTCCACCCTGCCCGATCTGGCCCTGCGGTTCATCCTGGCCTGCTCCGACGTCACGACGGTCATCCCCGGGATGCGCAAGACGCGCCACGTCGAGGCCAACCTCGCCGCCAGCGACCGCGGTCCCCTGCCGCCGGCCCCGGTCGCGGCGCTGCGCGCCCATCGCTGGGACCGCACCGTGCAGCACTCGCCCTAGACCGTGCCGGCCTATAATCCGGCGTTCTCGACGGCGTTTCGACGATGCGTCTGACGTTCGGCCCCTTCGCGCTCGACCTCGACCAGCGCCGGCTCTTCCAGGGCGACGGCGAGGTGCGCCTGCAACCCAAGGGCTTCGAGCTGCTGCGCCTGCTGGTCGAGGCGCGGCCCAAGGCGCTCAGCAAGGACGAGATCCTGACGGCGGTGTGGCCGGGGACGTTCGTCAGCGAGAACAGCCTGGCCACCGTGGTGCGCGACCTGCGCACCGCGCTCGGCGACGACGCCGCCGACCCGCGCTACATCCGCACCGCCTACGGCTACGGCTACGCCTTCGTCGGCGACGCGGTCGCCGCGGCCGGCGCGGCCGCGACGCCCGCCGGGGCGCCGTCGGCGTGGCGGCTGATCCACGACTACCGGGAGATCGCCCTCAAGGAAGGCGACAACGTGCTCGGCCGCGGCGGCGCCGAGGTGGTGGTGTTCGACGCGCCGACGGTGTCGCGGCATCACGCGGTGGTGCGGGTCCAGGGCGACCGGGCCCTCGTCGAGGACCTGGGCAGCAAGAACGGCACCTGGCTCGACGGGGTCCGCCTCGATGCGCCGAAGCCGCTGCGCGACGGCGCCGAACTGCGGCTCGGCTCGGTGACCACGGTGGTGCGCATCCGCCGCCCCGATCCGACGACGGAAACGGCGGTGTCGTGGCAGACCGGCCGCGGCGCCAATCCGCACGACGCGGTGTCGTGACCCCGGTCAGTCGCTGACTTCGCCGACCGCCGCTTCCCGGGGCGTGAGCCGCGTGACGAGCACCTTGTCGATCCGGCGTTCGTCCATGTCGATCACCTCGAACCGCATGCCGCCCCACTCGAAGCGATCGGCGGTGCGCGGAATGCGGCCGAGGCGGGCCATCACGAAGCCGCCCAGCGTGTGATACGCGCCGGCCTCGTCGGCCGGCAGTTCGTCGAGGCCAAGGTCGCTCACGACATCGGCGATGGTCGTGGCGCCGTCCACCAGCCAGCTGCCGTCGGGCCGGGCGACGATGGCGCGTTCCTCGGCGGCGTCGGTGGGCAGGCTGCCGACGAACGCCTCGAGCAGGTCGGTGACGGTCACCAGGCCCTCCACCGCGCCGAACTCGTCGAGCACGATGGCCATGTGGCGGTGCGAGGCCTTGAGCGCCTCGAGCAGCTTGAAGACGCCCATCGAGTCGGGCACGAACAGCGGCTCCTGGATCAGGCTCTTCAGCGCGATCGGCCCCTGCTTCATGGCCATCGACAGCAGGTCGGCGGCCCGCACCGTGCCGAGCACGTTGTCGAGCGACCCGCTGCAGACCACGAACTGGCCGTGGCTGTGGCCGCTCAGGAACTCGCGCAGTTCGTCGCCGGTGGCGGCGACGTCCACCCACTCGATGTCGAGCCGCGGCGTCATGATCGCGCCGACGCGCTGGTCGCCGACGCGGAAGACGCGCTGGACCAGGCTCTCCTCGTCCTCCTCGAGGGCGCCGCTCTCGGCGCCCTGGCTGATCACGGCGCGGATCTCGTCCTCGGTGAGGTGCGGATCGACCTGGCCCTTGATCCCGAACAGCCGCAACACCAGATTGGTCGAGCCGGTCAGCAGGGACACGAGCGGGGAGCCGATGCGCGCCAGCCCCATCATCGGAATGGCGACCCACGACGCGATGGTCTCGGGATGGTTCAGCCCGATACGTTTCGGCACCAGCTCGCCGACGATGAGCGACAGGTAGGTGATGACGGCGACGACCAGGCCGAGGGCGAGGCCTTCGGCGTACGGGGCGATCCTGGGAAACTGCTCGAGGTAGCCCTGCAGCGACTCGGCGATGGTCGCGCCGCCGTAGGCCCCGGCCAGCACGCCGACCAGCGAGATGCCGATCTGCACCGTGGAAAGGAACTGGGTCGGCGAGTTGGCCAGCGCCAAGGCGGCCTTGGCCATCCGGTCGCCGTCGTCGGCCCGCTGCTGGAGCCGGACCTTGCGGGCGGCGACGATCGAGATCTCCGACATCGCGAAGACCCCGTTGGCCAGGAGCAGCACGAGCACGACGACGATTTCCGTTCCGACGCCGCCCATCGCCCGGAATTGTACTCGGACGGAGCGAAACGGCAGAGCTGGCGCTTCCGCTCGCACCATATACTCGCCGCCATGCTCCGACGACGTTCCCTGGTACTCTGTGCCGTGCTCGCGGCGGCGCCGATGGCGGCACAGCCCCGCGGCGGACTGGCCCCCCGCGACCTGCACGCGCTCGAGTCGGTGGGCGACGTGCAGGTCTCGCCCGACGGGACCCGCGTCGCCTACACCGTCGTCCGCAACGACGGCGCCGGCCGGCCCACCGGCGCCGTCACCGTCCTCGATCTGACCTCGGGCCGCAGCCACACGCTGCCGCGCGGTTCGTCGAGCCCGCGCTGGGCCCCCGACGGCCGCCGCCTGGCGTTCCGCGGCCAGAGCGCCGAAGGCGCCGGGCTGATGGTGGCGGAGGCCGATGGCAGCGGCGCGCGCTTCCTGGCTCCGGTCGAAGACACCAATCATCCGCTGCCCTCGGCCGGCGAATCGGTGTCGTGGGCGCCCGACGGCCGGCGGCTGGCCTACGTGTCGGCGACACCCGGCCCCGAGAGCGCCGACGCCAACGGCGACCCGATGGTGATCACGCGCTATCTCTACAAGCCGACCGCCGGCGAGGGATCGACGCGCTTCAACGACAACCGCCGCACGCACGTCTTCACCGTGGACGTCGGCACGCGGCAGGTGACGCAGCTCACCGACGGCGCCGCCTACGAGCACTCCGTGGCGTGGGCGCCGGACGGCGACGACATCGCCTTCGTGTCCAACCGCGAGGCCGACCCCGACAAGACCTTCAACTACGACGTCTTCACCGTATCGGCGCGCACCAAGGCGGTGCGGCGGTTGACGACGTCGAAGAGCGCCGAGTACGCGCCGGTGTGGTCGCCCGACGGCACGCGGCTGGCCTTCGCCGGCACCCGCCGCGACCTCACCTCGTCGGAGACGACGATGGAGGACACCCACGTGTGGGTGATGCAGGCCGACGGCGAGAACCGGGTCGAACTGGGCGCCGCGGTGGACAACCGCCAGGGGGCGCCGCGCTGGTCGAGCGACGGCCGGCACGTGTACTTCGCGCTGCAGGAGCGCGGCGAGGTGCGGCTGGCGCGGCTGCCGGCGACTGGCGGCGCCGTGGAGCTGGTGGTGAAGGAGCGCGGCAGCGTCGGCGCCTGGGGCGTCGGCCGCGGCGGCCTGGCCTATGCGTTCACGCGGCCCGACGGCCCGGCCGACCTCTATACGTTGAGCGCGCCGGGCGCCGCGCCGGAGCGGCGCACCACGCTCAATCGCGCGCTGCTGGCCGAACGCGAGATCGCCGCCGTCGAGGCGTTCCGCTTCGCCAGCCGCGACGGCACCGAGATCGAAGCGTTCCTGACCCGACCGCTCGGCCAGACCGCCACCTCGCGCCATCCGCTCATCGTGATGATCCACGGCGGTCCGCACGGCCAGCAGGGCCCGGGCTTCACGGCCAAGGCGCAGGTCTACGCCGCCCAGGGCTGGGCGGCGTTGATGGTCAACTACCGCGGCTCGACCGGCTACGGCCAGGCGCTGGCCGACAAGATCTTCGGCGACCAGAACGGCGGCGAAGCCGACGACGTGCTGGCCGGCGTGGACGCCGCGCTCGCCCGCTATCCGTGGATCGACGCCGATCGGCTCGGCATCGAGGGCACCAGCTACGGCGGTCAGCTGACCAACTGGATCATCACCCAGACCGATCGCTTCAAGGCGGCGGTTCCCAACGCCGGCATCAGCAACCTGGTCAGCTTCAACTACATGGCCTACTACCACGACTACCTGGCCGTGGAGTTCGGCCGCTACCCGCACCAGGACGGCCTGATGGACACGCTGTGGCAGCGCTCGCCGCTGCGGCTCGTGCACAAGGTGAAGACGCCGACCCTCATCACCCACGGCGAGAACGACAACGACGTGCCGATCGCCGAAGCCGAGCAGCTCTACGTGGCGCTGCACGACGTCGGCGTCCCCACCGTGCTGGTGCGCTACCCGCGCGAAGGCCACGGGCTGCGCGAGACCGCGCACGTGGTCGATCAGCTCGAGCGCAGCCTGGCCTGGTATCGCAAATACTTCGACACGGCTCGCTGAACACCGTTCAGTGCCAGGCACTGAACAGTGTTCGTGCCTGGCACCGGAAGTACAGTAGACGCGTGTTTCCCAAACGCCAGACCGAAGGGTCGGTCATCTGCACGTCGTGCGGCGTGCTGGTCGGCGTCAACGACGCCACCTGCTACAACTGCGGCCGCCGCAACCCGGGGCTGTGGGGCTTCGCGCCGTGGTTCCGCCGGCTCGGCCACGACCTCGGCTTCGTCACGGTGGTGATCGGCGGCACGGTCACACTCTACGTGCTGGCGCTGCTGCTGTCGGGTGCCGGTCTGCAGACGATGCTGGCGCCCAGCACCCGGGTGCTGGTGCTGCTCGGCGCCAGCGGTGCCTACCCGGTCTTCGTCCTCGATCGCTGGTGGACGGTGCTGACCGCCGGATGGCTGCACGCCGGCGTGCTGCACATCCTCTTCAACGTCCTGTGGATTCGCCAGCTCGGACCGGCAGTGGCCGACCTCTACGGGCCTGGCCGCATGGTGATCCTCTACACGCTGGCCGGCGTGGTGGGCTTCACGTTCAGTTCGGTCGCCGGGCAGTATCTGGGCGGGCTGCCGATCATCGGCGGCGCGTCGGTGACCGTCGGCGCCTCGGCGCCGATCTTCGGCCTGCTCGGCGCGCTGGTGCACTACGGCCAACGTACCGGGTCGCGCCACATCGGCGAGGCCGGGCTGCAGTACGCGCTGATGATGGGTCTGTTCGGCCTCATCTTCCCCGGGGTCGACAACCAGGCCCACCTCGGCGGCTTCGTCGGCGGCTACCTCGGCGGTTGGCTGCTGGATCCGCTCAAGCCCGAGCGCATCGACCACCTCGTGGTCGCGCTGGGGTGCCTGGTCGTCACCGGGATCGCCGTGGTCTGGTCGGTGGTGAGCGCCCTGCCGTACTTGATGAGCTGAGGTGCGACGTCCGGATTCTTGAATTTCATCCGCCCAAAAACCCGAAGCCGAACGGTTGTCATGGCGTGCCCGGGCATGCCAACACCAGGGGCACCGGTTTCCCTGCCATGTTTCGGGCTGTCTCCAAACGTCTCGATTCCAGACGATCCCCTCCGCGAACCCTGTAACTTCCGCGATCCAGGCCCGTTCGTCCCGGCAGTGGCCCGTTCGTCCCGTGGAACTGACGGTCGGCCTCCCGTCCAGCCGCCAGTGAAGCCGGACCGCTCAAGTCGGGCATCGCCCTTGCTCTTGCTCGGGCTTGATGGCGGCGCCGGACGATCGGAGCCGTCTTCTTTTTGACGCCGAGGCGCCAAGGGCCGAGGCGATTTGTACGACAACCCCACAGGAGGTTATGTCAATGGCACGTTGGAGCAGGACTCTGCTCGCGCTGGCAGCCGCGGTGCTGCTGGCCGCCCCCGGCGCGTTCGCGCAGGGCGGCGGTGCGAGTTCGACCGGCAGCATTTCGGGAGAAGTCAAGGACGCGCAGGGCGGAGTGCTGCCCGGCGTCACCGTCACCGCCACCAGCCCGGCCCAGCCCGGCGCGCTGACGGCCGTGACCAACGAGGCGGGCATCTACCGCTTCCCCTCGGTGCCTCCCGGGGTCTACGCCCTGAGCTATGAGTTGGCCGGGTTCAGCGCCGTCAAGCGAGATGGCATCCGCGTCACTCTGGGCTTCAACGCCCAGGTCAACGTCGAGCTCGGTGTGGCCACGCTGCAGGAGACCGTCACGGTCAGCGGCGAATCGCCGGTGATCGACACCTCGGCGACCCGCCTCCAGACCAACTACGACCAGGAGCGGCTGGCCTCGATCCCCAACGCCCGCGACATGTGGTCGCTGCTGGCGACGACCCCGTCGGTCACGCTCAACCGCGTCGACGTCGGCGGCGCCACCATGGGCACGCAGACCACCTACTTCGCCTACGGCTATTCGGGTCAGAACCGCCCGCTGGTCGAGGGCATCAACACCACCGAGGGCACCTCGGCGGCCGGTTTCTACCTCGACTACGGCTCCTTCGAGGAGGTGTTCATCGGCGCGGCCGCCAACTCGGCCGAGATGCCGAATTCGGGCGTGCTGACCCAGTTCGTCAGCAAGAGCGGCGGCAACACGCCGAGCCTGAGCGTCTACTTCGACCTTGAGGACGAGAGCATCCAGAGCCGCAACCTGGCGGCCGACCAGACCACGCCGACCCCGGGCGCCACCATCCGCCCCGACGGCAACCGCCTTGCCAGCTACAAGAACACCAACATCGGCGTCGGCTTCCCGATCCTGCGCGACCGGATCTGGGCGTTCGGCGCCTTCCTCGACCAGCGCAACTCGGTGGCCTCGCCGCCCTCGGGCAGCTTCCTCGACGGCACGCCGTTCGACACCAAGCTGCGCAACTACACCGGCAAGCTGACCTACCAGATGAACTAGAACAACAAGTTCGTCGGGTATCTGCAGCACGGCACCAAGCAGCAGCCCAACCGCACCGACAGCAGCAATCGGCTGGGTGCGCCGGTGCACATCACCGCCGATTCGACGGTGCTGCAGGACTCGCCGAGCTGGGTCTACAAGGGCGAGTGGAACGGCACGCTGAACCAAAACATGTTCGCCGAGTTCCGCGCCGGCCAGTTCGGCTACAACTTCGGCCTCGACAGCAACACCGGCGCGACCCGCTACGAGTCGCTCAGCACCAACCAGGTGCTCGGCGGCGGCCGCGATTGGGAACTGCGGCGGCGCCGCAACCAGTACACCGGCGCCCTCAGCTACTTCAAGGACAACTTCCTCGGCGGCTCGCACAACCTCAAGGTCGGCGGTGAGTACCTCGACGAGGAGGGCACCACCCTGTGGAACCAGGCCTACGCCGACAACGTGATCCACTTCGTCCGCGGCGACCTGACCGGGCCGCTGTCGGCGACGACGGCCGACTCGGTGCGCCTGTACAACAACGCCGTGGCGGTCAACGCACTGGCGACGACCAGCGCCTTCGTCACCGACACCTGGACGGTGCAGCGCCTGACGGTCAACGCCGGCGTCCGCTTCGACCGCTACCGGGTGTGGCTGCCCGAGCAGTCCTTGCCGGCCGGCCGTTTCGCCGTCGCCAAGGACTTCGCCGAGCAGTCGAGCATCGTCACCTTCAACCACCTGGTGCCGCGCATAGGCGCCAGCTACGACCTCATGGGCGACGGCAGGACGGTGGTCAAGGCCAACTACGGCCGCTTCTACTTCAACCCCGGGGTCAACCTGGCCGACGCGGTCAACGAAAATACCGCCAACCAGTACGCCGACTACACATGGAACGACGCGAACGGTGATCGGGTGTTCCAGAACGGCGAACAGACGGCGCTGCAGGTGCGGTTCGGCGGCGTCGCCAACGCCTTCATCGACCCGGATCTGGAGAACGCCTACACCGACGAGGCCTCGGTGTTCGTCGAACGCTCGGTCATGGCCGACCTCGGCGTGCGGGCTGGCTTCGTGTGGAAGAAGGACCAGAACGGCTGGCAGCAGTTCAACACCGCCCGGCCGTTCAGCGCCTACAACGTCCCGGTGACCATTACCGATCCGGGCGTCGACGGCATCACGGGCTCCAGCGACGACCGCTCGCTGTCGGCCTTCAACCTCGACCCGTCGCTGCTCACCGCGTCGCGTCAGGAAGCCACCAACATCGACGGCTACGAGGGCACCTACAAGACCCTCGAGTTCTCCGCCAACAAGCGCTTCACGAACCGCTGGGGCCTGAATGCGTCGTTCTCCTACACTTGGACCAACGAGTTCGGCAACCTCTACTTCAACAACCGCTTCGCTACCGCGGTCTCGAACTTCTCGTTCTTCGGCAGCTACCCGCTGAACCCGAACGAGAAAACCCAGAACGACTTCACCAACTGGAACGGCAAGCTGACCGGCACCGTCAACGTGGGCTGGGGCGTGAACGTCACGCCGGTGTGGAAGATCCAGAGCGGCGCGCCCTACGGCCGCTACTTCAACGCCACGCTCAACTACGGCACGCAGATCATCCTGGCCGAGCCGATCGGCACCCGCCGCCAGGACACGGTGTCGGTGATCGACGTTCGCGCCGAGAAGCAGTTCCGCTTCGCCACCAAGGCGCGCGTCGGCGTGTTCGCCGACGTGTTCAACCTGATGAACTCGAACACGGCGGTCAACGTGAACTGGCGTGCAGGCTCGTCGTTCGACCGCGCCACCACGGTGCTCGGGCCGCGCATCGCCAAGTTCGGCGTCAAGTTCGACTGGTAAGACGCGGACATCGACACACGAAGGGCCCGGTGGGCAATCACCCACCGGGCCCTTCGTCTGTACGGCGGGGACCGGGGAACGGGACTAAGGAGCCGCGGGGGGTGGCGCCGCGGCCCGCTCGTCGGCCACCCAGGCGGCGATCTGCTCGCGGCTCCAGCGATGCTCGTCGTTCAAGTGGACGATGAGCGCCGACAGCGTCAGCACCTTGCGACAGCCGTCACCCGGGCAGCGGCGGACGGTGCCGTCGAGGCAGTCGAAGTAGTCCTCCAGGTCCTTGGTCGGGCGGCGGCCCTCCATGTCCCCGGGCAGGCGGTACATGCCCTCGTAGGCGGCCCCCAGAGCGCACGACGCGTGCCGGCCGTGGAAATAGTCGCCGAACGCCTGTTCCGGCCGCCGGTCGGCGCCGCTGCGAATCGCCGCGGCCAAGGCCTGTTCGATCTCGGGGTTGCGTGCCGGCATGGACAGCTCCCTGCGCATGGTGCGCCTGGAAGGCACGCGGTGCAAGGCCGGGGCCCGGCGGCGCGTGGGATGAGACCTGGCCCGACGGGGATTTGGGGCCGGCCTCGCGGGCCTGTCCCCGCCGTGTGTCCGTCTGCGGAACGCCGGGTGTCGCGTTCCCGGACAGGGATGGGGACAGGCCCGTACGGCCAGTCCCCTCAAAACGGTTTGCCGAGGCGCTCCTGGAGCTTCTCGCGGTAGCCGCGGCTGAGGGTGAGCCGGGTGCCGTTCTGCAGGATCACCACGTACTCGCCGTTGAACCACGGCTGCAGTTCCTTGATCCGGTCGCTGTTGACGATCCGCGAGCGGTGGATGCGCACGAAGCGCCGCGGGTCGAGCCGCGCCTCCATGCCGTTCATGGTCTCGCGGAACAGGTGCGAGTCCTCGCCGAGGTGCAGCCGCACGTAGTTGCCGGCGGCCTCGATCCACACGATGTCGTCGGTGCGCAGGAAGAACACCCGGCCGCCCGACTTGACGACCAGCCGATCGAGCCGCTGCGGCTCCGGCTTGATGTCCTGCACCAGGGCCATCAACCGCTTGCCCAGGTCGCCGGCGCGGCGCCGCTCGACGTGGGAGCGGGCGTGCTGCAGCGTCTGCTGGAAGCGGTCGCGGCCGAACGGCTTGAGCAGGTAGTCGAGGGCGTGCACCTCGAAGGCCTTGAGCGCGTATTCGTCGTAGGCGGTGACGAACACCACCGCCGGCATCTTCTCGGCGCCCACCTTCTCGATGACGCCGAAGCCGTCGCAGGCCGGCATCTGGACGTCGAGGAACACCAGGTCGGGCTGCTGGTGCTGGATGGCGTCCACGGCCTGTTGGCCATCGGCGCACTGGCCGATGAGCTCGATGTCCTTCTCCTGCTGCAGGAGGCCGACGATGCGCTCGCGCGCCATCGTCTCGTCGTCCACGACCATGGTCCGGATTTTCGTCACGCCACGCCCTCCATCGCCTCGGATGCCTTGAGCTCGGCCTCGCTGGCCTCGGTGGCCACGGCGTCGACCGGAATCGCAATCACCACCGACAACCCGCCGCCGGCCGGCCGCCGCACTTCGAAGCGGTGCCCGGCGCCGTAGAGATGCACCAGCCGCGACCGCGTGTTCGACAGGCCGACGCCCTGTTCGAGATCGGACAGTCTCGCCGCCGGCACGCCGACGCCGTCGTCGCGCACTTCCAGTTCCAGCACCGATCCGGTGCGGGCCGCCCGCACCCAGACGTGCCCCGGGCCGATTCGCGGCCCGATGCCGTGGCGGATGGCGTTTTCGACGAGCGGCTGCAGCAAAAGGTTTGGCACCGGACAGTCGAGCACGTCCTCGCCGACCTCGAACGTCACGTCGAGACGATCGCGGAACCGCGCTTGTTCGATGGCGACGTATTTGCGCAGGAAGTCGAGTTCCTGCGCGAGCGACACCTCCTGGACGCCGAGCGTCTCGAACGACATCCGCAGCAGGTCGCCGAGCCGGGCCAGCATGGCGTCGGCGGCCTCGACGTCGCGGTGCATCAGCGCCGAGATGGTGTTGAGGGTGTTGAACAGGAAGTGCGGCTGCAGCTGGCGCTGCAGGGTCTGCAGCTGCGCCTCGATCAGCCGGGTCTCGAGCCGCGAGGCGCGCAGCGCGCGGTCCTGCGCCTCGTAGTGATAGCGCGCCGCATAGCTGACGCCGACGATGGTCCAGTAGGTCATCATCTCCCAGTCGAAGTTCAGGAAGAACATCCGCTGGAAGACGGTGGTCCAGACGCCGGTCGACTCGCCGCTCCAGGTGTAGATCGCCGTCCGGCCGAGCATGAACAGCGTGACGTGCGCCAGCGTGGCGGCGAACACGCCGGCGACGTGCGCCGGCACGCTGCGCAGCCACGCGCCGCGCTCGAACGGGAAGCGCCGCGCCAGCCACAGGATGCCCGGCGTGAGCAGCGCCCAGCTGTACCAGTAGTTGAGGTTGAGCAGGAGCAGGAGCGGGAACGACGCCGGCCGGTCGCCGGCGCCGAACGTCGTCACGTAGTAGTAGGCGGTGAACGCCGAGAAGAACCCGAGCACCGTGGCCGCGCCGACGATCACCCGCGGGCGCAGCACTCCGGACGTGGCGGTCATGGCCCCACTATCGAGGCCCCATCGCAGCGGGTCAAGGCCGCGCGATCGCGCACCGCGCAGGCCGCGCTGCGCTTCGTCCCTGATGAGTGGGCTTTCGTCACTCACAAGACGCCGCACGACACCATCAGCGGGCGGTTCGGCCCGTGGACGGCGGCGACCGGTGCGGAACGCGTCGTCGCGCAGCACGGCCCGGCCCTCTGCACGTCGTGTGCCGTACGAACGGGGACCAGGGACCAGGGACCGCGGACCGGGGCCCGGCGTTCAGCGATCGGAGTCGCAACCGCAGGATCAGGGGCCGGGGACCGCGGAGTCGTCGTCGGGTTCGAGCAGCAGGAACCCCAGCGGCGGGATGGTGAGCGCCAGCGACTGCCCGTGGCCGTGCCGGGGGACGGGGTCGGCGATCACCCGCCCGCCGTTGCCGGCGTTGCTGCCGCCGTAGACGGCGCCGTCGCTGTTCAACCGCTCGCGCCAGGCGCCCGGCCGCGGCACGCCGATGCGGTAGCCGGTGCGCGGCGTCGGCGTGAAATTGACCACCGCGGCGACGACCCGGCCGTCGCCGGGGTCGCGCCGCAGCAGCGACACGATGCTGTGGTCGTGGTCGTGGCAGTCGATCCAGGCGAAGCCGTCGGCGGCGACGTCCTCGGCCCACAGCGGGCGGCAGTCGCGGTAGGTGTGGTTGAGGTCGCGCACCCAGCGCTGCAGGCCCTGGTGACGCGCGTCGCCGAGCACCGGCCAGTCCAGTTCGCCGTCGTGGTTCCACTCGCGCCACTGGCCGATCTCGGCGCCCATGAACAGCAGCTTGCGGCCCGGGTGCACGAACATGTAGCCGAGCAGCGCCCGCAGCGTCGCGTGCTTCTGCCACACGTCACCGGGCATCTTGGCGAGCAGCGACCGTTTGCCGTGCACCACCTCGTCGTGCGAGAACGGCAGCACGAACCGCTCGCTGAAGGCGTAGAGCAGCGAGAAGGTGATGCGGTCGTGGTGCCACTTGCGGAACAGCGGGTCGTGGCCGCAGTAGTCGAGCATGTCGTGCATCCAGCCCATGTTCCACTTGTGCGTGAAGCCGAGCCCGCCGAGGTGCGCGTCGCGGGTCACGCCCGGCCACGACGTCGACTCCTCGGCGACCAGCTGCACGCCCGGGTGGACGGCGCGGACGACGCCGGTCAGGTGGCGCAGGAACGCCACCGCCTCGAGGTTCTCGCGGCCGCCGAACTGGTTGGGCACCCACTCCCCCGCCTGCCGTGAGTAGTCGAGGTAGAGCATCGAGGCCACCGCATCGACGCGCAGGCCGTCGAGGTGGTACTCGCGCAGCCAGTGCAGCGCGCTGCTCACCAGGAACGACTGCACCTCGTGGCGGCCGTAGTTGAAGACCAGCGTGCCCCAGTCGCGGTGTTCGCCCTGGCGCGGGTCGGCGTGCTCGTACAGCGCGGTGCCGTCGAAGCGGGCCAGGCCGTGCGCGTCCTTCGGAAAGTGCCCGGGCACCCAGTCGAGGATCACGCCGAGGCCGGCCTGGTGGCAGGCGTCGACGAACGTGCGGAAGTCGTCGGGGGTGCCGTAGCGGCTGGTCGGCGCGAAGAAGCCCGTGACCTGATACCCCCACGACCCGGTGAACGGATGCTCCATCACCGGCAGCAGCTCGAGGTGGGTGAAGCCGAGCTCACGGACGTAAGGCACGAGGGTGTCGGCCAGTTCGCGGTAGGTCATCGGCCGCGTGCCGCCGTCGGCGCGGCGCCACGAACCGAGATGCACTTCGTAGATCGAGACCGGCGCGGCGGCGATGGCCGGCTGGGCGTCGCGGCGGGCCATCCAGTCGGCGTCGCCCCACGCGTAGTCGCTCTGCCAGACGATCGACGCCGTGGCCGGCGGCGCCTCCGCCCGACGGGCGAAGGGATCCGCCTTCTGGGTGCGGCGGCCGCGCCCGTCGACGAGGTCGAACTTGTAGCGCGGGCCGGAACCGACGCCGGGGACGAAGATCTCCCACACGCCGGCGGCGGCCAGGAACCGCATCGGGTGGACGCGCGGATCCCAGCCGTTGAAGTCGCCGACGACGCTCACCCGCGCGGCATTGGGCGCCCAGACCGTGAAGTGCACGCCGCTGGCGCCGCCGACCGACCGCACGTGGGCGCCGAGGGCGTCGTCGGCGCGCTGATGGGTGCCTTCGCGCCAGAGGTGGCCGTCGACCTCGCCGTAGAGCGACCCGTACCGGTACGGGTCGTCCAGCTCGATGGCGCGGCCGTCGGCACCGGTCAGCCGCAGCCGATAGTCGAAGCCGTCGAACGGCTGCGCCAGCTCGACCTCGAAGATGCCGGCGTCGTGACGCCGGGCCATCGCCGTGACGACCCCCGACCGCTGGTCCACGACCGCGACCGCGCGGGCGTCCGGGCGGACCACGCGCACGACGGTGCCGGCGCCGACGGCGTGCGCGCCCAGCACCCCGAACGGATCGCGGTGGCGGGCGGCGGCCATGGCCTCGAGGTCGTGGCTGGACAGCAGGGAGTCGGACATTGGCGCGGCGATGGCATCTTATCGTGGGCGGCGCGCCGGTCGAGGCCTCGCGCGGGCTATGATCGACGGATGACACCAGGACTCTACGCCCGCTTCGCCACCAGCGAGGGCACCTTCACCGTGCGGCTCTTCGAGCAGGAGACGCCGAAGACCGTCGCCAACTTCGTCGCGCTGGCCCAGGGCACCAAGGAATGGACCGACCCGACCAGCCGCGCCCGCGTCGCCCGGCCGTTCTACGACGGCTTGATCTTCCACCGGGTGATCGCCGACTTCATGATCCAGGGCGGCTGCCCGATGGGCAACGGCATGGGCGGCCCGGGCTACCAGTTCGAAGATGAGTTCGCGCCGGGGCTGAAGCACGACAAGCCCGGCATCCTGTCGATGGCCAACGCCGGCCCGAACACCAACGGCAGCCAGTTCTTCATCACGCTGGTGCCGACGCCGTGGCTCGACAACCGCCATTCGGTGTTCGGCGAGATCGCCGAGGGCATGGACGTGATCCAGAAGATCGGCGCCACCCGCACCGGTCGTCAGGACCGGCCGGTGACCGACATCCGCATCGACACGGTCACCATCGAACGCGTGTAGCACCGAGGTCGGGGCGGCGCCCGCCGCCGTCGTCCGGGCGCGGCCAGCGGCGGGTCACGACCGACGCCGCCGCGAGGACGACCGCGAGCAGCGCCATCGACGCGAACTCCGCGCCGTCGGACACGGCGACGGCCAGCGGCGGAGTGGTGAGGGCGACAACAGGGGTGAGCAGGGCCATCATCGGCGTGGTCTCCTCGTGCAGGGCAACTGGCAAGGAGAGCGCCAGGTCGCCGATTCGCCCCTCACGGCCGCGGCCGGGATTCCGCCGTACATGACACGAGGGCGGCCGGAGCCGCCCTCGTGGTGTGGTGCCGGTTCCCGCCGCGCCGTCTACATGCTCGACGGCCGGGCCAGCGCGCCGGCCAGGTTGTTGAGCGCCAGTTCCAGCGTGCGCCGCGACGTGCCGACGTTCATGCGCATGTGGTGGTCGCTGCCCTTGCCGTAGCTCTGGCCGGCATTGAGGTGCACGCGGGCGTGCTTCACCAGGTAGCGTTCGAGCATCTGCTCCTTGGAGAGCATCGGCTGGTCGGCGGCCTTGGTGCGGTTGTAGTCGGCAGCCATCTTGGCGGTGCCGATGCGCTCGGCGGCCTCGGTGAAGTCGAGCCACATCAGGTAGGTGCCCTGCGGCTTGTGGGTCTTCACGCCCGGCAGCTTGCTGTTGACGAAGTCGGTCGCGAAGCTGGTGTTGCCGTCGATGTACTCGACCAGCTGGTTCAGCCACTCCTCGCCCTCGGGCGTGTAGGCGCCCATGTTGGCGATGTAGCCCAGCGTGTTGAGGTCGGCGCGGTGCTGCACCTTGATGCGGTCGAGGTAGTCCTTGTTGGTCGAGTAGAACCAGGCCAGCTTGTGGGCGGCGAGGCCGAACGACTTGCTGGCCGCCTTGAAGGTGACGCTGTTGTCGACGACCGCCTTGTTGGGCAGGCTGGCGAACGGCGTGTACTTCTGGCCCTTGGCGACGAAGTCGCAGTGGATCTCGTCGGCCAGCACCACGACGCGGTGCTTGAGGCAGATCTCGCCGATGCGCAGCAGGTCGGCCTGGCTCCAGCAGTTGCCGGTCGGGTTCTGCGGGTTGCAGAGGATGAACGAGTTGGTGTCGACGCTGATCTGCTTCTCGAAGGCGTCGAAGTCCATCGCGAAGGTGCCGTCGGCGTTGCGCTTGAGCAGCACCTCCTCCTTCTCGGTCCAGCTGGCGGTCAGGTCGCCGTAGAAGCCGTTGTAGGTCGGCGTCTGCAGCAGCACCTTGGTGCCCTTGGGCGAGAACGCCCGCAGCGTGGCGATGAGGCCCGGGTGCACGCCGGCGGTGACGATGAACTGCGACGGCTCGATGGTGACGCCGTAGCGGCGCTTGTTCCAGCTCGACACCTTCTGGAAGACGTCGTCCTGCATCGCGCCGCTGTCGATGTAGCCCCAGTTCTCGTGTTCGAGGCGGGCCTTGAGCGCCCTGGTGATCGACGGCGCGGCCTTGAAGTCGATGTCGGCGATGCCCATGCCGACCTGGATCGCGTCCTTGCCGAAGACGCGGATCTGCTGGTCGTACTTGGTGGACATCGTGCCGAAGCGGTTGTACGGGGTGTCGAAGTCGAACTTCCCGCCCATCCCCTGCGCACCGGCCGCGGCCGCCGCCACCGCAGGCGCGCCGCCGCTCACGGCGCCGAGGACGGCCGTCATCCCCGCGCTCTGAAGAAACGATCTGCGCCCGAGCCCGTGTTGCTTCGCCATGTGCCTCTCCGGACGGAAACCGGCCCGCGGCCATGATGGCCGACCCGGCGTCATGTTGCCGTGCATACTAAACCACCTGACGCATGGATGCGTGCAGTTTTCTGGTTGGTCTGGCCGGCCGGCCGGCGTCAGGACGTGCAGGGGCGGCGAGCGGCGGATCGCGGCCGGAGCCAGGCGTCAGGGGCAGCCCCATCCGGGGGCCGTGGTCGACGCGGGAGGCCGCCGGCGCGCCTCAGCGCCGCGGCATCTGGCCCCAGCGGCCGCGGAGGAAATCGGTCGCGCCGCGCCAGATCGCGTCGCGGGCCTCGCGGCGGTCCTGCCACTTGGGCCGCACCGAATAGCTGATCAGCGTGCGGGCGAGGCCGGCCCAGGTGCGCAGCCAGACGGCCGGCGCGGCCCCGTGCTTCGACATCAGCAACAGGTGGTTGCGGGTGTTGTAGTACGCCACGTTCGGGCCGGGGCGGTAGTGACGGGTGACGCCCTTGTGCCACAACTTCGCCGCCGGCACGTGCACCACCCGCCAGCCGGCCCGCGCCGCGCGCACGCACCACTCGGTTTCTTCCCAGTAGTAGAAGAAGCGGTCGTCGAGCGGCCCGACCTGCTCGATGACGGCGCGCCGCACCAGGATGGCGCAGCCCGAGATCCAGTCGACGTCACGCGGCGCCGGGAACTGGCCCGTGTCGTCCTCGTTCTGCCCGGTGTGCCAGCCCCGCCACTGCGCGTCGAGCCGTCCGCCGGCGCTCTGGATCACCGTCGGCTCATCGTGGTGGTAGACCATCGGCCCGACGACGCCGATGCGCGGATCGGCGGCGGCGCGCATCAGCTCGGTGAAGCACGCCGGGTCGAGGATGGTGTCTTCGTTCAGCACCAGCACCCAGTCGGCGCCGGCATCGAGCGCGGCGGCGATGCCGACGTTGTTGTTGCCGGCGTAGCCGCGGTTGTCGGCCAGCGGCAGAATCCGCACCTCGGGGTGCGCGGCGCGGATCGCCTCGTTCGAGCCGTCGGTCGAGGCGTTGTCGAGGACGATGACCGCGCGGTTCGGATAGTCGAGCCGAGCCAGCGAGTCGAGGCAGGCCAGCGTGTCGTCGCGCCGGTTGGTGTTGAGCACCACCGCGACGACGCGGGGCCAGGCCACGCTCACCGGGTGAGGCCGCGGGCCGCCAGTTCGGCCGACGCCGTGTCCACCCGGTCGACCGCCGTCTGGGTGCGCAGCCAGGCGATCAGCTCGGCCATGCCGGCCTCGAACGTCACTGTCGGCGCGAAGCCGAGCAGCCGCCGCGCCTTGCCGATGTCGGCGAAGCAGAAGCGGATGTCGCCGGCGCGGAACTGCTGGTTGACCTGCGGCGCGACGTCGACGCCGAGCTGGCGGATCAGCGTCTCGGCGACTTCGAGCACGCTGATGCAGCGGCCGGTGCCGAGGTTGACCGGCTCGTAATCGGCGGCGTCGGTCTCGAGCGGCAGCAACAGGCCCTGGACGATGTCCTTCACGTTGATGAAGTCGCGCCCCTGGCGGCCGTCTTCGAAGATCACCGGTGCCTTGCCGTTGAGCAGCCGGCCGCTGAAGATGGCGGCGACGCCGGTGTAGGGATTGGACAGCGCCTGGCGCGGGCCGTAGACGTTGAAGAAGCGGAAGGCCACCGTCGGGATGCCGTAGGCGCGCCCGACCGACAGGCACATCTCTTCCTGGTCGCGTTTGGAGACGGCATAGATCGAGGTGGGCCGCAGCGGCTTCTCCTCGTCGGTGGGCAGCGGCGTCAGCAGCTCGGCGTGCGGATCGAAGCGATCCCAGTCGCGCTGCTGCAGGGTGCGGTCGGTGCGCAGCAGCGGGTAGACCACCTGGCCCGACGCGGTCCGGTAGGCGCCCTCGCCGTAGATGGACATCGACGAGGCGACGATGAGCTTCTTCGGCCGGTGCCGGCCGTGGGCGAGGATCTCGAGCAGATGGGCGGTGCCCATCGTGTTGGCGTCCATGTAGCGGGTGATCTCGTACATGGACTGGCCGACGCCGACTTCGGCGGCGAGGTGGTAGACGATCTCGCAGCCGGCCAGCGCCGACTCCCACACCTTGGGGTCGCGGACGTCGCCGCGGCGGGCGTCGACGGCTGGCGGCACCCAGGCCGGCCAAGCGGCGTTCTCGCCGTGCACCTGCGGCACCAGGGCATCGAGGATGCGCACGTCATGGCCGCGGGCGATCAATGCATCGACGAGATGCGAACCGATGAACCCTGCCCCACCCGTGACCAGAACCTGCATGCGCGCCCGACCTCCCGATGACGTGACCTTCAAGAGTAGACCATCGCGGCGCCAAGCTCTACGGCCCACGGCGATTCCGCTGGCCGTCCCGTGACATTTGGTGCATCGGTCGGGCGGGATAGAGTGAAGCGATGTCCACCGAGTGGGATGCCCGGTCGTATCACGCGGTGGCGGCGCCGCAGACCAGCTGGGGCCAGGCTGTCCTGTCGCGGCTGACGCTCGACGGCGGAGAACGGGTGATCGACGCCGGGTGCGGCTCGGGCCGGCTCACCGCGGCGCTGCTCGATCGGCTGCCGCGCGGCCACGTCCTGGCGCTCGACCGCTCGCGCAACATGCTCGAGGTCGCGCGCACCAACCTGCGTCCGGTCTACGGCCGGCGGGTGACCTTCGTGCAGGCGGCGCTGCCGGCGGTGCCGGTGGCCGGCTGGGCCGATGTCGTCTTCAGCACCGCCACGTTCCACTGGGTGGCCGATCATCCGGCGCTCTTCGCCCACCTGGCCGCGGCGCTGACGCCGGGCGGCCGGCTGCACGCGCAGTGCGGCGGCGGTCCGAATCTGGCCGAGGCGCACGCGCTGGCCGAGCAGGTGATGGCGCGGCCGCCGTTCGCGCGGTACTTCGCCGGCTGGCCGGGCCCGTGGGAGTTCGCCTCGGCCGAGGTGACGGCGGCGCGGCTCGCGGACGCCGGGTTCGTCGACATCGCCACCGAGGTGGTGCCGGCGCCGACGACGCTCGCCACCGAGGCCGACTACCGGGCGTTCGTCACCACGGTGATCTACCACCCGCATCTGGCGCAGCTGCCCGACGCGCTGCACGCCCGCTTCCTCGACGAGGTGACGGCGCTGGCCGCGGCCGCCGACCCGCCGTTCACACTCGACTACTGGCGGTTGAACATGACGGCGCGGACACTCAGCGCGTGACCAGGCGCCAGAACTGGCGCTCCTCGACGACGGCGATCGTCAGCCCCTTCTCGCGCAGCCGCTTGATCTCCATCAGCTTGATGCCGCCGGCGTCGCCGGCGGCCTGGCGGGGGTTCGGCGCGCCGCGGACCACGACCGAGGTCTTCGCCGAGGGCGCGCCGTGGACGATGGCGCCGGCCCGTGTCGCCGCCTGGGCCGCCTCGGCCCGCGGCCGCGACAGGATGCCGGTGAAGGCCAGGTGCACGCCCTTCAGCGAGCGCACGCGCCCGGCCGACAGCGCCGCCGGCCGCGCCCGCAGCGCCGCGATCAGCTCGTCGGCGCTTTCGTAGCGCTTGCGCCGCTCGCCGATGCAGCGGTAGATGATCTCCTTCAGCGCGTCGCCGCACGACAGCGTCCTGACGTCGGCGGGACGGATCCGGGCGCGGGCGTCGCCCTTGATCAGCATCGCCAGCAGCTGGCCCACCTGATAGACGTCGTCGCGCGCCTGCCACTTCGGCACCAGCCCGGCGATCACTTCGCTCGGCGCGGTGAGCGCGTTCATCGTCCGGGCGGTGATGCCGCGATGGTCGCTCTGCTGGCGGACGATGCCGAAGTCGCCGAGCTTCAGCGTCGGGCCGTCGCAGACGAACACGTTGAGCGGGGTGAGGTCGCGGTGCAGGAGCTGGCCGCGGTGGAGCTTCCCCAGCACCGACAGCACGCCGGCGATCTCGCGCCTGGCCCCGGCGTCGCTCCACGGCTTGGCGGTGCGCGTCAGGTAGCTGCTGAGATCGCCATGCGCGGCGTACTCGAGCGCCAGCGCGTAGAGCATCCGCCCGTCGGGGCGCCGCAGCGGAAAGGCGTCGAACACCTGAATCGCCCGCGGGTGGCTGGCGAGCAGCTGGCCGAAGTAGGCCTCGCGGAGCCAGCCGTCCATCCGCGTGCTCAGCTTCACGCACAGCGCCGCCGGCAGCGCGGCGGCACGGCCGACGCGGCGGGCGGCGTAGACCTGGCCGAAGCCGCCCTCGCCCACCAGGCTGCCGAGACGGTAGGCGTGGCCGGTCTCGGGACTGGTCACCACTTCGTCGTGGGCGGCGAGGCGCGGGCCGCGCGATGGCCCGTCGGCGCGGGTCCGGGTAAGGGCGTTGGTCGCGCCGAAGTGCGCAGAGACGGGACGACGGGGTTGCACGATGGTGCCAGTCTAACCACGGCCGTGCAGACGGCAACCCGCCGGGCCGATAGTCCGGGCGATCGTCCCCAGGAGCGCCCGCATGATCGCCCAGGCCCGCTCGTTCTTCGCCGCTGCCGTGCTCGTGGCCTCCGTGGCCGCGCTCGCCGCCGCGCAGCCCGCCACCGACGACGCCCGACTCACCGGCCGCGTCACCGACGGGTCGGGCGCGGCGCTGCCCGGCGTGACGGTGACGGTGCGCCCCGCCGAGGGCGCGCCGACGGTGCTCGTCACCGACGGCGTGGGTCAATTCACGTCGCCGGCCCTGCGCCCGGGGATCTACCAGATCACCTTCGAGCTCACCGCCTTCGAATCGCGCACCCGCAGCGCGGTCGAGCTGCGCCAGGGCGAGCTGTTCATCCTCGACCAGCAGTTGGGTCTGGCCTCGCTGGCGGAGACCGTGCAGGTGGTGGCCGACGCCCCGCCGCCGCCTCCGCCGCCGCCCGCACCCGCGCCGCCGGCGCCGCCCGAGCCGGTGGTGCAGCTCGCCGCGCCGCGCCGCCCCGAACCGCAGCCGGTGCCGGCGGAGCTGCTCGCCTCGGTGTGCGGTCCAGGCCGCGCCTCGGACAGCAGTCTCACGATCGGCAAGCTCCTCGCGCATCGCGACGAACCCGGCCGCCGGCTCTACGGCCGCGGCGATGTGCTGGTGCTCGACGTCGGCGCCGACATCGGCCTCGAGACCGGCCAGAACCTGGTGGTCCGCCGCCGCTTCCTCACCGGCGATCGCAGCAAGAAGGCCTCGACGTCGCTGTCGGGCGAGCAGACCGCCGGCCTCATCCAGATCGTCGAGGCCGCCGACTCGACCTCGGTGGCGGTGGTCGTCTACACCTGCGGCGAGCTGTTCGCCGGCGACACCGTGGAGCCGTTCGACGCGCTGCCGATGTGGACCGCCCAGGGCTTGCGGACCCCCCAGTACGACGACCCGGGCCACATCATCCTCGGCGACCACGGCCAGACCCTCGGCGCGCCGCGCCAGCTGATGGTCATCGACCGCGGCGCCGCCCAGGGCGCCGCCCGCGGCCAGCGGCTCACCATCTTCCGCCGCTCGCTCGGCGAACGCGGCCCGGTCATCCAGATCGCCGACGCGATCATCATCGCCGTCCGCCCCGAGTCGGCCACCATCCGCATCGAACGCGCCAGCGACGCCGTGACGGTGGGGGATTTGGTGGCGCTGCACAGATAGCGGCTAGCGGCTGGCGGCTAGCGGCTAGAGAGCCTGAACACGAGGGAGTCAGGGGTGTTCCAGCTGGCCCCTTGTCCTCTCTGAAAGTGCGACGGCGTGACGGCCGCACGACCAGCCGCGAGCCGCTAGCCGCGAGCCGCTAGCCGCTAGCCGCCGACACATCACTAATCCACCAATGTAGATTCGTTGCTTTGTGATATACGCTGGCGGTCCGCGTATGTCCGAAGCCGTCCTGTCCGCCGTGGTGCCGCGCCGTCTCGACGTGCGGCGGCCGTCGATCGCCATCGACGGGCACACCCTGACCGACGTCACGCTGAGCGGCTGGGCCTACGGGCCCGAGCTGGGCACGGCGCCGGTGGTGGTCGTGGTCGGCGGCATCACCGCGTCGCCCTTTCCCTTCGGCGACGGCAAGGGCGAGGCGAAGGGCGGCACCGACCCGTGGTGGCCGGCGATGGGCGGCCCCGACCTCATCGACCCGACGCGGATGACGGTGTTGTGCCCGTGCTGGCCGGGCAACGGATCGAGCTGGCGCGGCTTCGACGACCCGGGCCCCACCCAGGCGATCTCGGTGCTCGGACTCGCCGACCTGGTGGCGGCGTGGCTCGACGGCTGCGGCTGCACCACCCCGGTGACCTGGGTCGGCGCCAGCCTCGGCGGCATGGTGGGGGTGGCGTTCGCGGTGCGGCATCCCGACCGCTGCGCGCGGCTCATCGCCATCTCGGCCGGCCTGCGGCCCGACGGCTGGGGCACGGCGACCCGGCACCTGCAGCGTGAGCTGGTCCGTGACGCGATCCGCAACGGCGACGTCGCCACCGGCATGAGCCGGGCCCGCCAGCTCGGCATGCTCACCTACCGCGGCCGCGACGAGCTCGACACCCGCTTCGGCACGCTCGAGCCCGGCCTCGAGCGGCCGCCGGTCGCCGAGTACCTCGAGCACCACGGCCGGCGCTTCGCCGAGCGCTTCCCGGTCAAGACGTTCCTGCTGCTGAGCGAGTCGATCGACCGCGGCGCCATCGGCGCCGATGCGGCGTCCAGGCGCGCCCTGCTGGAGCGCGTCACCGCCGACACCATCGTCGTCGGCGTGCCGGGCGACATGCTGTTCCCGTGGGCGCTGCAGGTCGAGCTGCACCGCGAACTGCAGGCCGCCGGCGCGCAATCGTCGCTGTGGACGCTCGACTCGCTGTACGGCCACGACGCGTTCCTCGCCGATCAGGACCGCCTCGCCGAACTGCTGCGCGGCGCCCGCGCCTTCGGCGGCGCGCCGGCGATCGGCGCCCGGCCGCGCTTCGAGGGCGTCGGCGTCGAACCGGTGCGCGAGCTGCGCATCGGCATGGTCGGCTGCGGCACGGTCGGCCGCGGCCTGCTGGAGATGATCGAACGGCAGCATGGCGCCGTCGCCGATCGCTACGGCGTCCGCTTCCGCGTCTCGCGAATCGCCGTGCGCGACCTCACCAAGGATCGCGGCCCGCGCGCCGCCGGCATCCCGCTCACCGACCGGCCGCTCGACCTGGTCAGCGATCCGGCCGTGGACGTCGTCGTCGAAGTGGCGGGCGGCACGGCGATGGAGCCGATCCTCACCGCGGCGTTGGCGGCCGGCAAGCCGGTGGTCACCGCCAACAAGGCGCTGCTCGCCTCGAAGCTCGCCGAGCTGGGCGTCCTGGCGCAGCGCACCGCGACGCCGCTCTACTGCGAAGCCGCCGCGGCCGCGGCCCTGCCGATCATCCGCCACCTCAGCCACCGCGCCGACGAGATCGACAGCCTGGCCGGCATCCTCAACGGCACCTGCAACTTCGTGATGACGCGGCTCGAGCAGGCCGAGCTGTCGCTCGACGAGGCGGTGGCCGAGGCCCAGGCGCTGGGCTTCGCCGAGGCCGACCCGTCGGCCGACCTCGACGGCTCCGACGCCGCCGCCAAGCTGTCGATTCTCGCCTACCGCGCCTTCGGCGCCTGGGTGCGGCCCGACGGCTTCCCTGTGCGCGGCATCGGCGAGCTGGGCCCGGCCGACAGCGACCTCGCCGAGGCCATGGGCTGCCGCATCCGCCTCATCGCCCGTGCCGCGCGCATCAACGGCGCGCTCGACATGGCCGTCGAGCCGCTGCTGCTGCCGTCGTGGCACCTGCTGGCGTCGGTCGAAGAGGAATACAACGCCGTCTATCTGCGCTGCGCGTCGTCGGGCGACCTGAGCCTGTTCGGCAAGGGCGCCGGCGCGCTCCCGACGGCCACCGCCGTGCTCGGCGACCTCATCGACCTCGCGCAGGACAACTCCGTGCGCTGGCCCGTGCCGCAGGCGCTGCCGGTGGCGGCGGCGGGCGGCGCGGTGCGGCCGGCGCCGCGACGGCATTACCTGCGGGTGACCGGCGACGCGCACCCCGGCCTCGAGCGACGCATCGACAGCATGGTGCGGCGCGCCGGGCTCACGGTGCAGAACCGCGCCGCCCGCAACGAACCCGACCGCGTCCACCTGGCGTTCATGCTGTCGCCGAGCCAGGACGAAGCCGTCGCGGCGGTGCGCGACGGGGTCGCGCGGCTGGCCCGCGTGGAGGCGTGCCTGAGCCTGGGGGTGCTGGAATGAGCGGCGTCGACCGCTGGCTCGACCCGGCACGCTGTCCCGACGAGCGGCCGCCGCTGGCGGCGATGGCGGCGCCGACGCGGCAGCTGCACGACGCCCTCGACGCCCACGCCCGGCGCAGCGGCCGGCCGTACCTGCATCCCGACGAGCCCACCGTGCAGCTGGACCTCTACGGCTCGGCGCAGACGATCGCCTGGCAGGAGGGCAAGGCGGCGTTCCTGTTCGCGGCCGAGGGCGCGTGGTCGGACCTGCCCCACCTGTACGCCCGCTACGGCACCACGGCCACGGCCGCCCTCATCGCCCGGCTGAAGGCGCTCGAGGCCGCCGGTGCGGTGCTGGTATGCGACTCGGGCATGCAGGCGACGGCCGTGGTGTTCGACGTGCTGATGACGCCGGGCGCGCACGCCGTGCTGATGCGGCAGGTCTACAACAAGACGAAGACCTACCTCACCTGGCTCGCCGACCGCGTCGGCGGCGCCGTGACGATCGTCGACGACGGCGACCACGCGGCGCTGGCGGCGGCGATCCGTCCCGAGACGCGGTTCGTCTTCGCCGAGACCTTCACCAACCCGCTGGTGCGGGCCCAGGACCTCGCGGCGCTGCGCCGCGTGATCCAGGCCGGCCGGGCGACGGCGCCGGAGCTGCGTCTCGTCGTCGATTCGACCATCGCCACGCCGTGGGCCTTCCGTCAGCCCCTGCTCGACCAGGGCGTGGACGTGGTGCTGGCCAGCGGCACCAAGGCGCTTGGCGGCACCGACCGCGATCTGTGGGGCTACGTCGCCACGCGCGACACCACCCTCGCCAACGGCGTGATGGACCTGATGGCGATGCGCGGCGGCATCCTCGACTGGCGACGCGCCGAAGCGATCGTCGCCGGACTCGACGACGCCGAGCGTCTGCACGCGCGGCGGGCGGCGACGGCCTCGCGCGTGGCCGCGTTCCTGGCCGCGCACCCACGCGTCAGCGAGGTGTTCCACCCGTCGCTGCCGACCCATCCGGATCACGCCGCGATCGCCGCGCAGTACGTGCGGCACGGCTCGCTGCTATCGTTCCGCGTCCGCGGCGCCGACGAAGCGGCGACCCGGCACGTCGCCGACGTGCTGGCGACGACCACCGTGGTGCGTTACGCGTTGTCGTTCGATGGCCTCGCCACCAAGGTGAACCATCACCAGACGGTGTCCGAGTACTTCACGCCGGCGCCCGACCTGCGGCGCAGCGGCTTCGACCGGCTGATCCGCCTGGCGGTCGGCGTCGAGGACGCCGACGATCTGATTGCCGCGTTGAACTGGACGCTGCACCACTACGAGCAGGTGTCGGCCGCCGACGTCGAGCGGTGGCAGACCGAGCGGGTGGCGGCGCTGGCCGGCGCCGCGGCGACGACACCGGCCGCCGGCTGACCGGCGCCGCTCAGACGCGCAGCAGGTTCGGCCGCAGCCGCCGATAGCCCTGATCCGCCGCCCACAGATCCAGGGGCAGCGTCGCCAGGTCGTCCACCACCGGCTCGGCGTGGCCATCGACCGTGAGATCCACGGCTTTCACGTAGACGCGGCAGGTGTCGCAGGCATCGATCCGCACGGCCAGGTCGTCGCCGTCGCGGAACACCGGCAACGCCTCGACCCGCGTCTCGCCGCAGTGCGGACACACTGCCCTGGGCACGTCCCACTGCGTGGCGCAGAACCCGCAGACCAGGGCGCGCGCGGCGCCGTGGCCGCGCTCGTCGAGGCGGGCCACCAGGGCCGGAGCGGCACAGCTGGGGCAGCGCGTGGCCTCGGCGCCTCGGGCGGGCGCGGGCGCCGGCGTCGCCCGCCCCGACGCCCACAGCTCCGCGATAGGCTGGAGCGCGATCTCTGCGACCACCGATGCGACGTCGGCGGCGTCGGCCGCAGGGGCTGCCCAGCGCGCGGCGCAGATCGGCGCCCACGCCACCCGATCGATCGCGCCCAGGGCACCGAGTCGTGCGGCCACACCGGCCGGCGCGACGCGTTGCAGATCGGCCACGATGGCCGGCAGCCGCGCGGCCACTGTCTCGGCGTCGAGGGCCGCAGCGAACGCCGCCGTGGCGCGCGTGGGCGGCAGCACCCGCGCGACGTCGTCGATCAGCCGGCGCTGGATCGTCGCGACCTGCGCGTAGAAACGGAGCACATCGGCACCGGCCGGGCGCTCGCCCGCCAGCCGCGCGGCGCGGGTCGCCCGCGCGTCGAGGCGGGCGCGGACGGCGGCGGCGTCAGGCGTCACGGGACGGCGCGCCGCCCGCCGACTGCTCGTCGTGCCAGGCGCGGTGATGATGGCGCGCCCACGCCTCGCTGACCTCGCCGCGCAGGATCGCCTGCAGCCCGCCGGGCACGACCACGAGGCCCATGTAGAGATGGACGATGAAGCCGGCGATCGTCGCCAGCGCGGAGATCGCATGGAGCAGCACCGCCGCCTCGAGCAGCCAGCGCGACGTGCGCGGGACGGCCTGCGGCATCCACAGCACCAGGCCCGACACGAGCAGCCCGAATCCGCCGAGCACCATGATCCAGAAGAGCTGCTTCTGGCCGAAGTTGAAGCGGCCGGCCGCCGGCACCCGGGTGTCATCGTTGCGCACGTAGGCGACGAGCGCGCGCCGCCACGCCCGGTCGACATCCGTGGTCCGCATGTCGCGCTGCCAGCGCACGAACATCC
>CAYUAX010000009.1:0-54584 GCA_964442845.1 uncultured Bifidobacteriaceae bacterium | reverse complement strand
TGGTCTGCACCTCGGACGGGCAGACGCACGTGACGCGGATGCCGTGCGGCCGCAGCTCCGCCTGCCAGCACTGGCTGATGCCGCGCACCGCCCACTTGCTGGCGGCGTAGGCGGTGGCCGTGGCTGCGCCCTTCATGCCCGAGGTCGAGGCGATGTTGACGATGTCGCCCGCCGCCTGCGCCTTCATCGCCGGCACCAGGCGATTGGTGAGATCGACCAACCCGAACACGTTGGTGTCGAACACCGCCCGCATGCGATCGATGTCCATGGCGCCGATCTCGGCGCGGTAGACGAAGCCGGCGTTGTTGACCAGCACGTCGACGCCGCCGAGCCTCGCCATCGCCGCCTCGACGGTACGGGCGTTGTCGGCGGCCTTGCCGACGTCGGCGCTGACGCCGAACGCGCCGGTCTCGGCGGCCAGCCGTTCGACGGCGGCGGCGTCGCGGCCGGTGAACAGCACCGCGTGGCCGGCGGCCCGCGCCTGGGTGACGAGCGCGGCGCCGATGCCCTGGCTGCCGCCGGTGATCAGAAATCGCTTCGAGGTCATGTCACGCTCCGTGAGGGAATTCTCCTACGAAGTGTCGCCTGGAGGCGACCGCGGCGGTCAGCTCCCCGTGTGCACGGCTGGAGTCACTCGCCGCGCAAGGCGAGCACCGGGTCGATGCGTGTGGCGCGACGGGCCGGCAGCCACGACGCGCTCTCGGCGACCACCAGGAGCAGCACTGACACGCCGAGGTAGATCACCGGATCGGCCGGGTCGACCGCGAACAACGCCCGCTGCATCAGCTGGGCCACGGCGAGCCCGCCGGCGATGCCCAGGGCGATGCCGGCCAGCGTCAGCCGCCGGCCGTGGCCGAGCACCAGGCGCATCACCGCGCCAGGCGTCGCGCCGAGCGCCATGCGGATGCCGATTTCACCGGTGCGGAAGGCCACCAGGTAGGCCATCACGCTGTAGACGCCCAGACAGGCGAGCACGAGCGCCAGCGCGGCGAGGCCGGCCAGCAGCACCAGCGCCAGGCGCCGATTGGCCACGGTCTCGGCGATGCGCGTCGACAGCGTCGCCGGCTGCAGCAGCGGCAGATCGGGATCGACCGCGCGGAGCGCCTCCCGGACCAGTCCAGCCATCGCGGCGGGCGGCAGCGACGTGCGGACCAGCACGTTGGTGAACGGCTCGGGCCGCTGCAGGGCCGGCAGGAAGTAGTCGGCTTCGGGGGGCGTGTGCAGCCCGGTGCTGCGCACGTCGGCGACGACGCCGACGATCTGCGCCTGCCGCTGACCCATCCCGGTGACCAACGTGCGACCGAGCGGATCCTCGCCCGGGAAATGGCGGCGGGCGAAGGTCTCGTTCACGATCACCACTGGCGGCGCGGCCGGGTTGTCGCGCTCGTCGAATTCGCGGCCGCGGCGCACGGCGATCCCGAGCGTCGCGAAGTAGCGGGGCGAGACGAGATGCCGGTTGGCCTGGGCCCGTTCGCTCATCGGCGGCAGCGGTCGGCCGACGACAGCGACCGGAGCGGGCGTTTGCCCGCCCGTCAGCGGCACGCGGTCGGTGAGCGCGGCCGCGGCCGACGGCAACGCCGCCAGGCGCTGGTAGAACCGCTCGTAGAACGTGACGAGCGCGGCGCCGCCGTAGCGCTGCGGCGGCAACGCCAGCTGGGCGGTGAACACGCCGTCGGGGGTGAAGCCCGGCTGGACCCGCTGCAGGCGGGCGAAGCTGGTCACCAGCAGGCCGGCGGCGATCAGCAAGACCAGCGACAACGCCACCTCGGCGACCAGCAGCCCGGCGCGCAGGCGGCCGCCGCTGCCGCCGGTGGAGCCGCGGCTGGCGTCCCTGAGCGCCTCCTGCACGTCCACGCCGGTGGCCTGCAACGCCGGCAACAGCCCGATCGCCAGGCCCGTCGCCAGCGTGACCGCCAGCGCGAAACCCAGGGCCCACGGATCGATTGCGATCTCCACCGCGCGCGGAATGAGATCGGCACCGAGGGTCGTCAGCGCGCCCACCACCCAGCCGGCCAGCACCACACCGAGCACGCCGCCCAGGCCGGCGATGGCCAGGCTCTCGACGACGAGCTGGCCGACGACGTCCCGGCGGCCGGCGCCGAGCGCGAAGCGCGCGGCGAACTCCTTGCGGCGTCCGGCGAAGCGCGCCAGCAGCAGGTTGGCGATGTTGGCGCAGGCGATCAGCAGCACGCAGCCGACCGCGCCGAACAGCAGCAGGTAGCTCTGCCGCTGGTCGCCGACCGCGTCCTCGAGCAGCGGCACCACCTCGATCACCGACGGCGCGTCGACGTTGGCCGGCCGGGCCTGCCGGTATCCGGAGGCGATCACGGTCATCGCGTCACGCGCCTGCGCCAGCGACACGCCGGGGCGAAGTCGGCCGATCACCTGGAAGGTATAGGCGCCGTTCTCGAGCTGCGCCGGCACCAGGTACGGCACCTCCGCGGGGCGCGGCACCCAGATCTGCTGCTGGTGCAGCGGAAACGCCGACGCGGCCTCTGGCAGCACGCCGACGATCGTGTGCGGCCGGCCGTCGAGGGTGAGCGCCTGGCCGAGCACCGCCGGATCGGCGTCGAACCGCTGCCGCCACAGCGGATGGCTGATGAGCACCACCGCCTCGCCGCCGGGGCGATCCTCTTCGGTCGAGAAGTTGCGGCCGAGCGCCGGCTCGAGGCCCAGCGTCGGCAGCAGCGCCGCCGACGCCTGCAGGCCGAGCAGCTGTTCGGGATCGCCTCGACCGGTGAGCGTGAAGGCGTTGAACGCCGACAGCGCCACCCGTTCGAAGACCTGCTGCCGCTGTTCGACCTCGAGAAAACGCGGATACGAGAAGCCGATGCGGACGAGCTGCTGCTCGTCGTGCGTGGAGGTGAGACGCACCAGTCGATCAGGCGCGCCATACGGCAGCGGCCGCAGGAACACGGAGTTGATCACGCTGAACAGCGCCACGTTGGCGCCGATGCCGAGGGCCAGGCCGATGACGGCCACGGCGGTGAAGCCGGGCGACTTGAGGAGCTGGCGGCAGGCGTAGCGGAGTTCGGAGCCCAATGCGACCTCCCGATGGGGCGCGCCCATCGTCGTCGAACATTGTGCGATCACCGCGCGCGGTGGGCCGAACGGCGTGACGAATGCCGGGCGGCGTCCGAGGCGCGGTGATAGCCTCGATCGCCATGGCCCACCGACACCGAGACCATGCGACCGATGACGCGTCGCGATCCGTCCTCCATCTCTCGCGTCGCGACGCGGTGGCGGCATTGACGGCAAGTGCCGCCGCGTTCGCCCTGCCCGGGTGCCGCCCGTCAACACCCGAGGCGCCGGCGCCAGCCACCGGTGCCACCGCGGAAGCGGCCGCCATGGGCGTGCTCGACGGCATCGGCGAGCGCCTGCTGGCCCTGGCGCCCGAGAGCGCGACCACGCTGGGGCTCGACACCGGCACACGGGCCGCGCTGCGCTCGATGCTGGCCGATCGCAGCCAGGCCGGCCAGGACGCGATCGCGGCGTTGCTGCGCGCCGACCTGGCGCAGGCCGAGGCACTCGACACGACGGGCCTGTCGCACGCCACCCGGACCACGGTCGAGGTGGTGAGATCGGCGTACCGGGTGGCCCTCGATGGCTTCGCGCTGCCCTACGGCGACGTGCCGGTCGGCGGCTGGCGCAATACGCCCTATGTCGTCATCCAGAACGTCGGCGCCTTCCTCGACACGCCCCGGTTCCTCGATGCCGAGCACCCGGTGCGCACCGCCGAGGACGCCGAAGCCTACCTGGCGCGGCTCGAGAGCTACGCGCGACAGCTCGACGGCGAGCTCGGGCGGCTGCAGGCCGCCGGCGCCCAGGGACTCGTCGCCCCGGCGTTCCTGCTCGACAAGGCGATCGGGCAGATGACGCTGAGCGTCGCCGCCGCGAAGCAGGGCGGAGGGCTGGTCGAGAGCCTGGTGCGTCGCACCAGGGACACTCCCGGCACCTGGGGCGCGCGCGCCGAGACGCTCGCGCGCGAGCGGGTCGCCCCGGCGCTGGAGCGGCAGCTGGCCGAACTGAAGGCGCAGCGGGCGAAGGCCACGATGGACGCCGGCATGTGGGCGCGCCCGCGCGGCGATGAGTACTACCAGTGGGCGCTGCGCGCTTCGACGACGACGCGGCTCACGCCGGACGAGGTGCATCAGATGGGGCAGCAGCAGCTCGCCGAGCTGCAGGCCCAGATGGACACGATCCTGAAAGGGCTGGGATATTCGACGGGCTCGGTCGGAGCACGCATGACCGCGCTCGGCCGGGATCCGCGGTTCCAGTTCCCGGACGACGACACCGGTCGCGCGCAGATCCTCGAGTTCATCCAGCAGCGGCTGGCGACGATCCGGGCGAGGCTGCCGCAGGCCTTCGCCACACTGGTGAAGGGCAACCTGGAGGTTCGCCGGCTCCCGCCCGAGGAAGAGCCGGGCGCGCCAGGCGCCTACGGCGGCGCCGGCTCGATCGACGGGACGATTCCCGGCAAGTACTGGATCAACCTGCGGACGACGAAGCTGCACAGCCGCTACAGCCTC
The DNA here is from genome assembly GCA_964442845.1 of uncultured Bifidobacteriaceae bacterium. Lineage (GTDB taxonomy): Bacteria > Acidobacteriota > Vicinamibacteria > Vicinamibacterales > UBA2999 > CAWAYR01. Next base: position 50,055 of record CAYUAX010000009.1, on the reverse strand, counting down.
CCGACGCTGACGCATCACGAGGCGATTCCCGGCCACGTCTGGCAGGGCGACTACTCGAACCAGCTGCCGCTCATCCGCACGCTGCTGGCCTTCAACGCCTACTCGGAAGGCTGGGCGCTCTATGCCGAGCAGCTCGCCGACGAGCTCGGCGTCTACGAGGGCGATCCGGTGGGCCGGCTCGGCTACCTGCAGTCGATCGCCTTCCGCGCCTGCCGCCTGGTCGTGGACACCGGGCTGCACGTCAAGCGATGGACGCGGCAACAGGCCATCGAGTGGTTCGCCACCACCAACGGCTCGGGCCTCGAAGAGGTGACCAGCGAAGTCGATCGCTACTGCAGCTGGCCGGGGCAGGCCTGCGGTTACAAGGTGGGGCACAGCGAGATCGTCCGCCAGCGCGAGCGGGCTCGGGCGGCCCTGGGTCCGCGCTACGACCTGCGGACCTTCAACGACACGGTCGTCACGGGCGGCAACGTGCCGCTCGACGTGCTGGCGTTGAACATCGACGACCTGATCGCCCGCTCGCGCGCCTGACCGGCGCGGTCCGGGTGGCCACGCCCGTACGCGACGACGGCGCCGCTGGCGGCGCCGTCGTCTCCCGAATCGACTCCGCGGCCGCGCCTACCGCGCCGCGCGCGACGACGTGCTCGCGGTGAGCACCGAACGGAACACCGCGACCGCCTGCTTCATCTCGGCCATCGTGCCGAGCGAGATGCGGGTGTGGCTCTTCTCGAACGGCGGGAAGTCGCGGCCGACGCGCACCTTCTGCGCGGCGCAGGCGTCGCGGAACTCCTTGGCCGGACGCTTGATGTCGACGAACACGCAGTTGGTGTGGGCGTTGGTGCCCTCGAAGCCCATGTCGCGGAACGCCTGCAGCGTGAAGTCGCGGACGCGGGCGTTCTCGGCGCGCTCCTCGGCCATGTGCGCGGTGTCGCGCAGCGAGGCGATGCCGGCGGCGGCGGTCAGGGTGTTGATGCTGCCGAGGCCCCACGCCTGCGAGATCGGCCGCAGCGTGTCGGGCTGGCCGATGGCGTAGCCGAGGCGCAGTCCGGCCATGCCGTGCGCCTTGGAGTAGGTGCGGGCGACGAACACGCCCGGCAGTTCCTTGGCCAGCGGCGCCGCCGTCTTCACGGCGGTGCCGTGGGCGTAGTCCATGTAGGCCTCGTCGAGCAGGATCTTGGTGTCGGGCGAGGCGGCCTTGAGGTCGCGGACGAACTTCTCGACGGTGGCGTAGTCGTGCGCCGTGCCGGTCGGGTTGTTCGGGTTGCAGAAGAACACCAGGCCGGCGCCCTTGGCGGCGGCGGACATGGCCGGGATGTCGAGGGCCAGCGAGCGATCCACCTGGATCACCTTCACCGGCACGCCCATGCGGCGCGCCGTGCCCTCGCAGGTGGCGAAGGTCGGGGCCGCGGTGACCAGCGGCTTGTCCATCGTGCAGAACGCTCGCGTCGCCGCTTCGAGAATCGGACCCGAGCCGGTAGCGAGGATGACGTTGGTGCGGTCGACGCCGTAAGTGGACGCGATGACGCCGCTGACGTCGCCGACGTAATCGGGCGGATAGCCGCGGCCGACGCGCGCCGAGATGCCGTTCCTCAAGGCGTCGATGGTCGAGCGGCCGGGGCCGCGGGCGTTCTCGTTCGAGTCGATGCGCAGGAACCCGCCGTCGTCGGGCGGCTGGAACGCCTCGGCCTCGAAGGCCATGGCCTCGCGGCCGCGGCCGATGACGAACCCCGCGGACAGGGCGGCACCGCCCGCGCCCACGGTGTGGAAGAAGCTGCGACGCGAGACGGACATAAGCCCTCCTTGACCGGACCAGCCGGACGTGCCGTGCAGTATACGCCCGGCGAGCCCGGCCGGCGCAGTCAGCGGCGGGCGGTTTCCAGCGCCTCCAGGCGCCGTTCCAGCGCGTCGTGCCGCGCCTTCAGCTCGCCAATCGCCTGCACCGCGAGCAGCGGCAACGCGCTGTAGTTCACGGCTTTGTAGCCGTCCGGCTGGGTCGTCACCAGTTCCGGGAACAGCGCCTCCACTTCCTGGGCGACGAGGCCGAATCGACGCGCCGGGCCGAACCCGCGGTCGGGGAAGGCCGCGGCGTTCCACGGAAAGGTGACCGGCCGCAGCGCCGCCACGTCGGTCAGGACGCCGCCGTAGCTCCGGACGTCGCGCTCGAAGCGCGCATCCGACGCGCACGTGCCGATGATGGCGCCGCCGCTGGCGTCCTTGAGGCAGCCGTTCGTGCCGGCCGTCCCGACGCGGATGTCCCCGTCGACCTGCAGCAGGTCGAACGGACGCGCCGTGCCCGTGCCGATGCCGACGAAGCCGTTGTAGTCGATCAGCATCCTCACGCCGGGCAGCGTCTCGCCGTGCGGGGTGGTCCGGAACTGCAGGCGCGTGCCGTTGGCGGTCGGCGTCCAGGTGCCGCTCAGTCACGCGGTTGCAGTACGGCTGCAGCTGCCAGCTGAACGTCCCCAATGGCTGAGCCAGCGCCAAAGAACCCGCGGCCGCGACGGCGGCCAGAGCGACGATGACGACGACAACGGCGTGAGCGGCACGAGCCGTCATGGCGCCCCCGATGCGGGGGGATCGGACGCGATGACAGGCGACAACCGGCTGCGCCTCACCTCGTTCGCGCCTTGGGCCGTTGACAGCGGACTCGACGCGCGCATACTGCCACGCAGGTTCCGTCACGAGGAGGTGTCATGGGCGTCGTTCGTGTTGCTGCTGTCTGCCTGACTGGGGCGGTCGTTGTGTTGGCGAGTGCGGACGCCGGAGCTCAGCCGCTCGGCTCGTTCAGCTGGCAGCTTCAGCCCTTCTGTAACGTCGTCACCGTCAACGTCACCCAGACCGGCGCGGTCTACACCCTCGACGGCTTCGACAACCAGTGCAATGCCGGCACACGCGCCGCGGTGACCGGCACGGCGTTCGCGAATCCCAACGGCACGATCGGTCTCGGCCTCTCGATCGTCGCGACGCCGGGTGGAAACCCCACGCACGTGGACGCCACCATCGACCTGGCGTCGCTCGGTGGCACCTGGCGCGACAGCGCGGCGAGAACCGGGGCCTTCGTGTTCGGGGCCAACGCCGCCGGCGTGCCGCGCCCGCTCGGCGCGCGCAGCGCCCCGCTCGAGATCTCCACCGCGGTGCCCACCGTGCCCGAGCTGCAGTTGACGGGGATCGGACTGGTGCCGGACATCCTCGCGCTACGGTCGGGAGGGTCGCCGGCAGGCGGTCCGGCGGCGACGCTGAACGGCGACGTCCTGCTGCGGATCGACGCCGCCGGTCACAGCGGCATCGGGTTCACGGCCCCCCGCGCCGCCATCGAGCTGAGCGCCGGCGAGAACTGGGGGGCCGCGGCCCACGGCACGACCATGGCGTTTCGCACCACCATCGCCGGCGGGACCGCCGCGGGGACGCGCATGGCCATCTCCGCGCAGGGCCGTGTCGGCATCGGCACGACCGTCCCGGCGGACCTGCTCGACGTGAGCGGCGACATCCGCATCGGCACCGGCATGACGGGCTGCGTACGCGACAACGACGCCACCGTCATCGCCGGCGTCTGTTCATCCGACGCCCGATTCAAGCGGGACGTGACCTCGTTCGCCCCGGTGCTCGACAAGCTGGTCGGGCTTCGTCCGGTCCACTTCATGTGGCGCGCCGGCGAGTTCCCGGCGAAGGCGTTCGGCGATCGCCTGTCGTACGGGCTCGTCGCGCAGGATGTCGAGTCCGTCCTTCCCGAGCTGGTCACGAGCGACGCTGACGGCTACAAGGCCGTCAATTACAGCAAGCTGCCGCTGCTGGCCGTGCAGGCCATCCGCGAGCTCAAGGCCCGCAACGACGCCCTCGAGGCCGCCAACGCCGCCCTGGCCGCTGCCCAGTCCGCGCTGGAGGCGCGGCTGTCGGCGCTCGAGGCGCGGCGATGAGCGCGCTCACGGCGCCCCGAATGACGTTGACACCGGGCTGCACTCTGCCGTTCACTGGGGCCCATGCGATCCACCAGCGGTGAACCGCGCCCCGTGTCGATCCGTCGGGCTCTCGTCGTGCTGGGACTGGCGGTCGCGATGGCCTCGGTGCCCCTGGCGGCCAGGCAGGGCGGCGCCGGAGCCGGCCAGCGTGCGACCGGTCAGCCCGCGCCGGCCGAGGCCGCGACCGGACGGGTGCGAGTCCCGACCAGTCATGCCAACGTCCACGTCGGACCGAGCACCGGCGCGGTGCTGCTGGTGATGGCGGCGCGCGGCACCGAATTCGAGGTGACCGGGCGCGACAAGGAGTGGATCCAGGTCGCGCTCACCCCCGAGGTGCGCAAGGCCGGCCTCGTCGTCCGCTGGTATCGGAACGAGACGCGCGGCTGGGTACACGACTCGACCGTGCAGGCCGTCGCCACGAGGTGACGGCCCTCAGCGGCCCTTCGCCGCGTCGGCGACGACGCGGTTGCGCAGCGTGCCGAGGCCTTCGATCGTGATCTCGATGCGGTCGCCGGCCTTGAGCGGCACGACGGGCGCCGGCACGCCGGTCTGGAAGATGTCGCCGACCTCGAGCGTCATGCGGCGCGACACGTAGCTGATGATCTGCGGGATCTTGAAGGTCATGAACCGGGTGTTCGGGTTCGGCATCGGCGCCGGTTTGCCGTCGAGGGTCGCCGAGATCGCCAGGTTCTGCGGGTCGGGCACGTCGGCCGCCAGGGTCAGGTAGGGCCCGCACGGCGAGAAGGTGTCCAGGCCCTTGTCGAAGGTGGCGCCCTGGGTGGGATGCTCGCCCTGGGCCAGATCGCGTGACGACACGTCGTTGCAGACCATGTAACCGAACACGTGGGCGAACGCGTCGGCTTCGCTGATGTTCTTGCCGCGCCGGCCGATCACCAGCGACAGCTCCGGCTCGTGCACGCCGCGCGTCACCAGCCCGGCCAGATCGATGTCGTCGTCGTGTCCGGCCAGCGACGCCACCGACTTGAAGAACGAACTCGGCAGCTTGGGGTTGGCCAGCGCGCCCTCGCGCGGGTAGTTGCCGGCGAACCCGTAGATCTTCGCGGGGTTCAGCACCGGCGCCAGGAACTTCACCGCGCTGTGCGGGTGGAACACGCGGAAGGCGCCGCCGGGGTCCCTCAGCGTGCCCTTGGCCTTCTGCGCCGCCAGTGTCCGATAGACCTCGCGGATCGCCGCCGTCGCCCGCGGTCCCGCCCCGGCCAGCGTGCGCATGTCAGCGGGGATGTAGGGCAGGTTCTGCGCCTCGGGCGCACCGCTCTGCAGCAGGTAGCGGACGCCGTTGTGGACGTCGAGCACGTCGTGCTCGCCGCTGCCGAGCGTCGCGCCCAGCCGCGGATCGCCGCTGGCATCGAACGTGAGGAGCCGGAAGGTCGGCGCCTGCGCTTGTCCGGAGAGGGTCGAGAAGGCGAGGATCGCGGCCGCGGCGACCGCGGCCACACGAACGGCGGCTGACGAGACGTACATGCGCTGCTCCTTGCGCGACGGCCGTGGGCAGCGAACGTCCCGCGCCGGGCGCATGGTAGGGACGTCGTCAGGGTGGTGTCAACACGGTCAGCGCCCCGGCCACGGCGTGGTCCACCCCGCGCTCGCCGCCATGCGCCCGTCGCGGACGCCGCGGGCCACGTCGAGGCGCAGCGTGCCACCGCGCCCGGGCAGGGCGGCGCGCAGGCCGACGCCGGCGTCGACGTGCCACACCGCTCCGCTCGTGCCGGGCACCCGCCCCCACGGGCGGGCCAGATCGACGAAGGTCGCCGCCTGCAGCGTGCCCATCGGGTGACGTCGCAGCGGCTGCGCGTACTCGACGGTCGCGTGGGCAAGGCCGCGGCCGAACGCCGGGCCGCGGACGACGCCACCGGTCAGCAGCGGATGCGCGCGCAGCAGCGGCGCGCGGGCGATGCCGACACCGGCGCCCGGCCACACGTCGAAGGGCGCCGTCGGCGTGGCGTGAGTCAGCCCGGCGTCGAGGGACCACGACGGCCGCACGTCTGCCGCCGACCGCAGCCGGACCTCGAGGCCGAGGCTCGCGAAGGCCCGCCCCGATCCCACCGGCACCCACGCTTCGCCGGCGGCACCCACCGACGCGCGGTCGCCGGCGGAGCGCCGTTCGATGCCGCCACGGGCGCTCGCGAAGGTGTCGGCGGCCCAGCGGTCGACGGCGACGCCCACGGTCCAGTGCGTGCGCCCACTGGCCCAGTCGTCGACGCGCAGCGCCGCCCGCCGGCGTTCCTGGCGCACGACGTCCGCTCCCGACCCCGGTGCGTACGACGCGCGCTCCCACAGCACGTCCGCGGTCGTGATGCCCGGCAGCGGCGCCAGTGCCGGCAGCGCCAGCGCGGCGTAACCGCGCGGCCGCTGGTTCCACCACCGCCACGCGGCGGTCCACAACTCGCCGCTGCCGGTCGGCGAGGCCACGTCCACCCGTGCCTCGCGATGGATCGCCGCCCGTGCCGCCGCGGCGGCCCAGGTGACCCGGCTGCGCGGCACGGTGGGCCGCTCGACGACCACGGCGTCCAGGGTGGCGCGGCCGTCGGGAGTCGGCGTGTAGCGCAGCGCCGTCGTCGCCGCGGCGGGCAGGGCGTCGAGGCGTCGAGAGGCGCGCGCGAAGGCGCTCGGCGTCAGCAGCGCGAGCGGCGGGAGATCCACGAGTGCGGCGATGACCTGCTGACGCGTCCGACCGGCCCCGTCGATGCGCACGACGTCGACGCCGGGCTTGCCGACCCGGTTCCACGCTTTCAGCGCGTCTTCCGGGCGGCCGTCGAGATAGCGGCTGGCGGCGAGCAGTTCCTGCCCCGCGGCGTCGCGGGGATCGAGCCGTGCGGCGCGCGCGGCATCCGCGGCGGCGTCCGCCCAGCGCCGATCCAGGAATCGCACGCCGGCCAGTTCGCGCCACGCCGAGGCGTCTTCCGGGCAGCGCATCGTCAAGTCGCGCAGTTCGCGCTCAGCGCCCGGCCGATCGCCTGCCTGCGCACGGGCGATCGCGGCCGCCACGCCCGCGGCGCACGGACTCGACGCCGGCGGCGGGGGTCCCGAGGTCGCCGCCACGGCTACGGCGACGTCAGTGGCGCGGCGGCTCACCTCCACCGTGTCGCCCGGCACGATCACCAGGGCCCACCGCCCGGCCGGCGCCCACACGCGGTCGAACTCCGCGAGCGACATCGTGCGGAACGGCGCCGCTGCCGGGTCGTGCACGACGAGCGCGTCGTCGGTCCACGCGACGATGACCACGTAGTGATAGCGGTCCGGCCGCACCTCGACGAGCGCCACGACCGGCCGGCCGCGGTCGAGATGCTGGCGAATCGCCGTCGCCGGCGCGCCGGCCAGCGCCACCGCCTGCCAGCCGCGGCGCCGCGCCGCGGCGACCAGCACGTCGGTGCGGATGCCGGCCAGGTGCCGCTCGACGAGCGGCGCGAAGTCGTCGGGGTGGACGGACGACGCGCCCCAGTAGCGCATCACCATCGCCAGCGCCGCGCCGCCGCAGAGATCCTCGGACTGCGGCAGGAACGGCACGTCGAGCACCGCGCCGCGGCGCTCGCGCGCCGCCGCGACGTCGGCGGGCTCCTGCGCGTACGTGCTGGCCGCGGCCGCGCAGAGCCCGGCCGCGACCAGCAGCACCCGCAGCCAGGCGCGCGCCATCAGCCGCTCGCCCTGCTCGTTCAGTTGGCGAGCAGGATGACGATGATGAGGATGAGCAGCAGGGTCGTCAGGGAGATCACCACGGTCGTGGCGCCGCCGGCGAGCGACGCTTCGAGGTCGCCGGCATACTGCGACGCCTGCTGCAGGTCGCCGCCGCTCAGCGTGCCGACCGCAGTGCTGGCGCGCTGCACATCGAGGCCGAGACGCGAGGCGAGCTGCCGCACGTCGTCGCGGTCGAGCACGCGCCGCACGGTGGCGCGTTGCGCCTCGTCGGCGGCCACCCGCTCGCCGATCGCCTGCTGCAGTGCGGCCGGATCGACGACGCGGGCCTGCTGTGCGAAGGCCGGTGCGGCCAGCAGCAGGACGGGGATCATCAGCACGGCGACGGACTTGAACGAGATACGCATCGACATCCTCCAGGACACACGCGTCGTCACGACGTCGTGCGACGCCGTCGGGCGCGTTCTGGCGAGGCGTCTTGCAAGCGAGACGCCACGCGCAGCGCAGGCGAAGTGGGTAACGCGCTGCCGTGGAAGGGCAGCGGGCTGCCCAGACTGCCGGCCGGACGGCGCGTGGCTGCGTCTCGGCGTCAGCGCGGGGCCGCGAAGTAGGCCGGCAGGTCGGGCTTGGTGTCGCGCAGGATCTCGAGGACGGCCTGGCGATCCGCCGGCGACAGCGCTGCCTGGTACCGCGCGTCGGTCACGTCGCCGGACAGCACGGCCCACAGCCGACGGTAGATCGGCGCCTTGACGAGCGGCGACAGCCCATCGAACGCCGGCGAGTAGATCACGTAGCTGCACGGGTACTTCAGCAGCCGCCGTTCGAGATCCAGCTCGTACAGCGACCGGCCGCGCCGATCGCGCGGCCCCCGCGCCGACATCCGCGCAGCGAAGGCCGAGCGGCCGCGCACCGGCTGCGCCAGCGGCGCTTCGTCGACGAACAGCAGATAGTCGACCACGTCCTGGGCGATGCTGGCCATGAACGCGTCGAGGGCGCCTGGTGACGCGGCCGGCGGCGCCCCCGGATGCAGCGCCGGATCCTGCGCCCGCGCCTCCCAGCCGGCGCGCGTCATCAGGCTGGTCATGTGCGTCTGGTGCGAGAAGGTCAGCAGGGCCGCGAGATCGCTGCTGGCGGCGGGGAAGCCGTCGGCGTCGTACAACCCGGCGGTTGAGTCGAGTGCGGCCGCGGCCCGGCCGGCCAGCGCCGGCACGCCGTTGCCGCGATGCGCCGCCCTCGCCGCCGCGCCGGTGACGAACCATCCGCCGAAGCGCTCGGCGAGCGGATCGCGGTGGTCGCGCATCACCGCGTTCACCACGCGGTCGTCGGCGCCGTCGAGCGTCGAGCTGAACATCAGCAGCCCCGGCACGCCCAGCGTGTCGCCGGTGAGGTGGCAGCCGAGGCAGCGGAACTCGCGCTTGAAGACCGGCCGCTCGGCCGGATGCTGCTCGAGCGTGTAGAAGACGAGGCCCTGGCGGGCATCGAGCGCCGCCACTTCCAGGAACGCGGCGTCGCGCACCCAGCCCAGCGCCACGCCGTCGTCGAAGTAGATCGCCCGCGGGTTCGCCGGGCCGATCAGCCGGCCCTGCAGGCTGGCCTTCGAGAAGAGCAGCAACTGCGAGTCCACCGGCAGCGCCAGCGCCTCGAGCGTCGAGCGCAGGTAGCCGGCGCGCCCGTCGAAGGTGAGCCGCGCCGTGCCGTCGGCGAGCCGCCGGTTTAGCGCATCGACGACGGTGCTGGTCGGCGCCGTGGCGTAGGCGATGGCCGGGTCGTCGAGCGAGCCGAGGAACATGCCGCCGCGCTGGGCGTCGAGCGGCGTGAAGACGATGGCCGCGGCGAGCGCCGCCGACGCGGCCGTGAGGCTGGCGCCGAATCCGATCCCGCGGCCGCCGGCCGCCCGTGGTCTGTGCCGCACGTACGCTGCCCCATCCTGCGTGCCGGCGTGCGCCCCGTCAAGCGGCGCCGACCAGCCGCAGAGGTTGGCGGCGCCGGGCGGGTGCGCTATCCTCCGCCCGATCGGGCACTACGCGCGCCCGTGCCACGCGACCACAGGGGTCTGCCGACCCGGAAAGCGAGACCGCCATGCGGACGTTCGCCGTCACCATCGGAACCGCCGTCGCACTCGCCGCCGCCGTGTGGACGGGGGCCCGGGCCGCGCAACCGCCGGGCGCCGCCGTCGCTATCGACGCCGACGACCTGGGCGGCACGGTCACCGGCCCCGGTGGGCCCGAGGCCGGCGTCTGGGTCATCGCCGAGACCCGCGATCTGCCGACGCCGTTCGTGAAGATCGTCGTCACCGACGACCGCGGGCGCTACCTGGTGCCCGATCTGCCGAAGGCGACCTACAGCGTCTGGGTGCGCGGCTACGGGCTGGTGGATTCGGCCAAGACGGCGACCACGCCGGGGCGCACGCTCGACCTGCAGGCCGTGCCGGCCGGGTCGCCGGCCGCGGCCGCGCAGTACTATCCGGCCGCGCATTGGCTGTCGTTGATGGAGGTGCCGGCGGCCAGCGAGTTCCCGGGCACCGGCGACAGCGGCAACGGCATCAACCCGAACATGAAGAGCCAGGGCGACTGGGTGCGCAGCGTCAAGTCGGGCGGCTGCACCGCGTGTCACGCATTGGGCGGCAAGGCGACGCGCGAGGTGCCGGCGGCGCTGGGCCCGTTCCCGCACAGCGTCGCCGCGTGGGAACGGCGCGTGAAGTCGGGACAGGCCGGCGCGGGCATGTACGGCGCGCTCAACAGCTTCGGCCGCGGCCGGGTGCTGAAGATGTTCGCCGACTGGACCGACGCGGTGCGCGGCGGGGCGCTGCCGCCGGCGCCGGCGCGGCCCCAGGGCGTCGAGCGCAACGTCGTCATCACCCAGTGGGACTGGGCCGATCCCAAGGCGTATCTCCACGACGTGGTCTCGACCGACCGGCGCAACCCGCGCGTCAACGCCAACGGCCCGCTCTACGGCGCGCTGGAACTGAGCGCCGACTACGTGCCGGTCCTCGACCCGCGGGCGCACACCGCCACGCGCATCCCGCTGTCGGTGCGGGACCCGAACACGCCGCCGACCAACCCGGCGATGCCCGAGGAGTCGCCCTATTGGGGCGACGAAGTGATCTGGACGAGCAGGAACAACGTCCACAACCCGATGCTGGACCACCGCGGCCGGCTGTGGCTCACCTCGGCCGTCCGCCCGTCGGCCAACCCGCCCGAGTGCGGCGCGGGATCGAGCCATCCGTCGGCGAAGGCGTTCCCGGTGGCCAATGCCGGACGTCACCTGCAGATGTGGGATCCGGCCACGAAGAAGCTGACCCACATCGGCACCTGCTTCGGTACGCATCACCTGATGTTCGCCGAGGACGCCAATCACACGTTGTGGACCAGCGGCGGCGGCCAGGTGATCGGCTGGCTCAACACCAAGCTCTTCGACGAGACCCAGGATGAGATGAAGGCGCAGGGGTGGACGGCGCTCATCCGCGACGCCAACGGCAACGGCAGGCGCGACGCCTACACCGAGCCCGGGCAGCCGACCGACCCGGCCAAGGACGTGCGCATCAACGGCGCGCTCTACGCGGTGGCGCCGGCGCCCGACGGATCGATTTGGGGCACGCAGCTCGGCTACCCCGGCGCGGTCATCCGCCTGTCGCCTGGTGCGAACCCGCCCGAGACCGCCATCACCGAGATCTTCCAGCCGCCCACCGACAAGGGCTTCTCGCCGCGCGGCGGCGACGTCGACCGCAACGGCGTCTACTGGGCGGCGATGGCCAGCGGGCACCTCGCCAGCTTCGACCGCCGCAAGTGCAAGGGGCCGTTGAACGGCCCGCGCGCCGACGGGCAGCACTGCCCCGAGGGCTGGACGTTCTACACCGAGCCGGTGCCGCAGATGAAGGGCGTGGCCGGCGAGGGCAGCGCCGAGGCCAGCTACTACACCTGGGTGGACCAGTTCGACACCCTGGGGTTGGGCGCCAACACGCCGATCAACACCGGCAACGCCGCCGAGGGCCTGCTGGCGCTGAAGGACGGCACGTTCGTGACCATGCGCGTGCCCTACCCGCTCGGCTACTACACCAAGTGGATGGACGGCCGCATCGACGACGCCACCGCCGGCTGGAAGGGGCGCGGCATCTGGACCACCATCTCGACCCGCGCGCCGTTCCACATGGAGACCGGCCGCGGCACCACCAGCAAGGTGATGAAGTTCCAGATGCGGCCGACGCCGCTGGCGAAGTAGCGGAGGCGGCGATGCGGAAGCCTGCATCCTGGCTGGCGGGTGTCGGGGTCGCCGTGCTGGCGGGGCTGTCGGTCGGTGCCCAGCAGACGTCGGTTCCAGCGAACGCGGTCGTGCCCGAGATGGCCAAGGCCACCACGCGCACCGGGCGCCACGTCAACCGCGTGATCGACCTGTGGCTGCAGGGCCAGCCCGTGTACTACGCCCAGATCAGCGGCGGCGGCTACGCGCAGGGCCGCGAGCTGGCCGCGACCAAGGCCGACTACATCACCTACGAGATGGAGCACGGCCCGCTCGACTTCAAGGAGCTGCGCGAATTCATGCGCGGCCTGGCGGAGTCGGGCCCGACCCGCACCGGCCATCGCACGCCGCCGGTGGTCGTCACGCTGCCGATCGCCGGCACGCCCGACGCGCTGCGCGCCAACGGCTGGATGATCCAGCAGGCGCTGGCCGCCGGCGTGCACGGCATCCTGCTGTGCAACGCCGAGAGCCCCGAGGCGGCGCGGCTGATGATCGAAGCGGCGCGCTATCCCTTCGCGCCACGGGTGGACGGCCTGGCCCAGGGCACCCGCGGCAACGGCTCGCAGGGCTACGCCGCCGGCATCTGGGGCGTGACGGCGCAGGAGTACATGCGTCTCGCCGATCCGTGGCCGATGAACCCGGACGGCGAGCTGCTGTTCGGACTGAAGATCGAGAACCCGCGCGCGGATGCCAACGTCGAGGCCTCGGTGCGCGTGCCGGGCATCGCCTTCGCGGAATGGGGTCCCGGCGATCACGGGTTCTACCTGCTCGGCCGCCCCGGCACCTATCAGGTCGGCGGGGAAGCGCACCCGGCGATGGCGGCGGTGCGGCGCCGTGTCCTGGACGCGACCAAGGCGGCGGGCATCCGGTTCCTCAACAGCTGCAACGAGGCCAACGTCATCGACCAGATCAAGGACGGCACGATGATCTGCACCGGCGGCGATACGCCGGCCGCCGACAAGGGGCGGGCGTTCACCAAGCGCGCGGGTCCCTGGTGAGGCCGCGGTACGAGCCGACCGTCAGTCCGGGGATGAGGTCGGCGCCGCACCGTGCACGCGGACGTGGGCGCGGGTGATGGCGCCCAGGTGCGGCGTGCCGCAGCAGCCCATCACGCGGGCCAGTTCGGTCTGCAGCAGCTCGAGCACCGACTGCACGCCGTCGGGGCCGTAGGCCGCCAGTCCCCACATCACGGGTCGCGCCACCAGCACGGCGCGCGCGCCCGCCGCCAGCGCCTTCATCACGTCGGAGCCGCGGCGGATGCCGCCATCGACGAGCACCGGCACCTGCGGGCCGACGGCGTCCACGATCGGCGCCACGGCCTCGAGCGGCGCCGGTCGGCCCGTCGCGGCCACGCGGCCGTAGTTCGACACCACCACGCCGCGGGCGCCGCGGGCCACGGCCGCGCGCGCGTCGTCGGCACTCAGCACGCCCTTGACGATCACCGGCACGGCGACGGCGCCGCGCACGGCGTCCACCACGGCCCAGTCGGTCCGCGCCGGCGGCCGGCCTGCCGCATCCGACGCGTCGATCGTGACCAGGATCGCCTTGGCGCCGGCCCGCTCGGCCTCGACGGCCTGGCCGCGGACGGCGGCCGCGCCGTCGCCCGCGAACGCCTGCAGGACGAGCGGCGTCGGCGCCGCCGCGGCGATCGCCGCAAACGGATGGGACGCGCGGCTGCTGACGACCATCGCCGCCTTGCCGGCCGCGGCGCCGCGCGCGGTCGCCAGTTCGCCCTCGGCGTGGAACCGCCGCTGGTCGGCCACCGGACCGACCAGGATCGGCGCGAACAGCGGCATGCCGAGCAGATCGAGCGACAGGTTCAGGTCGAGGCAGGGGATCATCATCCGCGGCCGGAACGTGACCCGTTCGTAGGCGGCGCGGTCGCCGCCCGCCACCTGGCGCATCACGTCGGCGGCGAGCACGCGGCCGGCCTCGGCCTCGAATTCCAGGACGTTGACGAGTTCGTCGCGCGGCGCGACGCGGGCGAGCACTTCCCGTCGGGTCTGCCGGGCCATGGCTAGGTGAACCTCACGCGCAGCGCCGAGCGGTCCAGCTCGGCGAGCGATCGCCGGCCGGCGGCGGCCATCGCCGCGACCAGTTCGGCCTGCACCATCTCGATCACGCGCTGCACGCCGGGGACGCCGAACGCGCCGAGTCCCCAGCGGGTGGCGCGGCCCAGACAGACCACGTCGGCGCCGAGCGCCAGCGCCTTCAGCACGTCGGCGCCGCGGCGGAACCCGCTGTCCACCAGCACCGGCACCTTGCCGGCCACGGCCTCGACGATCTCCGGCAGCACCTCGAGCGTGGACGGCCCGTAGTCGAGCGACCGCCCGCCGTGGTTCGACACGATGATGCCCTGCGCGCCGTGCTCGAGACAGAGGCGCGCGTCCTCGGCGGTGAGGATGCCCTTGACCAGCATCGGCCCGCTGATGAACGGACGGATCTGATCGAGGTAGCGCCACTCGTACCACAACCGCGTCTCGGGCACGCGGTAGGGGTTGCGCGGCCCGCCGCCGGCCGGCGCGGCCGGCGCCGTGCGGGGGCGGCCGCCGAGATTGCGCAGGTGCTGGGTGCGCTCGTAGAACGTCGCCTGCTGATCGACGGTGACGACGATGGCCGAACAGCCGGCGCCCTGCACGCGCTCGAGCATCGTCCGGCTCTCGTCGAGGCTGCGCCGCGGGTAGAACTGGAACCAGACGGCGCCGTTCGACGAGGTGGCGATCTTCTCGGCCGGCTGGCTCGAGTTGTTGCTGATGATGAACGGCGTCTTCGTGGCGGTGGCGGCCTGGCGCATGCCGACTTCGCCCTCGGGGTGCAGCGCCACCTGCAGCGCGGTGGGCGCCACGAAGAGCGGGTAGTCGAGCGCCATGCCGAAGAGCGTCGTGCGCGTGTCCACCGCCGCGGTGTCCACCGCCGCGCGCGGCACCACGTCCACCCAGTCGAACGCGTCGCGGTTGCGGCGGATGTTGGCTTCCGAGTCGGCGCCGTGCGCCGTGTAGTCGTAGACGGCCCGCGGGACGTTGGCCTGGAACACCGGCTCGAAGTCGAACACCGACGTCATCTCGGCGAAGCCGGGGATGCGGCGGTGGCCGGTGAGCTGGCTCGGATCGCGCTGCGCCGCCAGCAGCGGCGAGCCCGCCACCAACGCCGACAGGGCCGCCAGCGCCTCACGCCGGCTCGGACTGCGTTGCCACCGCCGCTCGATCGGCCCCATGCTCGTCCTCCTCCGTCCCGGTCTTGCCTGCGCTGCGAACCATATCGCAGATCGCCAGGCTGCGCAGACCTGAAGACGCGTGGTACCGCGCCGGCCGTGCCGGCCCTTGCCGGCGACGTGGCCGGCCCCGCACTATGGAGCGATGCGGTGGGTGAAGAGGGCCGTGCTCGGCCTGGTGGCGGCGATCCTGACGTGCTACCTCGTCGTCGCCCTCGGGCTGGTCGCCCTCGAGTGGATCGTCCGCGACAACCCCAGGGTGGACGACAGCCTGCAGGCGCGGTCGACGGCCCCGCACCGCATCACCCACTACGACCAGGGCGCGGCGTCGTTCCAGCGCCGCCTGGAACTGATCGCGTCGGCGCGGCGGTCGATCGAACTCGAGTTCTTCATCTACGAGGTGGACGAGGCGTCGCGCCTGCTCACCCAGGCGCTGATGAAGAAGGCCCGCGAAGGCGTGCGGGTGCGCATCCTGGTCGACTTCTCGGCGCCGGTGTTCGCGCTGAAGCCGGCCTACGCCAAGGTGCTCGGCGAGGCAGGCGTGCAGGTGCGCTACTACAACACCAGCGCCGTCTACCGGCTGGTCAGCATCCAGCACCGCTCGCACCGCAAGCTGCTGATCGTCGACGACGCCACCGTGCTGACCGGCGGCCGCAACATCGCCAACGACTACTTCGATCTGTCGGATCACTACAACTTCCTCGACGCCGACCTGGAAGTCTCGGGGCCGATCGTCGAGACCGTGCGGGCCAGTTTCGACGTCTACTGGACCTCGCACCTGTCGGCCGATCCGCTGCCCGACGGCGACACCGCCGCCGAGGCCGCGGCGTTCTTCCTGCCCAACGCCGCCGACGTGGCCATGCTGTCCCGCCTGCGCGCCGCCGGCGACGCCTACCGCCAGGCGCATCCCGGCCACGAGTGCCGCGACCTGCGCTTCGTCACCGACTTCCCGAACCACGGCGAGGCCAGCCGGCTGGTGTTCACCGCTATCGTCGAGGAACTGGCCCGCGCCCGGCGGGACGCCGTCGTCGAGTCGCCCTACTTCGTGATCAAGAGCGGCGGGCACGCCGTGCTCGAGGATCTGCACCGCCGCGGCGTGCACGTGCGCGTGCTCACCAACAGCCTGGCGTCCACGGACGCGTCGTATGCCGTCGCCGCGCTCTTCCCGTGGCTCGGCTCGCTGGCCGAGACCGGCCTGTCGCTGTCGGCCTACGGCGGCCAGGCTCTGCCGGCGCAAAGCACCGACCTCGGCGGCGGTCATCCGCGCTGGGGCGTGCACGCCAAGCGCGGCGTCATCGACGGCGAGACGACGATCGTCGGCACCTACAACATGGACCCGCGGTCGGCCAACCTCAACTCGGAGCTGATGCTGGTGTGCCGCGGCCAGCCGGCGCTGGCCGCCGAGGTGCTGGCCAGCATCGCCGCCCGCGAGGCCGCCGCCCACCGGGTGATCGAGCGCGGCACGATCGTGAGCCGCGCGGCGCTGCTCGGCGAATCCCCGCTGCGCCAGCGGATTCGCTTCCTGGTCGAGATGCCGGTGGCGAACCTGTTCAGCTTCCTGCTGTAGGGCCGCTCATCGAGCGGCCAATCGGCGAGGGGCGGACAATCAGCCGCGTCGCGCGCGCGGCCGGGCGGCCACCGCGCGGATTTTCTGCGGCGGCGTGGCCGGCTGCTGGTAGCCGATCTCGGCCGACAAGCGCCGCGCCGCGTCCATCACCAGCCGGACGACCTGGGTGAGGCGGTCGCGGCCGAGGCGGAACACCGGAGCGGCCAGGCTGAGCGAGGCGACGACCTGGCCGCGGTGGTCGAACACGGGCGCGCCGACGCACCGCAGCCCGTCCTCGAATTCTTCGTCGTCCATCGCGTAGCCGGCGTCGCGGACCCGCATCAGTTCGAGCTTGAACGCCGCCGGCGTGACGATGGTGCGCCGGGTCAGCCGGTGAAACGCCAGCCTGGCGATCACGCTGTCGCTGGCTTCGGGCGAGAGGTAGGCGAGCACCGCCTTGCCGGCGGCCGTGCAGTGAATCTGCGTCCGCGAGCCGCTGCGGGTGAGCGACTGCAGGTTCCAGCGGCCCTCGACGTGCGCGACCGCCAGCATCTCGGTGTCGCTGAGCACGGTGACGTGCGCACCCTCGCCGGTCTGGGCCGACAGCTCGCGGAGAAACGGCACGGCCCGCTCGCTGAGCCGCAGCCGGGCCGACGCCTTCTCGCCGAGTTCGAGCAATCCGGTGCCGAGGAGGTAGCCGCCCGGGCTCTTCTGCACCAGCCGGTGGTGCTCGAGCACGACCAGGAGCCGGTGCACGGTGCTCTTGTGCAGGCCGACCGCGCGGGCGATTTCCACGGCGGTCGACTCGGTTTCGGCGTCGGCCAGGCTGCGCAGGACGGCCACGGCGCGATCGATCACCTGGATCTTGTAGGGTCCCCTCAGGGCCTCGCCGTCGGACTGCCGCTGTCGAGGCCTGGAGACTCGCCGCACCGCGCGAATGGTATCAGATCCGCTCGATTGGCCTCTCCGGGCGTCTCAGCGGCGCCGCGCCGCGAGCGCCTCGGCCAGCCAGGCGGTGCTTCGTTCGCGATGACACGTCAGGCAGGCGTTCGGGCTGTCCGCCGCGCCGAACCGCGCCGTCATTCCGGCGTCGGGGATGTCGTCGATTTGATGCGAACGAGCCTGGAAGATCAGGGCTTCGGCGATGCGCGGCATGTGGCAGCTGACACAGCGACTGGCCTCGCTGCCGGCGGCGTGTCGCGTGTGGCGCTCGGGCGCCGCGGCGAACGCCGTGTGACACTGCACGCACATCCGGTCGTCGTCGGCGCCGTACTTGAGCGACGTCGGGTTGGCGGCCGGGTCGGGCGGATGCGGGTCGTGACAGGACGCACACGTAGCGCCGCCGGTCTGGAAGCACTGCGTGCGCGCGAACGCCTCGCTGACGAAGGTGGTGGCGCGGAAGCGTCCGTCACGGTACAGCGCCCGGCGTGGAAAGCTCGACACCAGGTGGGTCGGATAGACGCGGTACCACGCCCCGCGCACGCCGTAGTTCACTTCGCCGGTCTCCAGCGCGTCGTGCACCGCCGACTGGGCGTGGCACTGGGCGCAGATGGCCACCGACTGGACCGCGGTGAGGCCGGCGAAGCGCACCGGCGGCGCGGTCGCCGCCCGCGGTTGGGCGCGGCCGGCCTGGTAGGCCTCGACGTGACTGGCGGCGGGGCCGTGGCAGGTCTCGCAGTTGACGCCGCCCTCGTGGAAGGTCGCCGCCTCGGGACGGGCGGCGCCACCCGCGAAGCGCAGCTGGCTGGTGTGGCAGGGCGCACAGGTCGTCTGGTACACCGCCTCCTCGGGGACCTCGTGGAAGCGGGCGATGTCGGCGCGCGCCGATCCCGGCGCGTCCACGGTCTTCCAGTAGTTGATCCAGCCGCCGTGATCGCGGCTGTACTGGATGGGGAAGACCAGCATACGTCGGTCGGGCAGGGTCGTCGCATACGCCTGCTGCCACTTCGAGCCGATCGTGTAGTCGACGGGATAGCGCGTCCACTCCTGCGACCCGCCGCTCCGGATCTCGACGAAGTGCCGGCCGCCGTCGAGCACTGCCCGCGCCCGGCCGTCCACCGTGCGGGCGTTGGCGAAGTCGCCGATCACGTTCTCGGGACGGTAGGCGCGGAGCATCCGGGCCATGCCCGTCCCCTGCCAGCGTTCGTACTCCTCCACGTGACACGCGCGGCACGCGCTCGAGCCGGCGTAGCGGTCGGCGACCGGCGCTGCCTCGGCCGGCGGCGCCGCCGGCGGCGGTTCGAAGCGCAGCGACGCGAGGTAGGCGTCGAACGCGGGCGCCGGCGCCGCCGCGCGGGCGTGGATGCCGAGCAGCAGCCGGCGGGCGGGTCCGGCCAGGGGGCCGCCCGCCCGGACCACCACCGCCAGGGGCGGTGCGGCCGCGTCGTCGCGACGCGCGGCGAGGCGCGTCACCCCCAGCAGGTAGAGCGCCTCGCTGTCGTCGTCGTCGAACGACAGCGCCGCCAGCAGCTCGCGCTCGGCGCCGGGATGGTCGGCGCGGTCGGCCGCCACGCGTCCGAGCGCCGCGTGAGCGGTGGCGCGAAGCTCGCGGCCCATCGCCGCCCACCGGGCCGGCGCGAGGCCCGGCGGCGGCAGCGCGGTGTCCAGGAGGCGCAGCGCCGCCCGCGCGCTGCGCTCGGCCAGGCCCTGTTCGCGCAGTTTGGCCGCCAGGTCGGCGACCATCACCAGGAGCGGCACGTTTTCGGGCAGGAGGCGCAGCGCCCGCTCGCCCCAGGTCAGGGCACCGGGGCCGTCGCCGAGTTCGAGGCTGGCCCGGGCGGCGATTTCGTAGGCCTCGCGCAGCACCACCGTCCGTGGATGGTCGGTGACGAAGCGCTCTGCCAGGGCGCGCCGCGCGGCGGGATCGCCGGTCCGCCACACGCGAATGAACGCGGCGCGCTCGACCGGGTCAGCGATGTCGGCGGCGACGGGCGGCGGCGGCGCCGCGGCCGTGTGATCCTGGCGGGCCGCCAGCGGCAGGGTCCACACCACCGCCGCCAGCAGCAGGGCGGTGGTGGCGGACAACAGCGCGGGGAACATCGTGGGCCGCCACGAACAGCACGCCAGGTGGCGGGCTTACGGGACCTTGATGTCGAGGTGGATGGCGGCCGCCGCGGCGTCCGACGGCGGCAGTTCCTGCCCGCCGTCCGGATACGCGTTGATGCTGAGCAGGTAGGCGACCAGATCCGCGTAGTCCTGCGGATCGAGGCTCTCCGGCTCGCCCTGCGGCATGGTCTTCACCGCCTTGTAGAGCACGGCCAACGGCTTGTCGCTCCACTTGGCGGTGAAGTTCTCGCCACGGAAGCGGCTCAGCGTGTGGCAGGCGAGACAGACGTCCTCGAAGACGCCGGCGCCGCGGCGCGCCTGCGTCTTGGTGTAGACGCCCTGCGAGGCCGGCGTGGTCGGCCCCTGCCGGGCGGTCTCGTGCGCGGCGACGGTGGCGGCCCAGAGGAGCGCCGCCGACAGGGTCGCCGCGAGGGGTCGTGTCATCCGCCGCCTCCGTCCGCGCGCCGTCAGTTGGCGGCCCGGAGGCGCCACACCCACAACACCGAGGTCGGCGACGGCCGCATGTACTCGGCCGAGGCCCGCCCCGCGCCGCTGCCGACCAGCCCGGGATTGCCGGCGACCATCGCGATGTACTGGACGCCGTCGACCATGTAGGTGATCGGGAAGGCGTTGGGGATGTCCTGCACGCGGGTCTGCCACAGCACCTTGCCGTCGCGGTCGTCCATGGCCCGCACGTAGCGGTCGGCCGACGCCGAGAAGAGCAGCCCGCCGGCCGTGGTCAGCTTGGCCGACGACTGCATGACCCGCGACGGGATGTCGATCACGAAGTCGCCGGTGTTGACGTCCATGGCGATCAGGCGGTCGGTCATCTCGCCGGCCTTCGGCGTGCAGATGTCGTTGACCGAGATGTAGTAGCGGTTGGTGTTCGGGCTGTACGACCCGGCCAGGTAGTTGCGGGCGCCGTTGTTGCTCGGGCAGCGCTTGATGCCGTCGGGCGGTCCCGGCGCGAGCAGCTTCTTCACGCCGGTTTCTTCGTTGAAGGTGAAGATGTTCTGCGCCCCGGGGTCGCGGGCGTAGAGGAACCGCCCGGTGGCGGCGTCGATCACTTCGATGACCGCCGGCTTGCCCGCGGTGATCACGGCCTTGCGCTTGCGGCCGCGGTAGTCGACGTTGACGATGAGCCGCTCGAAGGCGTAGTCCTGGTCGAAGGTGTCGTTGGGCAGGTGCTGGTAGTACCACACCAGCTTGCCGGTGTCCGGGTTGAGGGCCAGCGTCGAGTTGAAGTACAGCCCGTCGCCCTTGTTGCCGCCGCCGACGGGGTTGTAGGTGCCGCGCTCGATCGACGACCACGGATAGGGCGAGCCGGTGCCGACGATCACCAGGTTCAGCTCGGCGTCGTAGCTCGGCGGGTTCCAGATCGAGGCGCCCCAGCGCCGATCGGCGGGCACGTTGTTCCAGGTGTCACCGCCCGGTTCGCCGGGCATGGCGATCGTGCTGAACCGCCACAGTTCCTTGCCGGTCTCCAGGTCGTGTCCGGTGATGAAGCAGGCGGCGGTGCGGATGGCGCCACCGGGCGCGCAGCCGCTCGCCCCCATGATGACCTTGTCTTTGACCACCAGCGGCCCGCCGTTGTAGACGCGCGTGTTCCGGTGGTCGTCCGGAACGACGTCCCAGATCAACTGGCCGGTCTTCACGTCGAGGGCCAGGATGTGCATGTCGGTGGTCGGGAAGATCAGCTTGTTGCCGCCGATGGCCAGGGCCTTCTTCGTCTTGTAGAACACCTCGCGCTCGAAGCCCTCGGGCAGCGTGTGCTGGTACTGCCACAGCAGGTTGCCGTTGCGGGCGTCGAGCGCCTGGATGGTCTCGCCGTAGTTCCACAGGAACATGATGCCGTCGTGGACCAGCGGCGTGAACGAGTTCATGCCGCTCGAGTTCATGCCCCACGTCCAGGCCACCTCGAGGTCCTTGACGTTGTCGCGGTTGATCTGGGTGAGCGGGCTGTGGCCCCAGCCGTTGTAAGTGCGACGCCAGTGCAGCCAGTCGCCCGGCGACGGCTCGCGCAGCATCGCGTCGGTCGCCGGCGTGAGCTTGTCGAGCGGGGCGCGCAGTTCGGCGAGGCGGCGCTGCGCGACGTCGTCCATGACGAAGCGGCGCGGCGGCCGGCCGGGGCGGGCGGGCTCGGCGATGCCCGGCGGCTGGCTCGGCGTCTGGCTCGGCGTCTAGCCCGGGGCGGGCGCCGGCGCCTGCGTGTAGCCGATCGGCTCGAACGCGACCCAGAACAGGAGCGCGACCGCGACGACGCGGACGGCGAACTTGAGCACATGCATGGCCGTGTCCCTTGCGCCGATGGCTACTTCGGCAATTCGTAGTAGTCGAACGTGTACGTCCAGGTGAACTGCTCACCGGGCTTCACCGCGATCGCCACGAACGGCTCGATCGCGAAGGTCGGCCGGATCGACCACAGGACCATCCGCGACACCGGCCGATCGCCGCGGATCCGCACGCCGGTGCCGGCGCGGGCATTCTCGATCCGGAAGTCGTAGTCGGCGGCGGTCGGGCCGAAGCCGGTCAACCCGCTCGCCACCTGATCGCCGATCTGCAATTCCTTCTTGTAGACGAAGCGGTTGCCGGTGATCTCGGCGAAGGCCGGGTCGGGTGGGCGCGCGGCGGTGAGCGCGAACGGGGCGATGAACACCAGGCCGGGGCCGGTCGGCTGCCCGTTCATGACCATGAAGTTGTGGTTGTAGGTGCTCGACTCGAACGGCTTGGCGCCGGTGTTGCGCAGCCGATGCTCGATCACCAGCTGCGGCGCGCCGGGCACCAGCCGGGTCACCTTCGTGTACTCGTAGCCGTAACCGGCGCCGGAATCTTTCACCTGATGCGTGCTCTCGACCGAGGTCGCCGACGTCTTCGTCGTCCAGGTGCCGGGGTCGACGACGTCGTAGAAGTTCGAGAACCGGTAGGCGGCGCCATCGGCGGGCTTGCGCAGGTGGCCGACGCCGATCTTCACGAACGTGCCGCCGGCCGGGGCCTCGTCGTAGCCGAGCGGCACGGCGAACTCATTGACCGGCCCGGAGATCCAGTTGTGGTCGCCGACGACCACGGCTCCGTCCTTGAACTCGAAATTGCCGACCGACGGGTCGTACTTGGTGAACCACGGGCCGTAGTACGAGTGGCCCTTGTACTCGAGCGTCGCCGGCACGCCCCACTCGAACCGCGTGGAGCGGTAGTAGCCGCGCTCGACGTCCGGCAGATAGACCTTGCTCTTGAGGACGCCGTTGCTCAGTTCGACGGACGGGGCGTCCGCCTTCGGCTGGAGGGCGAGCGGCACCGCCGCCATCCCAAGACCGCAGATGAACGCGATGGCAGTGCGGACGAACATCGCTCCCTCCCTTGGGTCGAGATCGGTCGGGGCCGCGGGCCCCGGCAAGGGACCCGCGACCTGACCCATGGTCTAGAACGTCATCCGCAGTCCGAGCCGGAAGCTGCGCTCGTCGAACTCGCGGCCCGGGTTGGCGGTGAAGGTGATCCGGCCGAAGTCCGCCGCGTTGACGTTCGTGCCCGGGTTGGCGAAGTGTGGCGTGTTGGTGACGTTGAGCGCCTCGACGCGGAACTGGCCGGTGAAGCGCTTGAACGCGAAGCTCTTGAACAAGCTGGCGTCGAGGTTGGCGTAGCCGGGGCCGCGGTAGCCGTTGGCCTTCGACGTGCCGAAGCGCTGCTGGGTGACCGGGGCGAACGAGGTCGGGTCGAACCAGTAGGCGTTCGGGCCGACCCCGCCGATCACCTTGAAGTCGGCGACCTGGTCGGCGCGCTGCGGGTTCGCCGGGGCGTTCAGCGAGGCGCCGTTGGCGGTCATCGTCATCACCGAGCCGCTGAAGGCGGTGAAGTTGCCGTTGATCTGCCAGCCGCCGAGCAGGGCCGCGCCGACGCCGCTCTGCAGGAAGCGCTTGCCATCGCCGAACGGCAGTTCGTAGGTGGCCGAGAGATCGACCTTGTTCGGGCTCACGCTGCTCGAGGGCCCGCGGTTGAGGTCGCGGTATTCCGGGAGCAGGATACTGGTCGCCCAGAAGTCGGTGCCTTTGGCGTAGGTGTAGGCGGCCGTGAACGAGAACCCGTCGGTCAGCCGCCGCGACACGTGCAGCTGCAGCGCGTCGTAGTGGACGCGGCCGAGCGGGTCGAGGAAGTTGATGGCGGCGTTGGTGCCGATCGACTGGAAGAACGGCTGGCTGGCCACGCCGCCGCCGATCTGGCCGTAGTTGCGGTTGTTCGAGCGGGTGATGTCTTCCTGGCGGTTGCCCACATAGGCGAGCTGGACGCTCATGTTGGAGCCGACCTGCTGCTGTGCGGTGACGTTCCAGGCGGTGATCTTGCCGCGGATGAAGCTGGCCGGGGACGAGGTCACGCCGACACCGGCCGGCAGCGCCACCGAGCCCGAGCTGCGATCCGGGGCCGGAATCACCGGGAAGCCGGTGTCGAGGTTGCCGGCGGGCGTGAAGGCGTTCAGCCCCACCGAGTTGATCGTCACCGAGGCCGGGTAGGTGTAGGTGGCGTTGCGATACATGTGGTCGTTCTGGGGATTGCGCGAGTAGCCGGCGCGGAGCACCAGGGAGTCCCAGGGCCGGTAGGCGACGCCGAGGCGCGGCGTGAACAGGTTCTTCTCGACCTTCACGCCGCAGGTCTCGCTGTTGCCGCCGAGACCGCAGAGCAGCACGCGGTTGGTGTTCAGATCGAAGTACTCGACGCCGCGGTCGGCGCGAACCGGCACCGGGTAGTACTCCCAGCGGATGCCGAGCGACAGCGTCAGCTTCTGGCCGATCTGCCACTGGTCGCGGAGGTAGAGGCCCATCTGCTGCTGTCGCATCGACACCGGGCGCTCGTTCGTGCACCCGGTTTCGGTGTCGAGGCAGTCGCTGTTCCGTCCGATGCTGGCGGTCGCGAAGTTGCCGAGCAGGAAGTCGGCCAGGGCGTTGTAGGAGTTGGCCGCCGGCCCGCCGTTCAGGATCGTGCCGATGCCGGTGAAGGTCAGGCCGCTCAGCGGCGAGATCTCGTAGTGGTTCATGTGCTGCCAGTGCAGGTCGGCACCGAACTTGACGTTGTGGGTGCCCTTGATCCAGGTGGCGTTGGCGACGACCTGGAACTGCGGGTCGTTGTAGTCGAGGATCGACGAGCTGAAGCCGTTGTTGCCGAGCGGCTGGGTGCCGCCCGAGGTGCCGCCGCGCTGCGTGAAGCCGATGATCTCCATCTGCGGCAGGGCCCAGTCGCGGGCCTGGCAGGCGTTCGGGATGCCGATCTGGTCGGCCCAGCACTGCCGCTCGCCGTTGGGCTGCTGGTAGGTGTGGGGCTGGGTCGCGCCGCCGACCACGTCGATGACGAAGTTGGGGCTGATGGTGGCGGTGGTCGACAGCGAGTAGCTGAGAATCTTCGCCGTCAGGTCGGTGCCGAGGCTGAGCGGGTTGTCGTCGCCATAGAGGCCGGCCGAGTTCATGGCGTCGCGCAGGCCGCTGACCCGCAGGTTGACGTTCATGCGGCTGTTCGGCACGTAGGTCAGCTTGGTGTCGATCTTGTGGAACAGCGACGTGAACGGCGGCGCCGACACGTAGTTGTTGACGTTGCCGGCGCCGGTCGGCGCCGGCAGGTACGCCAGGAGGCGCTGGGCGGCCGGGCTGAGGCGGTTCGTCGGGATGAAGTTGCAGGCCGCGAAGCGCGGGTCGCTCGTCGACGTCACGCCCGGACAGTTCGCGAACGCGAACGGGATGCGGCCGGTCCCGTTGGCATTGCCGGTCCGCGGGTCGTAGATCACGGTGCCGGTCGAGGAGAAGTTGCCGCCGCGCAACTCCGTGGGCGGGAGCGACAGCAGCAGGGCCGACGAGCCGATGAACGGCCCGCCGACCTCGCGGGAGTCGGTGGTTTCCCAGCTGCCGAAGAAGAACAGCTTGTCGCGGCGGATCTTGCCGCCCAGCGTGCCGCCGAAGATGTTCTTGGTGCCCTTGGGCTTCTCGGCGGTTGGCGGCAGGAAGAAGTTGCGGGCCCGCAGCGCCGAGCTGGTGTAGTACTCGAACGCCGAGCCGCGGAGGCTGTTGGAGCCGCTCTTGACCTGGACGTTCACGGCGGCGCCGCCGGCCATGCCCTGGTCGGCCTCGAAGTTGCTCGTCACCACGTTCACGGTCTCGATTGCCTCGATGGCCGGCCCGTAGGCCTGCAGGCCGGGGATCCACTGGTTGGTCACCGTCATGCCGTCGAGTCGGAAGGTGGTGTTGGTGTTGGGTTGGCCGTTCACCGTCACCCGCATCGTGCGCGCCGGGTTGTTGATGCCGCCGACCTGGAAGAAGTCTGGTTGCGCGACGCCCGGCGTCAGCGCGAGCATGCTCTGATAGCTGCGTCCCGTGATCGGAACGCTGACCAGCGCCTCGGCCGTGGTCAGTGTCTGCAGCGTGGCGCTGTCGGCCTGCAGGAGCGGCGCGCCCGCCGACACCGTGACGGATTCCTCGAGTGTGCCGAGTTCGAGCCGGGCGTCGACGCGGACGATGGCGCCGATGCGCAGCGCGATCTCGTTCACCGAGAAGGTCTTGAACCCCGGCAGCGTCACGGACAGCTGGTAGGTGCCGGGCAGGAGGTTGGTGAACGAGTAGGTGCCGTTCTCGGGCGTGACCTGCTCCGAGACCTGATTCGTCTCCAGGCGCGTGGCGGTCACGGTCGCGCCGGGAATACGCGCGCCAGAGTCGTCGACGACGTTGCCCACGAGGCTCCCGTACAACGCCTGCGCGCCGGCGGTCTTGGCGCCGAGGACGACGAGCGCTGCGAGGACCAGGTGGCCGATGCGCACCAGGAATTCCCGGCGGCGAACTGAGTGACGGGTCATCTTCTTCCTCCTGCCGATTACCGCGGGCCGTGGACGCCCGGACACACCTTCACCGACCAGCCAGATCGGTCGTAGACCGTCGAGCAGCCGCGACGCAGCGAACGAGCGCATGGATTGATTGTCAATAATCGATTGTCTGCGCCGGCGAACTATACGGATCCGGGATGGGCTTGTCAACTCACGATGTGGGATCCGGGTGTGTGATGTGAAACCCGGTAGAATCCCGGGCCACACGAGAGGAATCTGGATGCATCCGCAGAGATTGTTCGTCGCCAGTTGCCTGTCGATCGCCACCGCGTCGGTGGTGTTCGCCATCCGCGGCGACATCGCCGGTCCGCTCAGCCGCGCCTTCCAGATCAGCAACGAGCAGATGGGCCTGGTGTTCAGCCCGGCGTTCTGGGCGTTCACGGTGGCCATCTTCGTCAGCGGCAGCCTGATCGACGTCGTCGGCATGCGCCGTCTCCACGTCCTGTCCGCACTCGGCTTCATCACCGGCGTCGCGCTGATCGGCCTGGCGCCGCGTCCCGCCGCCCCGGTCGCGTCGCTGTTCGACCACCCCGGCACCGTGATGCTCTACCTCGGGTTCCTGATGTTCGGGGTGTCGCACGGCCTGGTCGAGGGCGTGATCAACCCGTTGATGGCGTCGCTCTACACCGCCGAGAAGACGCGGCGGATCACCTCGGTGCACGCCTGGTGGCCGGCCGGCCTGGTGATTGGCGGGCTGCTCGCCGTGCTGATGACGCGCGCCGGCATTCCGTGGGAAGCGAAGCTCGCCCTGGTCTTCCTGCCCGCTGCCGTCTACCTCGTCATGGCCCTGTCACTGCGCTACCCGCAGACCGAGCGCGCCGTGTCGAACGTGCCGACCGGGGAGATGTGGGGGCAGGCGGCCCGGCCGCTGTTCCTGGTGCTGATGGCCTGCATGTGGATGACGGCGGCCACCGAGATGGGCCCCGACCAGTGGTTCCCGACGGTGATGGGGGATCTCGTGCCGCAGCTCAGCCCCGCCGCCGGCAGCGGCGTGCTGTTCCTGGTCTACACCGGCGGCCTGATGTTCGTGCTGCGCGTCTGGGGCAGTGCGATCACGCACAAGTCGCCGATCCTGACGATGGTGGTCAGCGGCCTGCTCAGCGCGGTCGGTCTCTACTGGCTCGGCGCGCTCGACAAAGGGTCGAGCGCCGGCGTGGCGCTGCTGGCGGCGACGCTGTTCGGCGCCGGCAAGACCTTCCTGTGGCCGACGATGATCGGGATCACCGCCGAGCAGTTCCCGCGCGGCGGCGCCCTGCTGATGTCGCTGATGGGCGGCGGCGGCTTCCTGTCGGTGGCCGTGACGCTGCCGATCATGGGGGCGCGGATCGACGATGCCGGCCCTGGCGCCGCCCTGCAGATGGTGGCCGGCGTCGCCGCGCCGCTGACCGTGGCGTTCGCCGGCCTGTGGCTCTACTTCCGGGGCCGCGGCGGCTACCGGGCGGTCTCGATCGCCGATCCCGCGGCTGGCGGCCGGCGCCCCTAGCGGCGCGGCGCGATCAGCCGCGCGGCGCCGGACGGCGCGGCAGCAGGTCGTTCTTCTTCTGCGGGTCGCGGGCCACGCCGACGACCAGGAACTCCAGCGGCCCGGTGCCGGTGTTCTCGAAGGTCCGGCGGACGTTCAGCTGCAGCGGAATGGCGTCGCCCATCTTGATGGCCGCGGTCTCGGCACCGATCGTCACCCGGCCCTGGCCGGCCATCACGTAGTAGAACCCGCCGTAGTCGGGATCGGCGTGCGGACCGACCGACGTGCCCGCCGGCAGCTCGAGGTGATCGGCATAGGCCCACGGGCCGAGGAACACCGACGGGCTCAGCACGCGCCGGTACTGCACCGTGCCCTTGCCGCCCTGCATCGCCTCGGCGGGCTTGAGCAGGGCGCGGTCGAGGCGCATCGACATGAACACCGGAATCGGGTCGAGCGGCGCGCCGACCCGGCCGTCGCCGAGATCGAAGGCGTCGTAGACGGCCTTCAGCGACGAGACGTTGATGTTCATCCACTCCACCGGCTGGTCGGTGTGGTTGTAGATGGCGTGCGAGTGGCCCATGCGGACCGGCGCGCCGGCCGGGCCCTTCAACACCGACGTCCGTCCGTCGATGGTGAACTGAGCCTCGCCGTTGAGGATGACGAACATCTCCTCGCACTGGTTGTGGAAGTGGGCGCCGATGCCGCTCTTGGGGAGGATCACGCCGCGGTGCAGGAAGAACAGGTTGGTGTCGACCGAGGTGTGGTCGAACAGCCCCATGTAGTCGAGCCGCCCCGGTCCGCCGTGCACGCCCTGGTTCTGGCGGTACTTCGCCGGGTCGGTGTGGGCGATCTGCTCGGCCAGCGGCCGTGCCGGCGCGCTCTGGGCGCCGAGCACCATCGGCACGAGGGGAACGGCGGCGAGTGACGCGATGAGCAGTGCGCGCATGGGCTTCTCCCTGGAAGGAACGATCGGGCGGCGGGTCACAGCGGCGTGACGACGACCGGGACGGCGCTGCGGGGCGCGACCCGCACCGGGTTGCGCAGCGCGCGGCCGAACCCGGCGAATTGCACCACCATGACGTCGCCGTCCTGCAGCACGACGCCGTCGCCGAAGCTGAGGCGGTCGGCGCCGTAGAAGTGGACGTGCACGTCGCCGGCGCGCCGGTGCCACTCGTGCTTGAAGTGATGGTGTTCGAGGTTGGCCAGGCTGTGGCACATGGCGCCCTCGCCGGTGGCGACCGTGGCCGACCAGATGGCGGCGCCGCCGCGCTCGATGGCGACCTCGCCCGCCACCAGCGTGAAGTCGGGATCGAGCACCAGCTCCGGGCCGACGGCGCACGAGCGCAGCTTGGACGAGGCGAGGTGCAGGTAGTTCGTCTTCTCCAGGGCGTGATCGGAGAACTCGTTGGCTGCGGCCATGCCCAGGCGCCGCGGCCGGCCGGCGTCGTCGATCACGTAGACGCCGGCCAGTTCGGCCTCTTCGCCGCCGTCGTGGGCGTAGGCCGGCAGGTCGAGCGGCTCGCCCGGCGCCCGCAGCACCGCGCCGGTGCCCTTGAAGAACCATTCCGGCGCCGCCCCCACCGTGCCGGCGGCCGGCCGGCCACCGTCGAGGCCGGCGCGGAACATCCGCATGCTGTCGGTCAGGTCGGCGTCGTCCTTGCCGTGCATCGCCTGGCGGTGCGCGGCGCTGCCGAGATGCGTCAAGCCAGTGCCGGACACCAGACAGTGCGCTGGTTCCGGGTGATCGATCGGCGCCATCAGGCACCACGGCGAGGTGCCCGCGTACACGTCGTCGTAGGCGAGACGGTCGGGCCCGAGGTGCTCGTCCACGATCGCCTGCAGCGGGCGCCCGGAGGCCAGCGCGCGGCCGGCGAGGCCGTAGACCGAATCGACCCCGGTCAACAGCTGCAGATGCGGCTCGTCCACCACGGCGACGCGGCGCTCGGCGCCGTTGCGAATCTGGACGAGTCGGCTCACGGCCGGCATTCTACACCGCCGTCCATCTCGTATAGTGGCACCCAGGTCTCATGCTATAGTCCCGCGGCATTCCACCCATGCCTGTCGCGACGGGCATGCGTGCGCCGTGGGTCCGAGGCGTTGCCATGAATCGCTGGTCTTCGACAGGTGTGCTGCTCGTGCTGTGGGCGCTCGCCGCGCCGTCCGCGCAGACGCCACCGTCCACCGCGGTCACCACCGAACGCCTGCGCCAGCCGCCGCCCGGAGAGTGGCTGACCTACGGGCTGGACCACGCCGAGACCCGCTTCAGTCCGTTGACGCGGATCACCGTCGACAACGTCAAGGGGCTGCAGCGCGCCTGGACGTGGGACATCCCCGGCGGCCCCGGCCAGATCGAAGCGACGCCGCTCGTCCACGACGGCGTGCTCTACGCCAGCGGCACCTGGAGCGTGATCTTCGCGTTGGACGCGCGGACCGGCGCGCTGAAGTGGAAGTGGGATCCCGGCATCGTCCGCGGCGGCCGCGCCGCCGGCGGCCAGACGGTGATCAACGGCGCGCCCAACCGCGGCGTCGCGCTCTACAACGGCAAGGTCTACGCCGGCCTCCAGGACGGCCGGCTCGTCGCCCTCGACGCCGCGACCGGCAGCGTCGTGTGGGTGCGGATGACGATTCCGTACGGCAACTCGGAGTACGTCGTCACCGGCGCGCCGCGGATCGTCAAGGGCAAGGTCGTGATCGGGAACGGCGGCGCCGAGTTCCACGGCGTGCGCGGCTACGTCACCGCCTACGACGCCGAGACCGGCGACCAGGCGTGGCGGTTCTACATCGTGCCGGGCAATCCGTCCCTGCCATTCGAGTCGCCGGCGATGGAGATGGCGGCGAAGACCTGGGCCGGTGAATGGTGGAAGTACGGCGGCGGCGGCAACGCCTGGGACAGCTTCTCGTACGACCCCGACGCCAACCTCCTCTACATCGGCACCGGCAACGGCGCGCCGTGGAGCCACCATTGGCGCAGCAAGGGCCAGGGCGACAACCTGTTTCTCAACTCGATCGTCGCCGTCAATGCCGACACCGGCGCGTACGTGTGGCACTACCAGACCGTGCCGGGCGACAACTGGGACTACACCTCCACCATGACGATGACGCTGGCCGACCTCGTCATCGACGGCCGGCCGCGCAAGGTGCTGATGCAGGCGCCGAAGAACGGCTTCTTCTACGTCATCGATCGGCTCACCGGGCAGCTGATCTCGGCCGAGAAGATCACCGAACACGTCACCTGGGCCACGCACGTCGATCTGAAGACCGGCCGTCCCGTGGAGTCGACGATCGCGCGCTACGACACGACCGGCGCCTGGATCTCGCCGGCGCAGGCCGGGGCGCACAACTGGCACCCGATGGCGTTCAGCCCGCGCACCGGGCTGGTCTACATCCCCGGCCAGAACAACCAGTCGTTCTATCGGCTGGCCGCCGAGTACGAGCCGACGCTCGGGCGGGCCAGCACCGGGCTGGTGCGGGGACCGGGGTCGGTGCCGGCGCCGCCGGCGCCGCAGCCCGCCGGGTTCCTCGTCGCCCGCGATCCGACCACGCAGCGCGACAAGTGGCGGATCGACATGACGACGTTCTGGAACGGCGGCGTCCTGGTGACCGCCAGCGACGTCCTGTTCAGCGGCCGGCGCAGCGGCGCCATCCTCGCCCACGACGCGCGTACCGGCGCCATCCTGTGGGAGGCGCCGATCGCGCCGGCGCCCGCCGCGCCGATCACCTACGAACTCGATGGCCGTCAGTACGTCACCGTGCTCTCCAGTGCTCCCGACGGCGCACCGGGCATCGCCGGGCGCGTGCAGACGTTCGTTCTCACCCGGTAATCGCGAGACATGGTGCCGTCGGCAGGCGGAGACGCGCAGCGGATGACGGTCACGACGCCCGGCCGGCGCGTGCTGGCCGCGGTCGTGCTGCTGGCCGGCGCCGTGCTGCCACCGACCGGGGTGGTCCTGCAGGCGCACCAGGCGGCGTTGCCGCAAGGCCGGGGCCACCAGGAGTTCGTGCGGGTGTGCACCGGGTGTCATCCGGCCGAGGACGCCGTGAAGGGCCTGCGCCGTTCGCGGCAGGGCTGGCAGCAGATCGTCGACGACATGGTCGTTCGCGGCGCCGAGGGCACCGACGAGGAACTGAAGCGCATCGTCGACTATCTGACCGAACACTTTGGGCCGTCGTCCGGCCGCGTTGACGGCGCGGGCGGCGACACAATCGCGGCGGTCGGGCACGAATCGGAAAGGGGCACTCGATGCGGTATCTCGCGCTCTCGCTGGCCACGCTGACGTCTGCGTTCGGCGTGGTCCACTGGTCGCAAGTCGGCGCCGCGGCGCAGCCGCCGGTGGCCGGGTTCACGCCGGCGCAGGCGCAGCAGGGCAGCGTCGTCTACAAGGAAACCTGCGCCCAGTGCCACGGCGCCAGCCTCGAGGGCGGCAGTGCGCCGGCCCTGGCCGGTCCGACGTTCCTGGGCGAGTGGCGTTCCCGCGGCGTCGACGAGCTGGCGCGCGAGATCGCCGGAACGATGCCGCCCGGCAACCCCGGCTCACTGAGCCCGCAAGCCACCGTCGGCGTGACCGCGTACATCCTGCAGCGCAACGGCGCCGCGACCGGTCCCCGGGAGCTGGCGGCCAACGCCACCTCGCCGATCAGCGAGGTGCTCGCCGCCAAGCCGGCGCTCAGCGCGCCGCCGGTCCTCGGCGAGGTGGTCGAAGGGCGCTACGGGCCCGGCGGTCCGCGCGAGATCCTGACCATCGGCGAGGGCCCGTTCGCGAGCCTGATGGATCCGGCCGCGCAGGCCCGTTTCAAGGAGATGCGCAAGCCGCTCGACGCCCTGACGCCGGTGACCGAGGCGATGCTGCGCAACCCGTCGCCGAACGACTGGCTGATGTGGCGCGGCAACTACAACGCCTGGGGCTACAGCGCCCTCGACCAGATCAACCGCGACAACGTGAAGAACCTGACGGTGGCGTGGACCTGGGCGATGAACTCCACCGGCATGACCGAGTTCACGCCGATCGTCCATGACGGCATCATGTTCCTGTGGAACTACGGCGAGCTGATCCAGGCGCTCGACGCCCGCAACGGCAACCTGCTGTGGCGGTTCCGCCAGACCATCCCGGCCGACTACAGCCGCGACATCTTCTACCGCACCAAGCGCTCGCTGGCGATCGCCGACAACAAGCTGATCGTGCCGACCACCGACATGCACCTCATCGCCCTCGACATCAAGACCGGCGAGGTGATCTGGGACGTGGTCACCGACGACTTCCGCAAGACCAAGCGCGTCTACAACGGCGGCCCGCTGGTCGTGAAGGACAAGATCATCATGGGCGCCAGCGGCTGCGCGCCCGGGGGCGTGAGCTGCTTCGTCACCGGCCACGACCTGGCCACCGGCAAGGAGCTGTGGCGGTTCAACACCGTGGCGCAGCCCGGCGAGCCCGGCAACGAGACGTGGAACGGCGTGCCGCCCGAGAAGCGGTGGGGCGCGTCGGTGTGGGTGCCGCCCAGCTACGATCCCGAACTCAACCTGGTCTACATCGCCGTCGGTTCGCCGTTTCCGTGGTCGTCGGTCGATCGCGGCACCTACAACCCGAAAGGTGGCGGCAAGAACGGCGACAGCCTCTATACCAACTCGACGCTGGCGCTCAATCCCGACACCGGGAAGCTGGTGTGGCACTACCAGCACCTGCCCAACGACACCTTCGATCAGGACTACGCCTTCGAGCGGGTGATCGCGCCGGTGCAGTGGCGCGGCGGCCCCCGCAAGGCGGTCATCACCGCCGGCAAGCCCGGTGTCATCGAGGTGCTCGACGCCGCCACCGGCCAGT
The DNA here is from genome assembly GCA_964442845.1 of uncultured Bifidobacteriaceae bacterium. Classification (GTDB taxonomy): domain Bacteria; phylum Acidobacteriota; class Vicinamibacteria; order Vicinamibacterales; family UBA2999; genus CAWAYR01. The sequence goes on along the minus strand of CAYUAX010000009.1, from coordinate 16,285 downwards.
TCCTGTTCGCCAAGGATCCCGGCGCGCAGAACATCTTCACGTTCAACGAGGAGACCGGCGTGAAGACGCTGCTGCCGCCGGGCCCGCCCGACGGCATCCGGCGCTGCCCGAGCAACAACGGCGCCCGCAACTTCCTGGCTGGCTCGTACGACCCGAACACGAAGCGGTACTACCTGTCGATCAACGACGTCTGCACCGGCAAAGCCGGCGAGCTGCCCGACCGGATGGTCGGACTGGATCTGACCACTCGCGAGTTCACCCTCGACATCAAGTCGCGCGTGATGCAGTCGTCGGCCAAGCTCACCACCGCCGGCGGCCTGCTGTTCTCGGCCGCCGCCGACCGCTACATCCGCGCCTACGACGTGCGCGACGGCAAGGAGCTGTGGAAGATGCGGCTCCAGGACGTGCCGAACGCGTTCCCGATCACCTACAGGGTGGACGGCACGCAGTATCTGGCGATGATCGCCGGGAACCCCGGGCTCATCGGCAACGGCGCCCAGCGCGCGGCGGCCGAGTACATGCGTCCCGAAACCGCCACCGTGCTGTGGGTGTGGCAACTGCCCTGACGACCACGCCCGACCGTCGACCCGCGGTCCGCCGACCGGATTCCCCGGCGGCGGCCGCGCGGCCTTCCCAGTGAGTGTGAGTCATGTCACGACCGATTCAGGTCCACGGCGACCTCGCGATCGACCCGGCCCGCGAAGCCGATGCGATTCAGTACTTCGAGACGATCTACCGGCCGACGGCGCAACGGTTCGAGGGCTATCGCGACCTCCAGCTGTTGAAGCTCACCACGGCTGTGACCGGCACGGCTCCCGCCGGCGTCAACTACCGGTTCTCGATCTCGTTCGCGAGCGAAGCGCTGCGCCAACGCTGGGTGGCGTCACCCGAGCACCAGGAGGTGTGGGGCGCGCTCGACGCCTTCCTCACGAACCACGACGTGACGTTCCTGCTGTTCGACTGTATCTGATCGGGCCGGAGAGACGAGATGAGCCGCGTGAGCCAGGAACCGGACGTGATCGAGGTCCACGACCCCGCGATGCTGGAGCTGATCGACCGCGACGTGCAGGTCGAGCAGCTCGCCACCGGGTTCCGCTTCTGCGAGGGGCCGATCTGGCAGCCGCGCGAGCAGGCGCTCTACTTCAGCGACATGCCCGGCGACGTGCGCCGCCGCTGGCACGCCCGCGACGGCGTGACCGAGGTCCGCAATCCGAGCCACAAGTGCAACGGCATGACCTACGACGGCGCCGGCCACCTCTACGTGTGCGAGCACGCGACCAGCGCGCTGGTGCAGGAGACGGCGGCCGGCGAGCGCCGGGTGCTCGCCACGCACTGGCAGAACCGGGCCCTGAACAGCCCCAACGACGTCATCGTGCGATCGGACGGCGTCGTCTACTTCACCGATCCGACCTATGGCCGGATGCCCGTCTTCGGCGTCGAGCGGCCGACCGAGATGGGCTTCCAGGGCCTCTACCGGCTCGCCGGCGACGGCACCCTGCACTGCGAGGCCGACGACTTCGACCAGCCGAACGGGCTGTGCCTGGCGCCCGGCGAACGGACGCTTTACGTCAACGACACGACGCGGGCGCACATCCGCGCCTTCGACGTGGCCGCGGATGGCACGCTGAGCCACGGGCGGATCTTCGCCGCTGGCATCGGCACCGGCGACTACGCCGAGGGCGTCGTCGACGGCATGAAGTGCGACGAGCACGGCAACGTCTACGTGACGGGCCCGCGCGGCTTCTGGGTGTTCGGCCCGGACGGCCGCCATCTCGGCGTGATCCGGATGCCCGAGGTCGCCGGCAACCTCAACTGGGGCGGACCCGACTGGCGGGCGCTGTACTGCACGTGCTCGACATCGCTGTACCGCGTGGCGACGAAGGTGCGCGGCAATCCCGTGCCGTACATGCGCTTGGCGTGACCGCCGGTCAAAAGGCGACCGCCGCCGCGCCCTTCAGCGCCAGCCGGCGGCGTGCCTCGTCGGGCGTGGCGATGTCGAACGACAGCTCTTCGAGGATGTGGCGGATCTTGGCCACCTGCTCGCCGTTGCTGGTGGCCAGCCGGCCCTTCGCCAGGTAGATGCTGTCTTCCAAGCCGACCCGGACGTTGCCGCCGCAGATCGCCGCCATCGTCGCCATCGGCATCTGATGACGCCCGGCGGCCAGCACCGACCACTCCATCGCCTCGCCGAACAGCGACTGCGCCACGCGCTGCATGTGCAGCAGGTTCTCGGGGTCGGCGCCCATCCCGCCGAGGATGCCGAAGATCATCTGCACGAACAGCGGCGGCCGCACCAGGCCGCGGTCGAGCAGATGGGCCAGGGTGTAGAGGTGCCCGATGTCGTAGCACTCGAACTCGAAGCGGGTCTGCTCGCCGAGCGCCTGCAGGATGTATTCGAGGTCGGCGAAGGTGTTGCGGAAGATGAAGTCGCGGCTGCCCTCGAGATACGGACGCTCCCACTCGTGCGCGAAGTCGGTGTGCCGACCCAGCGCCGGATAGAGCCCGAAATTCATCGAGCCCATGTTCAGCGAGCACATCTCGGGCGCGAAGGCGACGGCCGCCGCCAGCCGCTCCTGGACGGTCATGTTCTGGCCGCCGCCGGTGGTGATGCCAATCACCGCGTCGCAGCGGCTGCGAATGGCCGGCAGGAACTCCGCGAACCGTTCCGGCGCCGGGGTCGGACGCCCGTCGCGCGGATCGCGGGCGTGCAGATGGAGGATGGCGGCGCCGGCGGCCGCCGCCGCCACCGCCTCGTCGGCGATCTGCCGCGGCGTGATCGGCAGATGCGGCGTCATCGACGGCGTATGGACGGCGCCGGTGACGGCGCAGGTGATGATGACCGGGCGGCGTGCGCGAGCCACCGGCTAGACGAGCCCGCGGATCGTGCCGCCGATGTCGAGGCTGGCGCCGGAAATGAAGCGGGCCAGCGGCGACGCCAGGAACACCGCCGCGTGGGCGACGTCCTCGGCGTGGCCGATGCCCATCGGCATCTGGCGATCGCGCAGGAACTGCTGCACCGAGGCCTCGCGATCGAGCCCGTACTGCGCGGTGATCTGATCGACCAGGCCGCCCGGCCGCGTCCACATCCGCGACCAAATCGGCCCGGGCAGCACGGCGTTGACGCGCACCGCAGGGGCGTATTGCTTGGCGAGCGCCTTGGTGAGGTAGAGCAGGCCGGCCTTGAACGCGCCGTAGTCCATGAAGGCGGGCTCGGGCTGCTTGGCCAGGTCGGAACCGGTGTTGACGACCACGCCCGATCCGCGCGCCGCCATCAGCGGCACGATCGCGCGGCTGGCCCGCACAGCGCCCATCAGGTTCACCTGGAACGACGCCGCCCACACGTCGTCGGTGAGGCTCTCGAACGGCGCGGCGTTGCCGACGCCGAGGTTGTTGATCAGGATGTCGGGCGGGCCGCCGAAGCGATCGACCACGTACGCCACGGCGGCGGTCACGCCGCCGGCGGTCGCGAGATCGGCGGCGACGCTGCCGGCCCAGCCTTTCCCGTGCTCCGCCAACGCCTCGGCGTCGCGGTCGGCGACGATCACCGTGGCGCCTTCGGCGGCGAGCAGGTTCGCGGTGGCCGCGCCGATACCGTGCGCGCCGGCGAATACGCATGCCAGCCGCCCCTTCAGTTGATAGTCCATCGCGTCTGCTCCCAGCCGCCGTTGTGCGTTCCAGGCGACCCCGTCTTCCGCGGCGGATTATCATCGATTATCGATATAATCGCAACTCTGCAATCTGTTTGCGACCGTCGTGACCGTGTACTCTCACCCGCACGCATCGGCAGGTGTGCCTGGTTGACAGAGGGTGTCGGGCGGGATAGAGTCTCGGCGCTAAATCGATTATTGATGACGATCCCATCAGCCCCAGACACCGTACGACGGCCTGCGTAGGCGGATCGCCATCCACTGGAGGACGGACGTGCGACTCAAGGACAAAGTGGCTCTCGTGACCGGCGGCAGCCGCGGCATCGGTCGTGGCATCGCCGAGATCTTCGCCGAAGAAGGGGCGCACGTCTGCGTCAACTACACGGCCAACGCCGCCGCCGCCGAGGAGGTCGCCGCCTACGTCCGCTCGAAGGGCCGCAAGGCCATCACCGCCAAAGCCGACGTCGCCAATCGCGCCGAAGTCGAGGCGATGGTCGAGAAGACCTGGAAGGAACTCGGGCCGATCGACATCCTGGTGAACAACGCCGGCATCGAGACGATCGTCCCGTTCCTCGACCTGACCGACGAGCAGTGGACGCGGCTGACCGACGTCAACCTGCGCGGCAACTGGCTGTGCTCGCAGGTCTACTGCCGGCGCGCCGTCGCCGAGCAGCGCAAGGGCAGCATCGTCAATATCGGCTCGATCCAGGCCGCCAAAGTCCTGCCCGGCCGCACCCACTACGCGCCGACCAAGCTCGGCCTCGAAGCCCTCACCCGCAACATGTCGGCCGAGATGACCCCGCTCGGCATCCGTGTGAACTGCGTGCACCCGGGGCTGATCGAGACCGACATGACCGACTGGGTCATGAAGAGCCCCGACATCCTGCCGGTGGTGCTGGCGCAGATCTCGCTCGGCCGCGCCGGGCAGCCGCGCGAGATCGGCACCGTGGTGGCGTTCTTCGCCTCCGACGAGGCCAGCTACCTGACCGGGCAGTCGGTGCACGTCGACGGCGGCTGGCAGGGCAAGTGAGACCGGGCCGGGGCCGGGCCCGGCGTGTCGAGACTGTTCATTCGTGACGTGAGCGCGCGGCGGATCGCCGGCAGGCCCGGCGCGCGTCCCGTCCTGTCGAGGAGCGACCGATGAGAACTCCCCTGTTGCTGCTGAGCGTGTTCCTGGGCGTCGTGCTGACGGTGCACCTGGCGATGAACGGCTTCGTCGGCGCCGCCTTGAACAACCCGCGGGTCGGCAACGCCGTGTTCTGGGTGATCGGCGGCATCACCGCGGTGGTCATCGGCGCCACCGGCTGGAGCGCCGGAGCGCTCAGCGGCCTGAGCTCGGTCAACCCGATCATGCTCACCGCCGGCGCCATGGGCGCGACGCTGGTGTTCGCCATCGCCTGGGTGATCCCGCAGATCGGCGCCGGTCCCTTCACCCTGGCGCTGCTCATCGGCCAGATCTTCAGCGGCATGGTGCTGTCGCACTTCGGCTGGCTGGGATCGCCGAAGCAGCCGATGACGGCGATGAGCCTCGTCGGCGTCGTGGTCATGATCATCGGCATCGTGCTGACCACCCGACGGTGAACGAAGCGCCGCCGCGGCTCCGCCGGCGGTGACGCCGCCGCGGAGCCGTTTCGAAACGAGGACGCATGGACGTCGATTACCAAGGGTTCGGACTGCACGGCAAGGTCGCCATCGTCACTGGTCCGTCGCAGGGCATCGGCCGGGCGATCGCGCTCGGCCTGGCCAAGGCCGGCTGCGACGTCGCCCTGGCACCGCGTCCCGCGCACGACCGCGCGGCGATTGCCGGTCTGGTCCGGGAGATCGAAGCGCTCGGCCGCCGCACGGTGGTCGTGTCCACCGACGTCACCCAGGTCGATCAGCTGCAGGCGATGGTGGCACGGACCGTGGAGGCACTCGGCCGCCTCGATATCCTGGTGAACAACGCCGGCTGGACGTGCACCGGGCCGGCCCTCGACGCCACCGAGGCCGACTACGACGCGACCATGGCGGCGACCACCAAGAGCGTCTTCTTCGCCTGCCAGGCGGCGGCGCGGGTGATGATCCCGCACGGCGGCGGCCGCATCGTCAACATCGGCTCGAACTTCGCGATCTCGGCGTTCAAGACCCGGGCCATCTACGGCGGCGCCAAGGCGGCGGTTCACCAGCTGTCGCGGGCGCTGTCGCTCGAGTGGGCGAAGCAGAACGTGGTCGTCAACGTGGTGGCGCCGTGCATCACCGAGACGGAGTCGCGACGGGCCATCCTGGAGCGGCCCGGCTACAAGGAATGGGTCGCCGAGAAGCTGCCGATTGGGCGGTGGAACCAGCCGGAAGACGTGGTCGGCGCGGTGCTGTTCCTGTGCAGCGAGATGGCCCGGCAGGTGGTCGGCCACGTGTTGTACGTGGACGGCGGCTGGACGATTCACTGAGGCTGGCGGATAATCGGCGCGGAAAACGCGGCGAACCGGGCCTCTCCCGGTTTCTGGCCCGCCCCTTGCGCTACAATCGACAATCGAGTCTTGGCAACGTGATGGCCGACGACACGAAGAGACGATCGCCGATTCGCCGCCGCGTCCTGCGCGAAGAGATTCGCGAGCAGGTCATCGACGAGATCCTGAGCGGACGACTGGCGCCGGGAACCCGGATCGTCGAAACCCAGCTGGCCAAGCAGTTCGGCGTCAGCCAGGCGCCGGTGCGCGAAGCGTTGCGCGACCTGGCGCTGTTCGGGTTCGTGGTGTGCTCGCCGTTCCGCAGCACCTACGTCCGCCAGATTTCGACCGCCGACCTGCTCAAAAGCTATCCGGTGCGCGCCGCGCTCGAGAGCGTCGCCGCCCGCGAGGCGGCGTCGGTCATCGACGACGAGATCCTCGCCCAGCTCGAGGAGCACATCGCGGCGATGCGGCGCGCCGCCGCGGCCAACGACCACCGCGCCCACGTCGACGCCGATTTCGCGTTCCACCACACGATCATCAAGGCGGCCGGCAACGACATGCTCGAGCACGTCTGGCAGTCGATGCGACTGGCGACGACCACGCTCGTCACGCACTCGATGTTCCAGATGACCCACCGATCGATGGCCGAGATCGGCGAGCGGCACGTCGCCGTGCTCGAGGCGTTGCGCACGCGCGATCCGCATCGGGCCGAGTCGGCGATGCGCCGGCACATCGAGGAACCGGGTGAGTGGATCCGCGAGGCGGTCCGCCAGGAAGAGCTGAAGGCCGCGGAATCGCGCGCGGCCGGCGAGCCGGCGGCGGACGCGCCCAAGCGCGCCACCGCCGTCTGAGCCCGCTGGCCCGCACGGGCCCGACGCGGCCGTTCCCGAGAGGCGAGTGCTGATGCCGGACAGTTCTTCCACGATGCGGGCGCTCGTCCTGCGCGCGCCGCGTACGTTCGCCGTCGAAGACGTGCCGGTACCGGCCGCGCTCGAGGCCGACGAGGTCCTGTGCCGGGTCCACACCACGTTCATCTGCGGCACCGACCCCCACATCATCAACGGCGACTTCCCGGGCTTCTGGCCGCCGGCGTTCCCGTTCATCCCCGGCCACGAGTGGTCGGCGGTCATCGCCGAGAGCGGCCCGCGGGCGCAGGCCCTCGGCTGGACGCCGGGCGTGCGCGTCTGCGCCATCTCGCATTGCGGCTGCGGCTACTGCGCCAACTGTCTGGCCGGGCGCTACAACCTGTGCCTCAACTACGGCCACCCGGAACGCGGCCACCGCCAGTACGGCCACATCACGCCGGGGGCCTACGCCGAGTACGTGCGCGCCTCGGTCAAGAGCCTGGTCCGCGTGCCCGACGGCTTCGATCTCGAGCTGGCGGCGTGCGTCGACCCGCTGAGCATCGCTCTCTACACCGTGAAGCGCAGTCGGCTGCAGGCCGGTGACGACCTGCTGGTGATGGGCACCGGGCCGCAGGGGCTGATGGCGATCCTGTGCGCCAAGGCGCTGGGCGCCGGCCGCATCATCGCCGTCGGCTCCGGCGAGCGGCTCGCCCTGGCGACGCGGCTCGGCGCCGTGCCGATCGACTATCGCGGCGGGTCGGTGGTCGAGCAGGTGCGCGACCTGACGGGCGGGCTCGGCGTGCCGGCGGTGGTCGAATGTGCCGGCACCGCCGCCGCCATCCGCGACTGCTGTCTGGCCGCCGCCAAGGGCGGCGTCGTGTCGGTGATCGGCATCCCGCACGAGGAGCCGACCTTGCCGATGAAGCGCATCGTGCTCGACGAGATCGAGATCGTCGGCGATCGCGCCAACCCCAACACCGCCGAAGACGCGCTGTCGCTGCTCGTCAACGGCCGCGTCGATCTGACGCCGCTGCTCACGCACCGGTTCACCCTGTCCGAGTTCGCCCACGCCCTCGAGACGTTCGAGCGGCGGCGCGACGGCGCCGTCAAGGTGGCCATCACCCCATGAAGCTGTTCAGGACCACGCGCGGATTCGTCATCGACACCGGCGCCTCGCGCCATCTCGCCCCGACCACCGACTGGGACGCGCTCTTCAACCACGACGATCTGGCCGGCGCCCTGGCCGACCTGGCGCGGCGCGCGCCGGCGATCGGCGTCGTCGATCCAGCCGACCTGCTGGCGCCACTCGGGCGCCAGGAAGTGTGGGCGGCCGGCGTCACCTACTACCGCAGCCGCAGCGCCCGCATCGAGGAGTCGAAGGCGGCCGGCGGCGGCGACTTCTACGACCGGGTCTACAACGCGGAGCGTCCGGAGCTGTTCCTCAAGGCGACGCCGCACCGCGTCGTCGGGCCCGGCGGCGACGTGCGCATCCGCCGCGACGCGACGTGGAACGTGCCCGAACCGGAGCTGGCGCTGGCCGTGAACGCGCGCGGCGCGATCGTCGGCTACGCCATCGGCAACGACATGAGCTCGCGCGACATCGAGGGCGAGAACCCGCTCTACCTGCCGCAGGCCAAGGTCTACGCGCAGTGCTGCGGGCTCGGACCAGGGCTGTACGTGGCGCCGGCGCCGCTCGATCCGTCCACCGAGATCCGCATTGCGGTCGATCGCGCCGGCGCGACGGCGTTCGAGGGCCGCTGTCAGTTGCGCGACATGAAGCGACGGGCCGACGAGCTGGTGGCGTACCTCTACCGCGACAACGTCTTCCCCGACGGCTGCTACCTGCTCACCGGCACCGGCATCGTGCCGCCCGACGACTTCACGCTGCACCCCGGCGACGAGGTGCGCATCACGATCGAGCCGATCGGCACGCTGGTGAACCGGGTCGTGCAGGCCGGGGAGGGCGGGCGATGAGCGCCAACGACACGCCGGTGAACGAGGCATCGGCGGCCGACGTCGACCAGGCGCTGACCGCCGCCGACCACGCCTTCGCGATCTATCGCCGCGTGCCGCCGGTGGAGCGGGCGGCTTTGCTCGAACGCGTCGCCGTGGAGATCGAGGCGCTCGGCGACGAGCTGCTGGCGACGGCGCACGCCGAGACCGCCCTGCCGATCGCCGAGCGGCTCGTCGGCGAGCGGGCCCGCACGCTGCGTCAACTGCGGCTGTTCGCCGACGTGATTCGCGACGGCACCTGGGTGGACGCGCGCATCGATCGCGCCAATCCCGACCTGAAGCCGCCGCGGCCCGACATCCGGCGCATGCTGATCCCGATCGGCCCGGTGGCCGTCTTCAGCGCCAGCAACTTCCCGCTGGCGTTCTCGGTGGCCGGCACCGACACGGCGTCGGCGCTGGCGGCGGGTTGTCCGGTGGTCGTCAAGGCCCATCCGGCGCATCCGCGGACGTCGGCACTCACCGCCGGCGCGGTCGCTCGCGCCGTGGCTGCCGCCGGGCTGCCGGCCGGCGTCTTCGCCCTGCTGCAGAGCACGCGCAATGACATCGCCATCGCCGTCGTCCAGCATCCGCGCACCAAGGCGGTGGCGTTCACCGGCAGCCTGACCGCGGGACGGGCGCTGTTCGACGCCGGCGCCGCGCGGCCGGAGCCGATTCCGGTCTATGCCGAGATGGGCAGCGTGAACCCGGTGTTCCTGCTGCCGGGCGCGCTCGAGGCGCGGGGCGAGGCGATCGCCGACGGGCTCACCCAGTCGATGACGCTCGGCGTGGGGCAGTTCTGCACCTGCCCCGGAATCGCCGCCGGTCTCGACGGCCCGGCCTTCGACCGCTTCGTCGCTCGAATGGAGACGCTCGTCAGCGGCGCGCGCGCCGGCACGATGCTCTACCCACGCATTCTGCAGGCCTACGACAGCGGCTGGCGCCGCTTGAGCGCGATCGCCGGCGTGCGCACGGTGCGCGGCGAGGCCGCGGCCGGCGAGGACGGCGCGCTGGCCCGGCCGACCGTGCTGGTGACCGACGCCCGCACGTTCCTGGCCCATCACGACCTGCGCGAGGAGGTCTTCGGGCCGTCGACCGTGCTGGTCCGCTGTGCGTCGCGCGCCGAACTGGACGAGGTGGCACGCCGCCTCGACGGCCAGTTGACCGCCACCATCCACGGCACCGCGGACGACCTGGTCGCCCACGCCGAGCTGGCGTCGATCCTGGAGGGCAAGGCCGGCCGCCTCGTCTTCAACGGCTTCCCGACCGGCGTCGAGGTGTGCGCGGCGATGCAGCACGGCGGGCCGTACCCCGCCACCACCGACGCGCGATCGACCTCGGTGGGCACCGCGGCGATCGAGCGCTTCGCGCGGCCGGTGGCCTGGCAGAACTGGCCGGCGGCGGCGCTGCCACCCGAGCTGCAGGACGCCAACCCGAGGCGCCTGTGGCGGATGGTGGACGGCGAGATGTCCCGCGATGGCTTCTAGAGGCCTGGTGGGGGCTCGGGCTTCGCGGCGATCGCCGTGAACACGGGGTAAGGTCGCACCGAGGAGGGGGATGATGATTCGACGAGTGCTTGGTGGCGTCGCGATGCTGGCAGTGGCCTGTCTGACGGTGTCCGTGCAGGGCGCACCGCTGAATTTCATCCCCGATTACACCTTCACGGGCAGCACCCTGACCGGCTGGAGGACCCTGGGCCAGGCCAACTGGAAGGCCGTGAACGGCGAGCTCATCGGCACGGCGACGTCGCCCGAGGGCGGATGGCTGATGCTGGAGAAGGGACTGCAGGACTTCCAGTTCGGCGCCGAGCTCAAGTGTCCCGCCGGCTGCAAGGCTGGCGTGCTCGTGCGCGCCCAGAGGCAGCCGGATGGCGGCCTCAAGGGCACCTTCATTCCCTTCGGCGAGGGCGAGACCGGCATCTACACGCTGACCCTCGACGGCGCCGGCAAGGAACTGGCGCGTGAGGCGGCCACCGGTCCGATCGGCAGCATGGTCCGCTACGCGCCGGCGCCGCCCGACCCGAACGCCCCGCAGCCGGCCCGCGGCGGGGGCGGCGGACTCGGCCGCGGCGCCCGGCCCTGGGCGCCGGCCGAGTGGAACGACATCGGCATCATCGCCGACGTCAACACGATGCGGAAGCTGTCGTCCGGCATCCTCGTCGGCGCGGCGGCGGTGGCCATGAATGGGTTCGGGCCGATCGCACTCTATGTCGGCGGCACCGCCGAGGCGCACTACCGCGGCGTCTCCTATCAGGACGTCGGCCTCAAGCGGTTCCCGAAGGAGCAGACGTCGCAGTACTTCACGGGGCGTCGCGTCAACCCGTACTTCTACGCGTTCTCGGTCGCCGCCGCGGACATGAACCGCGATGGGCACCTCGACTTCGTCTCCGGCCCGTTCATCTACTACGGGCCGGACTTCACGACCGGCCGCGAGTTCTACGCCGCCGAAACGCTGAGCCCGTCGACGGACTTCCCGTCCAATCCCGCGCCCACCGACTTCTCGCCGCGCGGCGCGGGCAACTGGGTGGCCTTCGCGGCCGACTTCACCGGCGACGGCTGGGGCGATGTGCTCCTCGCCAACACCTCGGGCAGCGCGCTCTACGTGAACCCTGGTCAGGACGGCGCCCGCCGCTGGGACGTCCACAAGGGCGTGATCCCGCCAGCCGGCACCACGCAGGCCGAGATCAACACGCTGGCGGACGTCGACAAGGACGGCAAGCCCGACCTCGTCTACTCCACGCAGCAGCTGGGTGTCAGCTGGGCCAGGCCCGACCCGGCGAACCCGACCGGCACCTGGATCGCCACGTCGATCGGGGGACCGGGCACCTACACCGCGCACGGCATCGGTGCGGGCGACATCAACGGCGATGGACGCCTCGACGTGTTGAACGCCACCGGCTGGTGGGAGCAGCCGGCCTCCGGCCCGCACACGCCGAACTGGACGTTCCATCCCGGACCGTTCGGCCAGGGCGGCGCCGAGATGGCCGTCTACGACATCAACGGCGACGGCCTGAACGACGTCATCACGTCGCGTCAGGCGCACAATTTCGGGCTCGGCTGGTACGAGCAGAAGAAGGACAAGGCGACCGGCGCGATCACGTTCGAGGAGCACGTGATCTTCCGGGACTACTCCACCGCCAAGGACAACGCCGGCGGCATCGCGTTCTCCCAGCTGCACGGCTCCGCGATGGGCGACATCAACGGCGACGGCATTCCGGACTTCGTCGTCGGCAAGCGACTCTACTCCCACCATGAGAGCTTCCTCGACCTCGACCCGTACGGTCCGCCGGTGCTCTACGCCTATCTCACGGTGCGGGATCCAAAGGCGCCCGGCGGAGCCAGGTTCGTGCCCGAGCTGATCAACAACGCCTCGGGCGCCGGTTCACAGGTCGTCGTGATCGACATCGACAAGGACGGGATCAACGACGTCCTCACCGGCGGCGTCAACGGGTCGTTCATCTTCTTCGGCAAGGCCCGCCCCGGCATCACGGGAACCGCGCCGGCGAAGCGGTAACCCGGTCCCGGCGTCTCGACGATGCCCGCCCGGTCAGGGCACCGGGCCGGCGTCGTCGCGTACGGCACGAGGCTGGATACGCGCCGATCAGTGGTTGTCGCGCGGCAGCCCGCTGGTCTGGGCGATGCGCTGGAACTTCTCGCTGCCCTCGAGAATCGCGCCGCTGGACAGCTGGCCGACCAGCGTGCGCTGAATCGCCTGCCACGGCGTCTGTGAGGGCGGGATCGGGTAGCCGCCGCGCGCCTCCAGCTCACGGCGGCGTGCCGCCAGTTCGTCGTCGCCGATCAGCACGTCGACGGTGCGTGTCTTGAGGTCGATGCGCACGCGATCGCCGGTGCGCAGCAGCGCCAGGCCGCCCATGGCCGCCGCCTCGGGGCTGGCGTTCAGGATCGACGGGCTGGCGCTGGTGCCCGACTGCCGGCCGTCGCCCACGCACGGCAGCGCGCCGACGCCTTCGGTGATCAGGTAGGCCGGCGGCCGCATGTTCACGACCTCGGCGGCGCCGGGATAGCCGATCGGTCCGGTGCCGCGCATGAACAGCAGCGTCGCCGGCGTGATCCCCAGCGCCGGATCGTCGATGCGGCGGTGGTAGTCCTCCGGGCCGTCGAACACGACGATGGGACCCTCGAACGCGTCGGGATCGTCAGGATTGGAGAGATAGCGGCGGCGGAACTCGTCGCCGATCACGCTGGTCTTCATGATCGCGGCGTCGAACAGGTTGCCGCGCAGCACCAGGAACCCGGCGTCGCGGGCCAGCGGGCGATCGAACGGCCGGATCACTCGATCGTCGAGAATCGCCGCGCCGCGGCAGTTGTCGGCCAGCGTGCGGCCGTTGACCGTGACCGCCGCCTCGCGGATCAGCCCGGCGGTCATCAGCTGGGCCACCACCGCCGGGACGCCGCCGGCCCGGTAGTAGTCCTCGCCGAGGTACTCGCCGGCCGGCTGCAGGTTGACCAGCAGCGGCACGTGATGGCCGGCCGTCTCCCACTCCTGGAGCGGCAGGTCGACGCCGATGTGCCGGGCGATGGCCGCCAGGTGGATCGGCGCGTTGGTCGAGCCGCCGATCGCCGAGGTGACCACGATGGCGTTGTGGAAGGCGTCGCGGGTCATGATGTCGGACGGCTTGAGGTCCTCGGCCACCATCTCGACGATGCGCTTGCCGGTGCGGTAGGCGGCTTCCTGCCGGTCGCGGTACGGCGCCGGAATCGCCGCCGACCCCGGCAGCATCATGCCGAGCGCCTCGGCGAGGCTGTTCATCGTCGTCGCCGTGCCCATGGTGTTGCAGTAGCCGGTCGACGGCGCCGACGAGGCCACCAGGCGGACGAAGCCGTCGTGGTCGATCGTGCCGGCGGCGAGCATCTCGCGCGCCTTCCACACGATGGTGCCCGACCCGGTGCGCTGGCCGTCGTGCCAGCCGTTCAGCATCGGCCCGACCGACAGGGCAATCGCCGGGATGTTCACCGTGGCCGCCGCCATCAGGCACGCCGGCGTCGTCTTGTCGCAGCCGATCGTCAGCACCACGCCGTCGATGGGGTAGCCGTAGAGCGACTCGACCAGCCCGAGATACGCGAGGTTGCGGTCGAGCGCCGCCGTCGGCCGCTTGCCGGTCTCCTGAATCGGATGCACCGGGAACTCGATGGCGATCCCGCCCATCTCGCGGATGCCGTCGCGCACGCGCTGCGCCAGCACCAGGTGGTGGCGGTTGCACGGCGACAGGTCGCTGCCGGTCTGGGCGATGCCGATGATCGGCCGGCCGGATCGCAGCTCCTCGAGGCTGAGGCCGTAGTTGAGGTAGCGCTCCAGGTAGAGCGCGGTCATGTCGATGTTGGCGCTGTTGTCGAACCAGGCGCGCGAGCGCAACCGGCGCGGCGTCGGGTCGCTCATCGCGGGCTCCGGCACGACAGGCGGTAGGCCATCGCGTGGTGGTACGGCCGGCCGGGCTCGACCCGCGGGGACACGAACGCGGCCTGGTTGGGCGAGTCGGGGAACTTCTGCGGCTCGAGGGCGATCCCGTCGCCCATCCGGTAGAGGTGCCCCGACTTGCCGGCGTAGGTGCCGTCGAGGAAATTGCCGGTGTAGACCTGCAGCCCGGGCTCGGTCGTCAGCACCTCGAGGATGCGGCCGGAGCGGGGATCCTCGAGCCGCGCGGCCAGTTCAGGAGTGGCGGTCAGGCCCTTGTCGAGCGCGAAGTTGTGGTCGTAGCCGCGCCCGAACCGCAGCTGCTCGTCGCGGCCGTCACGGATGTCTCTGGCGAGCCGGCGCGGCGTGCGGAAGTCGAACGGCGTGCCCGCCACCGGCCGCAGCTCACCGGTGGGGATGAGGTCGGCGGTGACCGGGGTGTAGGCGCGCGCCGGAATCGTCAGCAGCTGATCGAGGGCGCCGCCCGGTGCGCCCTCGCCGGCGAGGTTGAAGATGGCGTGGTTGGTGAGGTTGACCACGGTGGGCCGGTCGGTCGTGGCGTCGAACGTGATCGCCAGCGTGCCGCTGTCGTCGAGCGCGTAGGTGACCGTCACGTCCAGCACCCCGGGATAGCCGGACTCGCCGTGCGGGCTGCGGTGCGCGAGCACGACCCGGGCCTGCGGCCCGCTGTCCATCGACACCACCCGCCAGACCACCTTGTCGAAGCCGCGGCCGCCGCCGTGGAGCGAGTTGCGGCCGTCGTTGGCCGGCAGCTGGTAGCGCGTGCCGTCGAGGGTGAAGGCGGCGCCGGCGATGCGGTTGGCGTAGCGGCCGACGGTGACGCCGAAGTAGTTCGGGCGGCTGACGTACGGCGCCAGATCGTCCGAGCCCAGCACCACGTCGGCGACGGCGCCGCCGCAGTCGGGCGCCCGCAGGGCCTGCAGCGTGGCGCCATAGGTGAGCACGCGGGCGGTGATGCCGCGGTCGTTCGCCAGCGTGATGACCTCGACGGCGGTGCCGTCGGCGATCGTCCCGGCCGGCGCCCGGGTCGCCTGCGCCGCCGCGGCGTCGATGACCGCGCCGAGCGCCAGCGCTGCGCCGACGAGGGCCGTGTTCCATGTCGCCCGTGCCACACCCACCTCCGAACCGCGGGCCGGCAGGGCGCCGCGACGTCGTTTATACTCCGACAAATAGACGGCGGCAAGCCACCACTGGATGCCCGCCCGGGGAACACCGACAGCGGGAAGGGGAGGCGCGCGTGGCCAGCCGGACATCGACGGAGGAAGGGGCGGAGACCGTGGACCACCGCGGCTATCGGCCGGCGCTCACGCTGCTGGCCAGCCTCTTCTTCATGTGGGGCTTCATCACCGTGATCAACAACACGCTGCTGCCGCACCTGCGCAGCGTGTTCGACCTCGACTACACCGAGACGACGCTGATCGAGTCGGTGTGGTTCGTCGCCTACTTCGTCGCCTCGCTGCCGTCGGCCCGCCTGATCGAACGCATCGGCTACCAGCGGTCGCTGGTCACCGGCCTGGTCGTGATGGCCGCCGGTTCGCTCGGCATGATGCTGGCGGCCAGCCTGCCCTCCTACGGCGTCACGCTGGTGATGCTGTTCGTCATCGCGAGCGGCATCACGCTGCTGCAGGTCGCCGCCAATCCCTACGTGGCCGTCGTCGGCGCCCCCGAGACGGCGTCGTCACGTCTCAACCTGGTGCAGGCGATGAACTCGGCCGGCACCATGCTGGCCCCCCTGTTCGGCGCCTACCTCATTCTGGGCCGGTCGCGCGGTGGCACCGCGGAGGCCGGCACGGTACTGAGCCAGGCCGAACGGCTCGCCGACGCGCAGTCGGTGATCCTGCCGTACGGGCTGGTGGCGGTCGTGTTGCTGGTCCTGGCCGTGGTGATCGGCCGTTACCCGCTGCCGGCGATGGGCGCGGCGACGCGCCGCGCCGCCAGGGAG
>CAYUAX010000008.1:27108-69045 GCA_964442845.1 uncultured Bifidobacteriaceae bacterium | reverse complement strand
ATCGTCAAAGCGCAGCGACCCTGGCAGCCTGCTTGACAGTCAAGACAGGTGCTACTTCGCGCGGGCGTAGTCGAGCATGCCCTGGAAGTCGACGACCACCGCGGCCTCGTCGCCGACGGTCCAGGCGTCGTGGCCCGACGCGAACAGCGAGACATCGCCGGGCCGGCAGTCGAATTCGCGGCCGTCGTCCATCACCACGTGCAGCACACCCGAGACGTGGTACTGGAAGTGCGGCGCCTCGCAGCTCTTGGTCTTGGCGAGCGGCTGCACCGACGTCGACCAGCGCCAGCCCGGTTCGAAGACGGCGCGGCCGACGGTGGCGCCGCCGATCGTCACCAGTTCGAGGCGGCCCTTGGGGAACTCGCGGACGTCGGACGGGCGGTCGAACGAGACGACTTCGGCGGCGGCGATCGTGGCGGCCATGCGGGGTCTCCTTGACGTGAGGCGGCCCGATGCCGCCTTCACCCGATAAGGCGCGAACGCCGCGCCGAAACTGGCATCGCGGCCCGATACAATCGGCGCTGGCCATGGCCGACGACGGCGCGCCGCCCTCCCCCGCCCACGTCACCGCCCTGCTCAAGGCCTGGGGCGACGGCGACCAGGCGGCGCTGCAGGCCCTGCTGCCGCTGGTCGAGCAGGAACTGCACCGTCTCGCCGCCCACTACATGCGCGGCGAGCGGCCCGGCCACACGCTGCAGCCGACCGCGCTGGTCAACGAAGCCTACCTGCGCCTGGTGGATGTCGCCCACGTCCGGTGGCAGAACCGCGCGCACTTTCTGGCCGTGGCGGCGCGGATGATGCGCCGCATCCTGGTGGACATGGCCCGCGCCAGGGGCTACCAGAAGCGCGGCGGCCGCGCCCCGGTGGTGCCGCTCGACGACGTGGATGTCGCGGCCGCGGCCGCACCGACCGACCTGGTGGCGCTGCACGACGCCCTCGACGCCCTGGCCGCGGTGGACGCGCGCAAGGCCCAGGTGGTGGAGCTGCGCTACTTCGGCGGCCTCACCGTGGACGAGACCGCCGACGTGATCGGCGTCTCGCCCGAGACGGTGATGCGCGACTGGAAGTTCGCCAAGGCGTGGCTGCTGCGCGAGCTGTCGCCGGACGCGCCCATCGGCTGACGTCAGAGGCCGAGGAGCGCGGCGCCGCGGTGCGCCTCGAACACGCGCGCCACCTCGGCCTGTTCGGCGGCGACCTTCCGGGCGAGCGCCGCCCAGGCCGGATGGCGCCGCAGCCCGCCGAAGTAGGCATCGCGCTCGAACGCGGCGGCGCACAGGAAGCCGCCGGCCAGCGCCTGGTGGAGGCGGGCGATCGCGCCGTCGTCGTCACCGACCAGGGCGTGCACCTCCGCGACGTAGAACAGCATCTCGCCATCGCTGTAGGGCCGGTGCTCGAACGGCGCCATCGCGGCGAGCGCTTCGTCGGCGCGCCGCTGCAGCCCGGCCCGCATCCCGGTGCAGAACGCCTTCAGCAGCGGGATGGCCGCGTAGCGGACCTCCTCGCGGGTCGCGGCGGCAATCGCCTCCTCGCGCCGTCCCATCGCGCCGAGCAGGCGGCCCTCGATCGGGTCGCTGCTGCGGTGCAGTTCGTCGAGCGCCGCGGCGAACTCGCCGCGATGGTAGTAGGTGTGCAGGATGCTCGTCGCCACGGTGGGGTCGAGCCGGATGGCGGTGCGGTGCGCGGCCAGCGACGCGTCGAGCAGGCCGCCGTAGCGGCAGGCGTGGACCAGGCCCGCGAACACCTGCGGCTCGGCGCGCCGCTGCCAGGCGCGATCGAGGAGCCGGGCCAGCGAGTCGCCGACGCGGCCGAGATCGATCTCGAGCTGCGCCAGGTAGTACTGCGCGGCGCCGTTATCGGCGTCGAGGGCCAGGGCGCGGCGCAGCGACACCTCGGCGTGGACCAGCAGCGACTGGTCCTCGAACTTGCCGAGGATCCGTTCGAGCCGGCCCTTCTCGGCCCAGGCGGCGGCGAAGCCCGGATCGGCGGCGAGACTCTGGTCGAAGAACGCGTGCGCCTGACGCCACGCCCCGGCCTCGGCTCGCAGCTGCATGCCGCGCAGGTAGAGCGTGAACGCCTTTTCGTCGGCGGCATGGGCGCGCGGCGTCCGGCGGTCGCGCGCGCTGAGCGGCAGCGCCGCCCGGACGCGTTCGGCGAGGTCGTCGTGCAGGTCGAGCACCCCGTCGGGCGAGGCGTCGGTGACGTGCGACCACCAGACGTCGCCGGCCGGCGCGGCGACCAGTTCGGCGCTGACGCGGATGCGGTCGCGGGCGGCCAGCAGCGAGCCGCTGAGCACGACGTCGACGGCGAGGTCGGCGGCGATGCGGTCGAGATCGAGCGGCGGCTGCGCGTAGCGCGCCGTCTTGAGCGTCGACCGCACGACCAGCGACTCGAGACCGGTCAGCGAGCTGGCCAGGGCGTCGGCCAGGCTGGGCCCGAGGTAAGCGGTGTCGGCGTCGGGCTTGAGCTGCCGGAACGGCAGCACGGCCAGGCGCAGGATCGGCCGCGCCTCCACCGCCTGCCCGCTGTCGATCATCGCCAGGGCGGCACGCAGATCGGCGGCGAAGGCGGCGGCCGTCGGGTGGCGCTCGGCGGCGGTCTTGGCCAGGGCGCGATGAAGGACCCGGTCGGCGGCCGCCACCGCCGGCGATCCGGTGAGCACCGGCGGCGCCTCGTGCAGCACGGCGTGGGCCAGCGCCGGCAGCGTCGCGCCGCCGAACGGCGGGCGCCCGGCCAGCATCTCGAAGACGACGACCGCCGCCGAGAACAGATCGGCGCGGGCATCGACCGGCGCGCCGGTGAGTTGTTCCGGCGACGCGTACTGCGGCGTGCCGACGAACATGCCGGCGGCGGTGAGCGGCGCCCCGGTGACGTCGCCGACGGCCGCGAGGGGACGGGCGAGGCCGAAGTCGAGCAGCTTGACGCCGATCGGCGTGAGGAAGACGTTCGAGGGCTTGAGGTCGCGATGGACGATGCCGTGGTCGTGCAGCACGGCGAGGGCATCGAGCATGGCCGCGCCGAGGCGCAGGGCGTCGCCCGGCGGCAGCGGGCCGCGGGCCACCCGATCGGCCAGCGATTCGCCCGCCACCAGTTCCATGGCGATGTACGGCTGCTCGCGCGACGCGCCGAGGTCGAACACCTGGCAGATGAGCGGGTGCACGACGCGCGCGGCGACGCGGGCCTCGCGGACCAACCGTTCGGCGGCGCTGGGATCGGCGGCGTCGTGGCGCAGCAGCTTCAGCGCGACCGGACGCTCGAGCCGCTCGTCGAACGCCTCGTAGACCACGCCCATGCCGCCCTCGCCGAGACGCCGCACGATGCGATAGTGGGCGACGCGTTCGAGGGCCGGCGGCGCCGGCCGGACGGCCGGCCCCTCGGCGCCGGCCGCCGCGGTCAGCACGCCGGCGCGGACCGCGTCGTCGAGGGCCGGGGCCGTGAGGAAGCCGTCACTGGCCGGCGCGCGCGCCAGCAGCGAGCGCACATCGGCCTCGAGCGCGGCGTCGCCGGCGCAGGCGGCGGCGAGATACGCCTCGCGCGCCTCGCCGCGGCGCGTCAGCGCCTCGTGGAACAGCGCCTCGACCCGCTGCCAGCGCCCGGAGTCCATCGCGCAGAGTCTACAGCGCGGCGCCGCCGGGCTTTCTGATACGCTTCGCCGGCGTGTCACAGCCCGCTGCGTCGTCCGCCGTTCCCGCCTCCAGCTTCCTGAAACTCGCCGGCCCCGGCCTGGTGGTGGCCGCCACCGGCATCGGCTCGGGCGACGTCGTCTCGGCCACCGTCGGCGGCGCCCGCTACGGCGTGGTGCTGCTGTGGGCGATTGCGCTGGGCGCGTTCTTCAAGTTCGTGCTGAGCGAAGGCATCGCCCGCTGGCAGCTGGCCACCGGCCAGACGGTGATCGAGGGCTGGGCCGAGCACCTGCACGCCTCGGTCAAGGTGCTGTTCGGCATCTACCTGGTGTTCTGGACGGTGTTCGTCAGCTCGGCGCTCACCAACGCCTGCGGTCTCGGCATCGCCAATCTCACCGGCGACGCCATCTCGCGCACCACCGGTGCGCTCCTCCACACCGTGATCGGCTTCGCGGTGGTCTGGCTCGGCGGCTACGGCAAGTTCGAGAAGCTCATGAAGCTGCTCGTCGGCGTGATGGGCTTCAGCATCCTGGTCTGCGCGGCGTTGACCATGACCAACCCCGCGCCGGCCCTGACCGGCCTGCTGCTGCCGACGATTCCCGACGGCAGCGGCACCTACGTGCTGTCGCTCATCGGCGGCATCGGCGGTTCGGTGACCATGCTCTCCTACAATTACTGGATGCGCGAGGAGGGGATGCGCGGGTCCGGTTATCTGTCGTACGTGCGCGGCGACGTCGCCGTGGCCTACGCTTTCACGGCGATCTTCGGCATGTCGATCATGCTGATCGCCAACACCGCGTTCTTCGCCCCCGGGGTGCCGCTCCGCGACGCCGAGGCGGTGCCGCGGATGGCCGCGTTCCTCGGCACCATTCTCGGCCCCTTCGGCGTGTGGGCCTACGGCCTGGGGTTCTGGGCGGCGGTGTTCGCGTCGCTGCTCGGCGTGTGGCAGAGCGTGCCGTACCTCTACGCCGACATCTACGGCGTCATGAAAGGCCTGTCGGTCGAGGCGCGGAAAGACGTCACGAAGGTGACGAGCACGCCCTACCGCCTGGCCCTCGTGTTCATCACCCTGGCGCCGGTGCCGCTGGCCTTCTCCAGCGCCCCGCTCCTCGTCATCGTGGCCTACACGGTGGTGGGCAGTCTGTTCGTCCCCTTCCTCGCCGGGACGCTGCTCTACCTCAACAACCGCATCCCGTGGTCCGACGCGCACGTGCCCAAGAACGCGATGACCACGAACCTGCTGCTCGTCGCCATCCTGGTGCTGTTCCTGTTCGTTGGCGGACAGGAGGCGATGGGCGCGCTGCGCCGCATCCTCGGCTAGCGCCGCCGCGGCTGCGCTACACTCCGGGCGAACCCGACCGGAGGACCGTCATGCTCAGCCGCCGCCTCGCCTGCCTGCTCGGTGCGCTCGCCCTCGTGCCCCATGCGGCGGCGGCGCAGCGGCCGATGTCGATCGTCGATCTCATCAGCGTTCCGGTGGTGAGCACCCCGCAGCTCTCCCCCGACGGCCGACAGGTGGTCTACGTGCAGGGCGACGCGGACTGGGCCGCCAACAAGCGGATCAGCCACCTGTGGCGGGTCGGCCTCGACGGCATCGGCACCGTGCAGCTCACCGCCGGTGAGTTCGGCGAGACGCAACCGCGCTGGTCACCCGACGGGCAGTGGATCGCTTTCGTGAGCCGCCGCGACGGCGCCGACACCGCGCAGATCCAACTGTTGCCGACGGCCGGCGGCGAGGCCCGGGCGCTGACCACCCACGCCACCGCGGCCGGCAATCCGAGCTGGTCGCCCGACGGCCGCTACGTCTATTTCACCGCCGACGACGCCAAGTCGGCCGAGCAGCTCGCCCGCGAGAAGGCCAAAGACGACGTCTACGCCTTCGACGAGAACCTGCCGATGCGCCACCTGTGGCAGATCGATGTGGCCAGCCGCGCCGAGCGCCGCGTCACCGCCGGCGACTTCTCGATCCTGAACTACGAACTGTCGGCCGACGGCCGGCGCATCGCCCACCATCGCGCCCCCAGCACCGTGCTCGGCGACGCCGAACGCGGCGAGGTATGGGTGATGGACGCCGACGGCGGCAACGCCGTGGCACTCACGACGAACACCGTGGCCGAAAGCGGCGCCAGCCTGTCGCCCGACGGCTCGCAGATCCTGTTCGTGTCGGGGTCGAACGAGCGCTTCGAGACCTACTACAACGCCAATCTGTTCGTGATGCCGGCGGGCGGCGGCACGGCGCGGGATCTCACCAGCGCCGTCGGCCACGAGATCACCGACGCGGCCTGGGCGAAGGACGGGCGGTCGATCTTCGTCATCGCCAACATGGGCGTGCACAGCCAGCTCGTCGAGGTGCCGCTGGCCGGCGGCGCGCCGAAGGCGCTCACCACCGGCAACCACGCCATCGGCGGGTGGACCTACGTGCCGCAGCACGGCCGCCATGTCTTCACCCGCGACGATCCGGCCAACGCCGGCGACGTCTTCACGACCACCACTGGCACGCTCGCCCAGGTGAGCCACGTCTTCGACCGCTACGCGAAGGACTTCCGTCTGCCGCGCCAGGAGAAAATCGAGTGGAAGGGCGCCGACGGCGTCACCGTGGAAGGCCTGCTCTTCTACCCGCTCGACTACCAGGCCGGGCAGCGCTACCCCCTGGTGGTGCAGACGCACGGCGGGCCGCAGGCGTCGGACAAGTTCGGCTTCGGCCGGTGGGGCAACTACACGCAGGTGCTGGCCGCCAAGGGCTACCCGGTGCTGCAGCCCAACTACCGGGGCAGCACCGGCTACGGCGATCCGTTCCTGCGCGACATGGTCGGCCACTATTTCGTCAACGCGCACCTCGACGTGATGACCGGCGTGGACGCGCTGATCGCCCGCGGCCTGGCCGACGGCGACCGCCTGGCCAAGATGGGCTGGAGCGGCGGCGGCCACATGACCAACAAGCTCATCACCTTCACCGACCGCTTCAAGGCGGCGGCGTCGGGTGCCGGCGCCGCCAACTGGACGTCGATGTACGCCCAGAGCGACGTGCGCACCTACCGCACGCCGTGGTTCGGCGGCACGCCGTGGCAGAAGAACGCCCCGATCGAGGTCTACTGGGAGCACTCGCCGCTCAAGTACGTGGCCAACGTGAAGACGCCGACGATCTTCCTGGTCGGCGACGAGGACATCCGCGTGCCGCCGCCGCAGTCGGTGGAGATGTTCCGCGCGCTGCGCAGCCTGGGCGTGCCGACGCACCTCTACCGCGCCCCGCGCGAGCCCCACGGCTGGCAGGAGCTGCGCCACGAGCTGTTCAAGGTGAACGTCGAGCTGGCCTGGTTCGAGCAATGGGTCACCAAGCGGCCGTACACCTGGGAGAAGGCGCCCGGCGACGCGGCTCCGGCCGCCCCGACGATGTCATCGCAGCTGCCACGACCCTGACGCCCGCCGGCCGCCCCGCTGCCGGCCTGGGTCAGCGGTCGCGGCGCCACCGCCGATTCGCTCGGCGCACGTAGGCGAGACGCTCCGCTGCGCTTGGATATCGGCGCCGGAACCACCGAATCAACGCCAGCGCGTCGTTGCGCTCGGACTCCGACATCGGCGCTGCCAGATATGCGGCCGCCGCGTCCGGCGAGAACGACCGTTCGGCCTCCGCGGCAATCCTGGCGAGCCGTGCGGCGTGATCCGCGCTCATGACTCGCCCTCACCCTCGAGGAGCTGGAGCAGCCGGATGTCCTCCAAGTCCTTCGGGCGTGATGCGAATCGCTTGGTCGCGATCAGGTCGGCATGAGCTGGCAGCACGACGGATATCGCGGGCGTCAAAGGATAGGCGCGCCGACGGCTCCACACACCGTCGAAATCGACGCGTTGTCCCTCGGTGGTCGGAACGGCCCGTGCCACCAGCACGTCGACGTGCTCGTCGTTCTCCAGCGCGTAGCGGCCGTGCCGGCGCGCCTCCGTGGGGCCTCGGGTCGGCATCAGGTCGAATGGCGCCGCGGCCGCATTGAAGCACTCGATGTCGTCGATGTGGATCCAGAAATCGTAGTCGGCCGTCAGCACGGGCAATCCGAGCACGACCAGCGCCCGCCGGCCGATGAGCAACGCCCGGGCGCCGCTCGCGCCGAGCGCGGCAAAGAACGCCAGTTCGTCGAACTCGGTCCCTTTCATGAGGTCCGGCCATTTTACGCCCGGCGGCGATGGCGCACTCCACCGCCGGGCGTTGCCCGTCGCCAGGCCACGGCCGCTCGTCCGCTACGTGATCGACGGCGTGGACGGCGTTACTTGGCGGGCACCACCGGCACCAGCCCGGGCACGACGTAGGCGAACACCATCGCGACGACGCCCATCACGAGCATCAGCGCGACGCTGTGCCTGATGGTGAAGCGGAACAACCGGCTCTCGTCGTCGGCGGTCATGCCGGTGGCGGCCACGGCCACGGCAATGCTCTGCACCGAGATCATCTTCCCCATGACGCCGGCGGCCGAGTTGACCGAGGCGGTGAGCACGGGGTTCAAGCCGAGCGCGTTGGCGGTCACCACCTGCAGGTTGCCGAACAGCGCGTTGGCGGAGGTATCGCTGCCGGTGAGGAACACGCCCATCCACCCGACCACCGCGCTGAAGAACGGGAAGGCGACGCCGGTGGCGGCCAGCGCCAGGCCCAGCGTGGAGGTCATCCCCGAGTAGTTCATCACGTAGGCCAGCGCGAGCATGCAGGCGATGGTCAACAGGGCGAGCTTCAACTGCTTGAAGGTGTCGACGTAGATCCTGACGACGCCGGCCGGCCGCACCCGGAGCACGACGGCGGTGGCGAGGATCGCGAACAGGCAGGCGGTGCCCGAGGCGCTGAGCCAGTTCAGCTCGTAGAGCGCCGCGTAGGGCGCCGGCGGGGCGACCACCGGCGGGATGCGCTCGATCAGGTTGTGCAGCCCGGGCACCATCAGCCGGGTGGCGACCAGGCCGCTGGCCGGCACGGTCGGCAGCGCCGCCGGCAGCAGCGAGTCGCCGAGGGCGTTGATGCGCGGCTTGATGGAACTCTCGCCCCAGAGCAGGACGAACACCACCAGCATCAGGTACGGCACCCAGGCCATCACGATCTCGCCGCCTGAGTGCTTCAGCTTCGTGGTCGTCACCGGCGTGTCGCCCTCGAGGCGCATGATGTTGCGCGGCTTCCACAGCTTCAGCACCGCCACCATCACGATGATGCAGGTCAGCGAGCTGAGGATGTCGGTGAGTTCCGGGCCCATGTAGTTCGAGACGAAGAACTGCATGCCGGCGAAGCTCACGCCGCAGGCGACGATGGCCGGCAGCACCTCGAGCGCGCGGGCCCGTCCGGCCATCACGACGATGAGGTAGCCCGGGATGATGATCGAGACCAGCGCGCAGAGCCGCCCGACCATCGCCGACAGCGGCATCACCGGCAGGCCGGTGACCGCCGCCAGGGTCGTCACCGGGATGCCGATCGACCCGAAGGCCACCGGCGCGGTGTTGGCGAGCAGGCAGATGCCGGCGGCGTAGAACGGGTTGAAGCCGAGGCCGGCGAGCATCGCGCCCGAGACGGCCACCGGCGCGCCGAACCCGGCCGCCCCCTCGATGAACGCGCCGAACGAGAAGGCGATGAACATCGCCTGCAGGCGGCGGTCGTCGGTGAGGCTGCCCACCGAGTCCTTGATGATCTCGAACTTGCCGGTGTCCACCGCCAGCCGGTAGAGCATGATCGAGGCGAAGACGATCCAGGCGATTGGGAAGAGGCCGTAGGCGGCGCCGTAAATGGTCGAGACCAGGGCCAGCGACACCGGCATGCCGTAGACCGCGACGGCGACGAGCAGGGCCGTCACCAGCCCGCTCAGCGCCGCCTTCCAGGTCGGCGCCCGCCAGACGCCCAGCATCAGGAAGAGCACCACGATGGGCAGCGCGGCGACCGGGGCGGACAGGGCCAGGCTGTCGCCCAGCGGCTCGTAGTTGTGCTGCCACATGCGGGGGGAATCCTCCACGCCGCCGCGGGGGGAGGCCGCGGCGTCGGGCGCCATCATACAGGCGGCTCGGGGCGAAGGCCGATGAATTATCGATTTATAGTGGTCGCGCGCTCATGGGCGACTTTTCGGAGGATCTCGCACGGATCTACCCGCCCGACCGGCTGCTGACCCGCCCGGCCGTGCTGGCGCCGTACGAGAGCGACGGCCTCACCGCGTTTCGGGCCCGCCCCCGTGCCGTCGTGCTGGCCGAGTCGAGGGACGAGGTCGTCCGGACCGTGCGGCTGTGTCATGCCGCCGGAGTTCCGTTCGTGGCGCGCGGGTCGGGAACGAGTCTCTCGGGCGGCTCCGTGCCGCTCGACGACGGCATCGTCATCGCCCTTAACCGCTTGAACCGGATTCTGCGGATCGACCCGCTGGATCGGCTGGCGGTCGTCGAACCGGGCGTCATCAACCTCGACATCTCGGCGGCGGCCGAACCGCACGGCCTCTACTACGCGCCCGATCCGTCGAGTCAGTCGGTCTGCACCATCGGCGGCAACGTCGCCTTCAACTCGGGCGGGGCGCACTGCTTCCGCCACGGCATGACCGCCAACCACGTGCTCGGCCTCGAGGTGGTGCTGCCCGACGGCGAGGTGGTGCGGCTGGGCGGCGACAGCGTCGAGGACGCCGGGCCCGACCTGACCGGGTTCTTCGTCGGCTCCGAGGGGCTGTTCGGCGTCGCGGTCGAGATCACGGTGCGGCTCATTCCGCGCCCGGCCAGGTATCGCACTGTGCTCGCCTCCTACGCCTCCCTGCAGGGCGCCGGCGACGCCGTGACGCAGGTGATCGCCGCCGGCCTGCTGCCGGGGGCGATGGAGATCATGGACCGGCTGGCCATCGACGCCGCCGAAGCCGCCGTGCACGCCGGCTACCCGCGCGACGCCGCCGCCGTGCTGCTGGTGGAGCTCGAGGGCGACGCCGAGGAGACGGCGGCCGAGCTGGCCCGGCTGATGGCCGTGCTCGACGCGTCGCGGCCGAGCGAGGTGCGGGTCGCCACCACCGCCGAGGAACGGGCCCTGCTGTGGAAGGGCCGCAAATGCGCCTTCTCGGCGGTGGGCCGGCTCAGCCCCGACTTCATCGTGCAGGACGGCGTGGTGCCACGCACCAAGCTGGGCGACGCGTTGGTCGCCATCGAGACGCTGTCGGCGCGCCACGGCCTGCGCGTCGCCAACGTGTTCCACGCCGGCGACGGCAACCTCCACCCGCTCATCCTCTACGACGGCCGCGAGGCCGGCGCGCTCGACCGCGCCGAGGCGCTGGCCAGCGACATCCTGCGGCTGTGCATCCAGCTGGGCGGCTCGATCACCGGCGAGCACGGCGTCGGCCTCGAGAAGAAGGCCTATCTGCCCGAGATGTACCGCCCCGAGGACATGGCCTTCATGCAGCGGGTGCGGCAGTCGGTGGACGACCGGCAACTGGCCAACCGCGGAAAGATGCTGGCGGCGTCGTGACGCTGGCGCCGCGCTCGCTCGACGAACTCCAACAGGCGGTGGCCGCGTCGCGCCCCGGCCCGCTGCGCATCCGCGGCGCCGGGTCGAAACGCGTCGCCGCCCGCGACGGCACGACGCTCGACACCCGCGCCCTGTCGGGCATCGTCGGCTACCACGCCGCCGAGTGCGTCGTCACCGCGTTGGCCGGCACCCCGGTCCGCGACGTGCAGCGGGTGCTCGCCGAGCACGGCCAGTACCTGCCCTTCGATCCGCCGCTGGCCCGCAAGGGCGCCACCATCGGCGGCACCGTCGCGGCCGGCTTCAGCGGCTCGTGCCGGCTGCGCTACGGCGGCATCCGGGATTTCGTCATCGGCACTGCCGTCGTCGACGGCGAGGGCCGGCTGATTCGCTCGGGCGGCCAGGTGGTGAAGAACGCCGCCGGCTTCCTGCTCCACCACGCGGTGGTCGGCAGCGCGGGCCGGTACGGCGTCGTCGCCGAGGTGGCCTTCAAGGTGTTCCCGGCGCCCGAAGCCCGCGCCACGCTGCGCGTGATGGCGCCGTCGGTCGCCGGCGCGCTCGACGTGTTCCGCCGCGTGTACGCCGGCGTCCCCGACCTCGACGCCCTCGACGCGGATCTGACCGAGGCGGTCGTATGGGCGCGGCTGGCCGGCGCTGCCGCGGCGTTGCCAGGGCGCCTCGATCGCGCGGCGGGCGTCACCGGTGGCGCCCGTGTCGAGCAGCTCGACGGCGACGCCGAGGCGCAGGTGTGGAGCGACGCCGCCGACCTGGCGTGGGCCGCCCCCGCCGCCACGGTCATCAAGGTGAGCGCCACACCCGGCCGCCTCGTCGCCGTCCACGCCGCCCTGGCGGGCGCCGGCCGTCTTCGGGTGATCTGCGGCGGCGCCGCGGTGCTGCTGGCCACGACCCAGCCGGTGGCCGAGATCGAGGCGGCGCTGCCGGCGGGCGCGCGCGCCGTGGTGGTGCGCGGCGCCGAGTGTGGCCACGTGCTCGGCGCCGGCTGTGGCAACCTCTTCGACGAGCGGGTGCGGCGCACGCTCGACCCGAGCGGGCGCTTCGTGTAGCCATGCATCATCGCATTCCGGTTGCGACGCTCGGCGCGCACGGCCCGGCGATGGCCGCGGCGGTGTCGTCGTGCGTGCACTGCGGCTTCTGTCTGCCGGCCTGTCCGACCTACAAGGTGCTCGGCGAGGAGATGGACTCGCCGCGCGGCCGCATCGTGCTGATGAAAGAGGTGCTCGAGGGCACGCTGCCGCTGGCCGACGCCGCCGTGCACCTCGATCGCTGCCTGGGCTGCCTGGCCTGCGAGTCGGCCTGTCCGTCCGGGGTGCCGTATCGCGAGCTGATCACGCCGATGCGCGAGCGGCTGGTGGCGGCGCGACCCGCGGCGACGAAGGCGCGGCTCACCGCGCTGCTGCACGTGATGGCCTCGCCGGGCCGGTTCCGCGCCGCCCTGGCCGCCGGCCGCCTGGCGCGGCCGCTGGCCGGCCTGCTGCCGGCGTCACTCGGCGCGATGCTCGGCCTGCTGCCGGCACGCGTCCCGCCGGCCGCGACGCATCCGCCGGTCGTGCCGGCGCAGGGCACGCGCCGCGCTCGCGTGGCGCTGATGACCGGCTGCGTGCAGGACGTGCTGCGGCCGGCGATCACCACCGCCGCGGCCCGGGTGCTCGCGGCCCAGGGCGTCGAGGTGGCGATTCCGGCCGGGCAGGGCTGCTGCGGGGCGCTGGCCGCACACAGCGGCGTGCTCGCGCGAGGCGAACGGATGGCGGCGGCGCATCGCCGCGGCTTCCCCACCGACGTCGACGCGGTGGTGACCACCGCGGCCGGCTGCGGGTCGTGGATGAAGGAACACCCCGGCGACGTGCCGGTGGTCGACGCGGCCGAGTACCTGGACGCTCTCGGCCTGCGGACGCCGCTGGTGATGCGGACGGGCCGCCAAGTGGCCTATCAGGACGCCTGTCATCTATCTCATGGCCAGCAGGTGACCGCGGCGCCGCGCCGTCTCCTGGAGAGCGTCGCCGGGCTGGTGCTGGTGCCGCTGGCCGACGCCGGTGTCTGCTGCGGCTCCGCCGGGCTCTACAACATCGAGCAGCCGGCCCTGGCCGCCGAACTCGGCCGGCGCAAGGCCGCCGCGATCGCCGCCACCGGCGTCACCGCGGTCGTCTCGGGCAACATCGGCTGCCTCACGCAGCTCGAGACCGCCCTGGCCGCCGCCGGCCACCGGGTGGCGATCCGGCACACGATGGAGTTCCTGGCCGACCCCGACCTCGCGGGCGGCGCCGACGATCCCATGAGAGGACGCTGAGGCATGCGGGTACAGCTCGACTACGGCAGCGACGGCCTCGGCGTCGATCTGCCCGACGACCGCACCGAGGTCGTGACGCCGCGCCACGAGCCGGCGCTGGCCGACCCCGCCGCCGCGCTCGCCGCGGCGCTGGCCGAGCCGGTGGGCCGGCCGCCGCTGTCGGCCCTCGTGCGCGCCGGCCACCGCGTCGCCATTTCCGTGTGCGACATCACCCGCGCGCAGCCGCGCGCGCTGACGCTCGAGGCGCTGTTCGCGGCGATGCCGTCGCACAAGCCCGAGCACGTCACGATCCTGGTGGCGACGGGCACCCATCGCGCCAACACGCCCGAGGAACTGGCGCGGATGCTCGGGCCGTCGATCGTCGAGCGCTACCGGGTCGTCAACCACGATGCCCGCGACGAGGCGTCGCTGGCCTTCGCCGGCACCACGCCCTCGGGCGTTCCGGTGTGGCTCAACCGCCACTGGCTCGACGCCGACGTCCGCATCACGACCGGCTTCGTCGAGCCGCACTTCTTCGCCGGTTTCAGCGGCGGCCCGAAGATGGTGGCGCCCGGCCTGGCCGGTCTGGCGACCACGCTCGTCCTGCACGACGCCCGCCACATCGGCCACCCGAAGGCGACGTGGGGCATCACCGAGGGCAACCCGGTGCACGACGACGTGCGGGCCATCGCCCGGATGACCGGCGTGCACTTCGCGGTGGACGTCGCCCTCAACCGCGATCAGGCAATCACCAAGGTGTTCGCCGGCGAGCTGTTCGCCGAGCACGCCGCCGCCTGCGCCCACGTCAAGCGGGTGTCGATGCGGCCGGTGGACGCGCCGTTCGACGTCGTCGTCACCACCAACTCGGGCTACCCGCTCGATCAGAACCTCTACCAGGCGGTGAAGGGCATGTCGGCCGCCGCCGGCATCGTCAAGGAGGGCGGCACGATCGTCTGCGCCGTCGAGTGCCGCGACGGCATCCCCGACCACGGCCCGTACGGGCGGCTGCTGCGCGAGCGGCGATCGCCGGCCGAGCTGCTGGAGATGGTCGAGGCGCCGGGGTTCGCGGAGCAGGACGCCTGGCAGGTCCAGGTGCAGGCGATCATCCAGCGCAAGGCGCGGGTGCTGGTGAAGGCCGGCGGCCTGAGTCACGACCAGCTGCGGGCGGCACACTTCGAGCCGGTCACCGACGTCGCGATGGCGGTGCGCCAGGCCCTGGGCGAGGCCGGCGCCAACGCCACCCTGGCGGTGCTGCCGCACGGGCCGCAGACGATCCCTTACGTCGCGTCGTAGCCGGCCGGTGCGCTAGCGCCAGTCGCCGACCAGCGTGAATCCGGCCCAGTAATACGGATCGCGCCATTCGGTGCTGGCCTGCATCTCGCGCTGCGCGGCGTGGAGCGCGGCCGCGGGACGCAGCTGGCGCTGCAGCATCGCGCGGTAGAAGCGCGACATCAACTCGGCGGTGGCCGAGTCGTTCACTGCCCACAGGCTGGCGACGACGCGCGGCGCCCCGGCGTACATGAACGCCCGGGCCAGGCCGATCAGGCCCTCGCCCTTGATGTCGGCGCCGAGCGCCGTATCGCAGGCGCTGAGCACCACCAGTTCGGCGTTGAGCTGCAGGTTGTAGATGTCGTGCAGGCGGACGTAGCCGTTGCGGTAGCCGCCGCGGCGGTCGACCAGCGAGAAGATCAGCCCCGACAGCGCCGGACGGGCACTGTCGACGACGCCATGCGTGGCGAAGTGCACGATGCGGTAGTCGCGCAGGGCGCGGCCGAGCGCGGCGTCGCGCGTCGCGTCGAAGCCGGTGGCCTTGAACACCGCGCCGCCCGGCGCCAGCGCGGCGATGGCGTCCGCCTCGTCGCGGGTGAACGGCAACCGCGGCATCGTGGCGCGGCCCAGGGCGTTGCGTGACACCAGGGCCGACGGCGTCGTCGCGGGCGGCGCGGCCGGCGGCGCCGTGCGCTCGAGGCGGGCGACGCGCGGATCGGCGCGCTCGAACACCGGGTCGGCCAGCACCGCCAACGTGTGGCGCGGCGGGTCGCCGCGCCGATCGCGGCGCAGCGCCGCCAGCACCGACGCCGAGGGCAGACGGACGATCTCGTGAGTCGCCGACAGCAGCTGGCGCGGGCGGGGCGCCACGGCCGACAGGCGGGGCGCCGGCAGGGCGTTGAGGGGCAGGATGTCGAGGACACCGGCCGTCACGACCGCCAGCCGGCGGTCGCGCCACGCGCCGGTCAACTCGGCGGCGATCGGACCGAGCAGCAGATCGCTCACCGCCTGGCCGCTGCCGTCGCGGTCGCGATCGGCCGCCGCCACCCGCCGCGCGTAGGCCACCTCGGTCTCGCCGTCGCGCGGCTGGCGGGCGACCAGCTGCTCGTACCAGCGGCGGGCGCGGCGATCGATCTCGGCCCGGCCCGGCAAGGCGTGCACGACCAGCGACTCGCGCGTCACGGCCCACAGCCAGCTCTGCGACTCGCCGAGCGCGAACTCGAGCAGCACGGTATCGGCGTCGAGCACCTCGTGTTGAATGCGGTCGGCCGCCAGCGGCTGCGGCCGCACCAGGTCGGCGTAGGCCGGGCTCTGCCGGCGGATGTCGGTCTGGAGCCTCGCGTACTCCGCCGACAGCCGTTCGACCTCGGCCTGCCGCGCCGCCGCGGCCGGGCCGGCGCCGGCCCCCTCGGCCAACGCCGCGGACAGGCGCGCCGAGGCGCTGTTGAGCGCCTTCTGCAGGCGCTGCTCGTCGGCGAGCAGGACCGGCGGCACGCCTTCGCGCACGTCGACGCCGCCGTCGAGCACGCCGTCGAGCAGCACACGAGCCCGCGCCCGCTCGCTCACCTGGAGCGCCCGAGCATCGAAGCCGGCCGTGGGGTCGGCCCGGTGCTGCCGGTGCAGCAGATCCAGATACAGCTCGTAGCGGTCGAGTTCCGCGGCGACGAACGAGGCGCGCAGCTCGGGGCTGGTGATGTTCGAGCGCATCGTCTCGTCGATGGTCACTGCCGCCTCGAGGTAGCGCGCTGACGCGGCGAGGTCGCCGCGATCGCGCTCGAGCAGCGCCAGCTCGGTGAGGTCGTCGCGCTCGGACACCGGGAAGCGGACGCGGCGGGACTCGGCGAGGGCCTCGGTGAGCACCGCCGCGGCCTCGTCGAGCCGTCCCAGCGCGCGCAGCGCCCGGCCCTTGGCGGTCATGGCGATCGCGGCTTCGTCGCGATTGGGCAGCGCCGTGGCGAGGCGCAGCGCCTCGTCGAGCGGCCCGAGCGCGTCGGCATGGCGGCCGCTGGCCGACAGCACCTGGCCGAGCGCATTGAGCGCGCCGGCTTCCCGTACGCCGTCGCCGATGGCGCGGCTGATCGCCAGCGCCTCTTCGGCGTGGGCGCGGCCGGCGGCGAACTCGCCACGGCCACGGCGGACGATGGCCAGGTTGATGAGGGCGTGGTACTGCGAGCGGGTGTCGCCGGCGGCGCGGCGATGCGCGAGCGCCTGCTCGTAGAACTCCAGCGCGCGATCCACCTCGCCGAGCGTCTTGTAAGCGACGCCGAGGTTGTTGAGGATCAGCCCTTCCATCTGGCCGTCGGCGGTCGCCCGGGCCAGGGCCAGGGCGCGCTCGTAGAGATCGACCGCGTGCTCGACATTGCCGCGGCGGCGATAGGCGATGGCCGCGTCGTTCAAGCCGCGCGCTTCGCTGTTGCGGGCGCCGAGTGCCGCCGCCACGGCCCACGCCTCGTCGAGCGCCTCGCTGGCGGCGGGATAGTCGCCGCGCCCGACCAGGATGTTGCCGACCAGTCGCAGCGCGCGCGCCAGCGCGCCCTGTTCGCCGGTCTCACGGGCCAGTTGCACGGCGGCGCGGCCCCGCTCGAGCGCCTCCGGCTTCGACAGGTAGTTCTCGGTGATGCCGAGTTCCAGCGTCGTCTTCGCCACGCCGGTGGCGTCCCCGGCTTCAGTGAAGCGCGCCAGCGCGATGGTGAACCCTTCCACCGCCTCCGGCCACGTCGCCGCCTTGCCGGGATCGCGCAGCTTGCGGGCCCGCGCGAAGGCGCGGTGCCCCTCGACGGCCGCGCGATCGGCGGCCGTCGCCGGCCGGCGCGCATCGAGGCGCAGGCGATAGGCGCCGGCCGAGGTGGGCTTCACGCCGGCCACCTCGACGGCGTAGGCACCGGCCACCGGCACGATGGCGGCGAGATGCTCGGGCCGGAACTCGTCGTCCATCGCGTCGAGCGTCACGAGGGCCGCGCCGTCCGGCGCGCGGAGGGTCACGGCCACGTCGACGCCACGCTGCTCGACGACGACGGCGACGAAGTCCCCCGCCTCGAGTGGCAGCCGCGCCGTGGCGACCGCGCCGGGCGCGATCTCCAGGTCCACCGTCTCGCCGGGCGACAGCGGCGTGTCGACTCCGGCCGCGCGGGGGCCGGCGCCTGGACCGGCCGTCTGGGCGCTGAGTGCCGCAGCGAGGCACGCCACACTCAGGACGACGGCCGGCAGCCGCCGTCGTCGCGACGGTGTCGAACGATCCGCTCGGGCCACGGGTATGGGTCGCATCCTAGCAGCCCCGGGTGAACCGTGTCTGGCCGGCGCGTCCACGGCGGACCGTCTGGTTCGGCGTCCGACCGCTCGCTATAATCCGGCCGACGTGGTGCGCTGCGGGCCCGTCGCTACCCCATCCTTCCCGCCGATGGTTCCCACGTCGACACAGCGTCCACTCGGCCGGGTCGCGGCAGCGCTCGTCGCCGTCGGCCTGTCGTCCACCGCTGGCAGCGCCCGCCAGGACGGACCACTCCTGCTCGCAGGGGCGCGCCACGAACGACCGATGACGGCCGGCGAGGTGCATCGCTACGTCGTCGATCTGGCGCCTGGCGACTACTTCGCCGTCGCCATCGACCAGCAGGGCATCGACGTGCTGCCGGTGATCCTCGATCCGACCGGCGCGGTCGTCTACGAATACGAGTACGGCGAGTGGGGCGACGACCCGGCGGCGATCGTAGCCGCGGGCCGGGGACGGCACCGGCTGGAAGTGCGGACGATGCCGGGCAGCCCGCCGAACGGCCGCTATCACCTGCGCGTCGAAGCGCTGCGAGCGGCCTCGGCGCTGGACGAACGCCGGGCGCGGACGCTGCAGCGACAGACCGCGGCGCTGCGACTCATCCGCTCGCAGCCGCGCGATCTGCCGCGCGCACGGCAGGAATACGCCGCCATCCTCGCCGAGTGGGAGGCGCTCGATGACGGCGTCGGTGTCGCCCACGCGCTGACCGTGCTGGGGTTCATCGCCAACGGGCTCGACGACCGCGCCGGCGCGCTCGAGCTCGCCCTGCGTGAAGTCGAGGCCTATCGCGCCATCGGGCACGACTACGGCGAAGCGCGGGCGCTGCGCAGCATCGGCATCGATGCCCGCTCGATCGGCGACTTCACCCGCGCCACCACCGCGTTCGAGGAAAGCCTCGCCCTGCACCGCCGGGCCAACCGCCGCAGCTCGATGGTCCTCCTCCTCGCCGACCTCTCGAGCAACAGCGGAGCGCTCGGCGACTTCGGGCGGGCGCTCGAGTACGCCTACGACGCGATCGCCATGGCCAGGACGGACGGCAATCCCCGCCTCGAGGCCAGCGGGTGGAATGCGGCGGCCCTGGCGCATCAGGGCCTCGGCGAACTGGACGTCGCGCTGGATGCCTACCGCCGCGTCCGCGCGCTGGCCCCCACCGACGACCTCCGCCTGGCCGACACCG
Source organism: uncultured Bifidobacteriaceae bacterium (assembly GCA_964442845.1). Classification (GTDB taxonomy): domain Bacteria; phylum Acidobacteriota; class Vicinamibacteria; order Vicinamibacterales; family UBA2999; genus CAWAYR01. The sequence goes on along the minus strand of CAYUAX010000008.1, from coordinate 49,995 downwards.
CGACGCGGATGGGCACGACCTATCTGGCGCTCGGCGATGTCGCTCAGGCCGAACCGCTCCTGAAGGAAGGCTTGGAGCGCTGGCGTGCGCGCGGGTTCCGCGCGCAACAGGCGCAGGCCCTCATCGGTCTCGGCGACCTGGCGGGGCGAGCCGGACGGCTCGACCAGGCACGCGAGCACTTCGCGAACGCGGTCACGCTGTCGGTCGAGTCGCGCTACCCGCTGGGCGAGATGATCGGCCGGCGGCGGCTCGCCGAGACGCTGCTCGACCTCGGACGGATCGACGACGCCGACGCGGCACTCACCACCACCGACCTCGATCTCGTCGCCAATCCGCCCACCCGCGCCCGCCTGCTGGCCGTGCGGGCGCGCACCGCGCTCGCCCGCGGGAACCTCGACACCGCCGGGCGCATTGCCGCCGATGCGGTCGCCCTGACCGAGTCGGCACTCGGCCGGGCCCAGTCGAGCCGCATCGACGCCGGGGTGCTGGCGTCCGCGCAGCCGGTCTACGAGGCGGCGGTCCAGGTGGCGATGGCCGCGCACGACGCGGATCCCGCAGCTGGCCACGACGCCCGGGCGTTCGCCCTCAGTGAGCAGGCACGCGCCCGCAGCCTGCTCGACCTGCTGAACAGCGGGGCGGCTCCGCCCGCGGCCGACACGAACGCTCCTGCCGATCCCCAGCGGGAGTTGCGCCGCCTCCGCCGGACCTTGAACGCCAAGGGCGCGGCCCTGGCCAGCGCGGCACCGCGCGCCCGGCCGCCGCTCGAACGCGACGTGGATGAACTGGCGACGCGTCTGGCGGTCCTCGAAGCGCGACTGCGCCGCGAACGGCCCGACGTCGCCGCCCTGACCGTTCCTCAGGCGTTGGAGCTCGAGGCGTTGCGGCGCCAGGTGCTGGACGAGCGCACGGTGCTCGTCGAGTACATGCTCGGCACGCCGTACAGCTACGCGTGGGTCGTGTCGCGACGCGGCCTGAGCAGTGTGCGACTGGCCGGGCGCGCCGTCATCGAAGCAGCGGCGCAGCAGACCCTGACCCTCGCCGACCCGCCCGGCGCCGGCGCCGCGACGCCGGCGCCCACCGCCGCGGCCGGCCGTGACCTCGCCGCGTTGATCCTGGCGCCGCTGCCCGACCTGCCGGCGGAGACGCGCCTGCTGCTCGTTGCGCCGGGGTTGCTGCAGGACGTGCCCTTCGCCGCCTTGCCGGCCGGCCGCGGCAGCCGGGCGCCGCTCGTGACGCGGCACGAGATCGTGCACGCGCCGTCGGCGGCCGCGGCGCAGGCGATGGCGGTGGCGGCCACTCGCCGGCCACCGGCCACGCGCGCCGTGGCGGTCTTCGCCGATCCGGTCTTCGGCGCCGACGATCCGCGCGTTCAGAGCGCCGCGGCGCCGACGACGGAGGCGACGCCGGCGCCGTCCGTGCTCGCCCGGGCGCTTCGCGGCACCGGCACCGGCGCGGGCGCGCTGGTGCGGCTTCCCTTCACGCGTCTCGAGGCCGAGCGCATCGCCGACAGCGCGCCGGCCGGGGCGGTCGTCGCGTCGCTGGGTTTCGCCGCCAACCTCGGCGCGGTCCGTGGCCCGGCGCTGGCCGACTTCCGCATCCTCCACTTCGCGACGCACGGTCTCCTGAACACGCGCACCCCCGAGCTGTCAGGGCTGGTGTTGTCGCTCGTCGACGAGCGGGGCCGGGCCCGCGACGGGTTCCTTCGGCTGCACGAGGTCGAGGATCTGCGGCTCGCCGCCGACCTCGTCGTGCTCAGCGCGTGCGACACCGCCCGCGGGCGGCGGCTCGAAGGCGAGGGGACGATCGGGTTGACCCGCGCGTTCCTGACCGCCGGCGCGCGGAACGTCGTCGCCAGCCTGTGGCGGGTCGACGACTCGGCCACCGCCGAGCTGATGCACGCCTTCTACACCAACCTGCTCCGCCATCGCCGGTCGCCGGCCGCGGCGCTGCGCGCCGCCCAGCGCCAGCTGGCGGCGTCGGGCCCGTGGACGCACCCGTACTACTGGGCCGGCTTCGTCGTGCAGGGCCACAGCCCGTAGGTGTTCCCACGGCGCCGCCGCCGGCGCCGCTCAGCGACCGCCGCTCCACTCGACGGCGACGTCCACCGCCTTGCCGAACGCCTTCATCGTGCCGACCGGCTTGCCGCTGGTCGCGTCGACGATGAACACCCCGCCCGCGCCGGAGATCACCGCCACCTTCGCGTCGGGCGAGAGATCGGCCTGATCGAACTGCCCGTTGCTGCCGGTGACGAGGTCGGGCTGCTTCTGGTGCGTGGCGAGGTCCACGACGTGCACCGTGTCCGCCGACGGCACGAGGGCCACACCGGCGCCCGGCATGAACTTCACCGTGAAGCCGCCGGCCGGAACCTTCTGCAGGATCACGCCGCTCTCGGCGTCGATGACCGTGACGTCGGACGTCTGGCTGTTCAGCGCGTAGACGGCCTTGCCGTCCGGCCTGAGAGCCATGGTCCCGCGCGGCTCACGCAGGCTGTACTCCGTGTAGGTGTAGGACGACTTGCCCTCGCGCTGCGCCTTGCGCTCGCCCTCGCTGCGTGACGCCTCGGTCGCCAACCCGACCCTGAGCGCCAGGAACATCTTCTTGCCCATGCGGCCGGTGCGCACCGACTCGACCTTCTGGCCCGTCAGGGCATCCAGGGTGGTGAAATACTCGCCGTTCAGCACATACGCACGGCGGCCGTCGCGGCTGACGGCCATCTCGGTGGCCAGCAGCGGGAACTCGACCTGCGCCTCCACCTTCAGGGCAGGCAAGGACAGCCTGGTCAGACCGCTGGTGCGCTTCACATACAACGAGGCGCCGTCGGCGCTGACCTCGAGCTGTTCGGGCCACCCACCCACGGCGATGGGGGCCGAGGGCACGCCGCCGCGGAGATAGCGCAGTTCGCCGGGCCGCTCGAAGTTCTTCGTCCCCTTGGCCGGCGCGCTGACACTCAGCAGGAACAGCTGGCGGCCGCGCTCGTCGAGCACGAGTCCCAGCGGCCTCGACCCGGCGTCGGTCACCTGCACGGCCCGTGTCGCCATCGACACGGCGTGCAGGCGTCCGTTGACGTTCTTGTCGCCGTTGTCGTCGGGCTTGCCGCGGTCGAGCAGGTAGAGGAACTGGCCGTCGGGCGTGAGCACCGGCCCGCCGGGATTGCCCTCGAGCGGCACGGTGGCGGTGATGGTGCCGGCGGCGACGTCGAGAAACCGCAGCTCGGCCGGCAGCACTGGCGCCTTCCGCGGCTCCTCGCGGGCCGATAGTACGACGGCGGTGCGGCCGTCGGGCGTGGCCAGGACCGCCGCGGCCGGACGCGGCAGTTCGATGCGCGACAGCACCTTGGCGGCGTTGAGATCGACGGTGACGACTTCTCTGGGCAGGTTCTCGGCGGCGTTGCGTCCCGTGAACCCCACGCCGACCACCGACAGGCGATCTCCGGCGTCCGACAGCATCGGCGTCGGGGCCAGGCCCCAGCCGAGTTCGACCCGCCCCCGCACGGCCAGCGTCCGGCCGTCGAGGATGGTCACGGCGGCGCGCGTCTTGGCCTGGAAGCCTTTGTCGCCGGCATCGCGGCCTTCGCCGCGGTCGAGCACCAGCAACCGCTGGCCGTCGGCCGTGCGCAACAACGAGGCTGGCCGGCCCTCCAGCGTGGCCGTCTGTTCGACGCGGCCGCTCGGCAGCGCGAGTGCGGTCAGCGTCCTGGCCTCCTGGTCGAGGACCAGCGCGCGCGGTCCGCGGGCCTGTGCGGTGACCGCCGTCGACGACGGGCCGCCGGGCAGCCCCGCGATGACCACTGCGGCGATGGTCGCCACCCACACAAGTGTTCGTCCGTGCATAGGGTCCTCCGCTAAGGCGATACCGGGAGTGACGCGGGCGGCCCGAACATGTCGGTCGCAGCGCACTCGACCCGCAGCCAACACGTTGTGCGGCCCGCCGACACTGAAGGTAGAGCTGCACAGATGCCCACCGCTGCCCTGTCTCGCCCATCGCGGACCACCGGACGGCGTGTCGTGACACGCGCGTTCGGCGCCCGATGCCGGCCCTGGCGGCGCGGCGGCCGCGACGGGCTGCTAGCATGTCGGCAGGTCCCGTTTCCGATGTCCGTTCGCGCTCCTTCGTCCAGTGCCGATGCGGCCGCCCTCGCCCGGCTGCTCGAGCGTCTGGACGCCGATCCCGCGGTGGCCGGCGATCGCTACGAGGACCTGCGGCACACCCTGCTCCGCTTCTTCGAGTGGCGGCACGTGGCGCTGGCCGACCTCGCCGCCGACGAGACGCTCGATCGGCTCGGTCGGCGCCTCGCCGGCGGTGAGGACGTGGTGGACATCCGCGCCTATGCCCTGGGGATCGCCCGGCTGGTGGCACTCGAGCACCACCGCCGCCCCGAGGCCCGCCACACGGCCCTCGACGAGGCGTCGACTCGGCGCCTGGCGGCACCGGCGGATGGCGGCGCCGACTCGCCGCGCCTCACCTGCTTCGACGGGTGCTTCGCGGCCCTGTCCGAGGAACAGCGGCAGTTCATGCTCACCTACTACGCGGCGACTGGGCGGGCTCGAATCGACGCCAGGGCGGGGCTGGCGTCCCGGCTCGGGTTGTCGGCGAACGCCCTGCGCCTGCGCGCCCAGCGCGTGCGCGATCGCCTCGAGGGATGCATTCGCGGCTGTCTCGGTCCCCCCTTGTCGCACCCGATCGGAGGCCGGCATGACCGCCCCGCGTGACGTCGAGCTGCGGCGCTACCTGCTGGGCCAGCTGTCACAGCCCGAGGCCGAGGCCATCGAAGCGGCGTACTTCGCCGACCAGGGGCTGGTGGCCCGCCTCGACGACGTCGACGACGATCTCGCCCGCGCTTACTTGGCCGAGGCGTTGAGCCCGGCCGATCGCGCCGCCTTCGCGGCCAGGCTCGGCGAGCCGGCGCGCGCCGCGCGGTTGGAGCTGGTGCGCCGGCTCACCGACGTCCCGTCGAGGGCGGCGGGATCGCCGCCGACGGCGGCGTCCTCTCGATGGACGACCGGGCTGGCCGCGGCCGCCGTGCTGGTCCTGGCGGTCGGGGGCTGGTGGCTGGCCACGCGCCAGGGCCCGAGCAACGACGTGCCGCCGCAGGCCGCCACGCCGCCAACGCCCGCGCCGCCAACGCCCGCACCGGTCGCCACGCCACCCCTGCCGGTGACCGTGGCGCTGGTGCTGCCGATCACGGCCACGCGGTCCGGCGGCGCCACGCCAACCGCCGAGCTGCCGGCGGACGCCGACCGCGTCGTGCTGCGCCTCACTGCCCCGCTGCCGCCGCTGTCCGATCTGTCGGCCGAGGTGCGGGCCGTGGACGCCGCGCAGGAGTGGCGCGGCGCAGTCACGCCGGCCGGCCCCGACGCCCCCGAGGCCACCACCGGTGAAGTCATCGTGCCGGCGGCGTCGCTGGCCGGCGGCGACTACGTGCTCTCGGTGCGCCGCGACGAGGCGATGATCGCGCGGGCGTTCTTCCGCGTCGTTCGTCGCTAGTCCAGAGTCGCCCCCGACACGTTTTCGCCCCGCTACGCACCTCCCTTCGAGTCGTGCCTTGGGCCCGGCTCCCTGGAGGTTGCCGTGAACCCGGCCCGTACCGCGTCGCTTGCCGTGCTCCTCGCCGCTGCCGGTGTATCCGCGGCGTCCGCTCAGACCATTGGCACCTTCCGCTGGCAGTTGCAGCCGTACTGCAACGTCCTCACGGTGACCATCACGCAGGTGGGCGGCGTCTATCGGCTCGAGGGCCGCGACGATCAGTGCGGGGCCGCGCGGGCGGCCTCCGTGATCGGCACGGCGTTCCAGAATCCCGATGGCAGCATCGGCCTCGGCTTCAACATCGTCTCGGCGCCGGCCGGCGTCGCTCAGCCGATCTCAGCAGCGATGTCGCTGGCCACGCTGAGCGGCACCTGGCTCGGCACCGGAGGCTCCGGTCCGTTCGTGTTCACGCCCGGCGTCGGCACCGGCGGAGCACCGCGGCCGGCCCCATCGACAGGCGGTGGCGGCACGGTAATTCCCGCGGCATTCAGTCTCGCCAACGACGGCGGTTTCCTCGCCGGAGGCACGCTGAACACCGGCGCCATCCCGGCAAGCGGGGCCGGGGTCAGGCTGATGTGGCATCCGCGGAAGGCCGCCATCCGCGCCGGGCTGGTCAACGGCACGTCGTGGGACGACGCCCAGATCGGCAGCAGCAGTGCCGCGTTCAACCTGGATACCCAGGCCTCTGGTGCCTACAGCTTCGCCGCCAACTACCGTACCGTCGCCCGTGAGACCGCCAGTGCAGCGTTCGGCATCGAGACGGCCTCGCAGGGGATCGCCAGCCTGGCAGGTGGCCAGACCAGCGTTGCGAGCGGGGACCACGCCGTGGCGCTGGGGCTGTCAACCTACGCCGCCGGTGCCCAGAGCGTGGCGTTGGGACGATCCACGAGTGCCTATGGGGCGCGTACGCTGGTGGTCGGACACAACAACTCGGCCTACGGCGACAACAGCCTGGCCGGTGGTCGCAGCGCCTTCGCCAACGCCCCCGAGTCGCTCGCCTTCGGCTACCGGGTCATCGCCTATGGCAATAGCTCGGTGGTACTTGGCACGAACGCGGAAGCCACGTTGGGCGCGCACGGCTCGTTCGTCTTCGGAGACCAATCCACCGTCTCGCTCAATCGCAACATCACCGCCTTCATCCCCAACCAGTTCCTGGTCCGCGCCGCGGGCGGCGTCGGCTTCTACACCAACACGCCCGACCGGTCCACAGCCGGCGTCGAGCTGGCGATCAACGGGTCGCAATGGCTGGTCGTCTCCGACGTCAACGCCAAGCAGGCGTTCAAGAGCCTCGACGGTGAGGAGGTACTGGCCAAGCTGGCCGGCATGCCGATCCAGGAGTGGAGCTACAAGGCTCAGCATGCGGCGATTCGCCACGTCGGCCCGACCGCGCAGGACTTCTCGGCGGCATTCGGCCTCGGCGAAGACCCGCTGCGCATCGGCACGCTCGACGCCGATGGCATCGCCTTGCGGGCGATCCAGGCGCTCGAGGCCCGCACCCAGTCCTTGATGCGGGAGAACCAGGATCTTCGCGACCGGCTCGCCGCCCTCGAAGCGCAGTACCGACAGCGCTGACGAGCGAAACGGCGCCGTCAGCCGTCGACGCGGATCTCGCGCGGCCACTGCGAGTTGTCCTCGCGGCCGCTGGCGATCTCCGCGTCCCGCTCGGCCTTGGTCGGCTGCACCTTGCCGTTGGCGTCGATGGCCCGCGACACCAAGGTGTGGGTGCCAGGGGCGAGATTCTGCGTGCCCCACGACCACAGCACCCAGCCGTACTTCGCGCGGCGGGCGTCGAGCGTCGCCGGCTGCCACTCGCCGCCATCGACCTGCACCTCCACCTTGGCGATCGGCGTCTGTCCGCCCCACGCTGGCCCCGACACGCGGTACATCCACTGCCCGTCGTGGCGACGCCGCGTCACCCTCGCGACCACCGACTTCAGCCGGTTCTTCGAGATCGACGTGTCGATCCACAGCGGCCCGTCCGGCGTCGGCACCGACCGCAGGCTGAGGTAGTTGCGCACCTGGTGCTGGCCCTCGTAGCGGCGGTCCAGCACCTCGATGCGGCCGAGCCATTTCACCTGCGTCATGCCGTACCAGCCGGGCACCAGCAGCCGCACCGGAAAGCCCTGGTCGGGCGGGATGGGCTGGCCGTTCAGCGCGAAGGCGAGCATCGTGTCGGGATGCAGGGCGTCGAGCAGGTGGATGGCCCGGCCGTGCGGCGCCGTGTACTCGCGGTTCCCGGCCTGGAACTTCTTCTCGCGCTCCATGTCGAGGCCGAGGAAGAGCACCTCGCGGGCCTCCGGCTTCACGCCGCACTCCTCGAGGATCGACTTCAGGCCGACGCCGGTCCAGACACCGTTGGACAGCAGGCCGGACATCCGCTGCGGCCGGGTGGAGTTGCCGGAGCACTCCAACGTCACTGCCTCCTCGCGCCGATCGCGCCGGGCCTGCAGCTGCGCCAGCGTGAACTCCACCGGGCGCTCGACGAAGCCGCCGATGCGCAGCCGGTAGGTCGCCGCATCCACCGCCGGCGTCACGGTCTGTGAGAACGTGTAGTGCACGTCGCCGGGCGTCGCCCACTGGGTGAGCTGGCGAAGGTCGACGCACCGCACCCGCGGCCGCGACTCAGAGGCCTGGATCTGGAAGGCGGGAGTGTAGTCGGTGAAGGTCACCGCCTCTTCGTCCGGCTGCAGCGCCCAGAGCGCGTCCGGTAATCCAAGGGCCGCCAGGCCGGCCATGCCGGCGGCGGTGCGGCTCATCACGTCACGACGGGTCGGCTGACTCACGAGGCGCTCCGGCTGGCGAAGGTGGGCGTCATGCCCAGATGGTGCATGACGAAGGCATAGACGTCGGCGGTGCTCTCGATCTGCTTGCGGGTGTTGCTGGCGCCGTGGCCCGATTTGGTGTCGACGCGGATGAGCACCGGCGCCGGGCCGCCCTGACGGGCCTGCAGCGTCGCCGCGTACTTGAACGAGTGCGCCGGCACGACGCGGTCGTCGTGGTCGGCGGTGGTGACGAGCGTGGGCGGATAGCGCGTGCCCGCCTTCAGGTTGTGGAGCGGCGAGTAGGCGTAGAGCGCCTTGAACTGCCCGGGGTCGTCGCTGGACCCGTAGTCGGCGATCCAGTTCCAGCCGATCGTGAAGGTGTGGAAGCGCAGCATGTCCATCACACCGACCTGCGGCACGGCGACCGCGAACAGGTCGGGCCGCTGGTTCATCACCGCGCCGACCAGCAAGCCGCCGTTCGAGCCGCCGGTCATCGCCAGCTTCGCCGGCGACGTGTACTTGTTGGCGACGAGCCACTCGGCGGCGGCGATGAAGTCGTCGAAGACGTTCTGCTTCTTCAGCTTGGTGCCGGCCTCGTGCCACGCCTCGCCGTACTCGTTGCCGCCGCGCAGGTTGACCGAGGCGTAGACCACGCCCTGCTCGAGCAGCGCGACGCGCAGCGCGCTGAAGGCCGGCGACAGCGTGATGTTGAAGCCGCCGTAGCCGTACATCAGCGTCGGGTTGGCGCCGTTCAGGGCCAGGCCTTTCTTGAAGGTGAGGAACATCGGCACCTTCGTGCCGTCCTTGCTCGTCACGAACACCTGCCGCACCTCGTAGTCGTCGGCGCGGAAGCCCGGGATTGTCACCTCGCGGAACGCCGACGAAGCGCGCGTCTTCACGTCGTACTTGAAGATGGTCGGCGGGTAGTTGAACGACGTGAAGGTGTAGAAGATCTCGGCGTCGTCGTCGCGGCCGCCCAGGCCGGTGACGGCGCCCGGCCCCGGCAGGACGATCTCGTGTTCGGCCGTGCCGTCGAGACCGAACACGTAGGCGTGCGAGGTGACGTCCTTCAGATAGGTGGCGAAGAGCTTGCCGCCGCCGGTAGCCACCGCTTCGAGCGGCTCCGGCCGTTCGGGCAGCACGTCTTTCCAGGCCGACTCGGCCGGCGTCTTCGGGTCGAACAGGAACACGCGGCCGTTGGGGGCCTTGCGGTCGGTGTGTACCAGGAAGCGGTCGCCGACGTTGCCGAGGACGTTGAAGGTGTCGTCGCCGATGTCGGCGACGATGGGCTTGAAGGTGCGGTCGCGGCTGGTGAGGTCGCGATAGAAGACGGCGTTGCCCTTCTTGCCCTTGCCGCGATCCGACACGGTGAGCACGAGGAACCGCTCGTCCTCGGTGGTCTCCACGGTGTGGAACCGCTCGGGGTTGGCCGGATCCGAGAACACCAGCTCGTCGGCCGACTGTGCCGTGCCGAGCCGATGGAAGAACACCTGGTGGTTGACGTTCTTGGTCGACAGTTCCTTGCCCTTCTCCGGCGCCGGATAGCGGCTGTAGAAGAAGCCGTCGCCGGCCCACGCCGCCCCTGACACCTTCACCCACTCGACGGCGTCGTCGAGCGGCTGCTTGGTGACGACATCGAGCACCTTGTAGGTCTGCCAGTCGGAGCCGCCGACCGACAGGCCGTAGACGGCGCGGCGGCCGTCCTTCGACACCGCGAACACGCTCAGCTTGGTTGTGCCGTCGGGCGACAGCGTGTTGGGATCGATCAGCACCTCCGGCGTGCCGTCGAGGCCGGTCTGCCGGTAGATCACCGCCTGGTTCTGCAGGCCGTCGTTCTTGGCGAAGAACCACGTCGTGCCGCGGCGGAACGGCTCGCCGTACTTCGGGTAGTCGTAGAGCTGCTCGAGCCGCGCGGTGAGGGCGGCGCGGAACGGAATCGTCTCGAGGTGCGCGAACGTCACGGCGTTCTGCGCCTCGACCCAGGCTGCCGTCTCGGCCGACGTGTCGTCTTCGAGCCAGCGGTAGGGGTCGGGCACCGCCACGCCGTGGTAGGTGTCGACGTGATCGACGGTCTTGGTCTGCGGATAGGTCATGCGCGCCGGCTCCGGGGACGAGCACGCCGCCGCGAACACCGCCGAGGCCAGGAGGCCCGCGTGGAATCTGTACATGTCATGCTCCGTGTCCTGACGATAGTACCGTGGAGTCGGCGCCCGGCGAATTCGGCTATGCTCGCGGGCTATGACCGCCATTGGGCGCCAGCTCCTGCGTATCGCCGCCGTGAGCGCCGTGTGCGCGGTGGCCGGCGCGGCCGCGGCGCAGCCGGCGCCGGCTGCAGCGGCCACGCCGTTGTGCCGGCCGGCACCGGTTCCCGAGTACGGCAAGGACCTGGATCATCCCATCCAGGTCGGCGGCGGGCCGCGCTACGGCCCCGGCCGCGAGCGCCACTACCTGGAGTCGCTCACGGGACCGGCAGGCCAGTCGGTGCGCTACAAGCGCACCGGCGCGACGATGCGCGCCGGCGACGACGTGATGATTGATCACTACGAGGTGAGCTACGACGGCCTGGCGACGCCGTTCGTGCTCTACCTCGACGAGTACCACGTCACCGAGCAGTACGCGCCCGTGGGGCTGCGCTGCGGCCGCGCCCCGGATCTCGGCACGCCGCCGCCCGACGAGTTTCTCGGCGGCGAACAGCTGCGGGCGCACGCGCTGACCGTCGCGCAGGCGCCCGGATTCCGCGCCGGTCCTCTCGAGCTCGGTGAACCGCCCGCGGCGCTGCTCGCGGATCAGTACCGGCTGCTGTCGCGCCGGCTGCGCAGCGGCGCGACGCCGCCGACGCCGGAAGCCGCGATGAAGACACCCGCCACGGTCGTCGCCGCCTTCCCGCGCGACTGCGCCGGCACGGCCACGCCGCCGCTGGCGATCACGCTCGTGGACGGTGGCGGCACGACCACCGACCCGTCGGCGGTGCAGAGCGACGCCGCGGCAATCCGCCAACTGTTGCCGGGCCAGTCCCCGCCGCCAGGCACCACGGTGGCGATCTTCGACGTCGACGCACTGCAGGCGGGCCTGGGCGTGCGTGTGGTGTTCCCAGCGACCTGCCCGCAGACCGCGCGCGAACTCCTGCTGCCCATCGCCTACCGCGCCGCCGAGTTGCTGGCGTCGCCGATGCCGACGCGGCCCGCTGGCGACGCCAGCGGCGTCGAGTGGGTGGCGGTGCAGGCGATCATCGACCACCAGGGCGAATTCCAGCAGGTGCGCGCGCTCGGCGGCCCGCCCGCGCTGGTCAAAGCGGCCCTGGACGCGGTGGCCGGGTGGAAGGCCACGCCGCGACGCGCCAACGGTCAACCGGTCGCGTCGCCGGTGGTGCTGCGTGTGTCGTTCACCGCGCCGCCGCCGTGACCGATTACCGGGCGCGGTAGCCGGGGCCGCGGAGGGCCTTCCCGGGGCGCGCCGTGGTGATGACGCCGTCGGCCACTACCGCCTGGCCGTTCACGAACACGTGCCGCATGCCTGTCGAGTAGTTGTTCGGCTCGGCAAACGTCGCGTCGTCCTTCACGGTGGCCGGATCGAACACCACGAGGTCGGCGGCCATGCCCGGCCGCAGCAGCCCGCGATCGGTGAGGCCGACGCGAATCGCCGCCTGCGACGTGGCCTTGCGTACCGCCTCTTCGAGCGTCAGCACCTTGTCGTCGCGGACGTACTTGCCGAGCACGCGCGTGAAGGTGCCCCACGCCCGCGGATGCGATTTCGACTCCGACAGCGGCCCGTCCTCGGCGCGGGCGCCGGAGTCGGTGTCGAACGACACCCACGGCGTGCGCATCGCCGTCACCACGTCGTCCTCGCGCATGATCGAGATGATCACCGACGACTCGGCCTTGTCGGCGATCACCAGGTCGATGGCGGCGTCGCGCGGGTCCTTCCCCATCGCCGTGCCGATCTCGGCGAAGTTCATCCCCTCGTACTTCCGCAGCGACGGGTCGAGCACCGAGCTGAGCATCACGCCGGCCGGACCGCCCGAGCCGTACCACTGGTTCTCGAACGGGGCGTTCGGGTCGTCCATGTCGCGCTTGACCCGGGCGCGGGTCGCCGGATCCTGCAGCCGCGCGAGCATCGCCGCGGTGCCGCCCTCGCGGACCCACACCGGCAGGCAGGCGTCGAGGCCGTTCGACGCCCGGTCGTAGGGGTAGATGTTGGCGCTGACCCGCAGGCCGCGGGCGCGGGCCGCCTCGATTTTGCGGATGGCCTCGGGCATCTTGCCCCAGTTGGCGCGATACGCGGTCTTCAGGTGCCAGATCTCGGCAGCGATGTCCGCGCGTTCGGCGATGGCGATCACCTCGTCGAGCGACTCCATCACCCGGTTGCCCTCGGAGCGCTGGTGCGTGATGTAGATCCCGCCGTGCTCGGCGGCGGTCTTCGCCAGCGCCACCAGTTCGTCCGTGCTCGAGAACCGGTTGGGGATGTACTGCAGCGACGAGCTGACGCCGAGCGCGCCCTCGCGCATCGCGTCGGCGACGAGCACCTGCATCTTCGCGATCTCGTCGGCGGTGGCCGGCCGGTCGGCCTTGCCGATCACGTAGTCGCGCAGCCCGCCCGAGCCGACGAACGTGCCGACGTTGATGGCCGCGGTCGAGCGCTCCAGCCGGGTGAAGTACTCGGCCAGCGTCCGCCAGTCGTGCACCACCTTGAAGAAGTCGTAGCTGGCCTTGCGGTCGGCCAGCATCTGGTCGTTGACCGGCGCGATCGACACGCCTTCGCCGGTGATCTCGGTGGTGATGCCCTGAGTGATCTTGCTGGCGGCGCGGCTGTCGACCAGCACGTTGACCTCCGACTGGCCGAGCAGGTCGATGGACCCGGGCGCCACGACGAGGCCCGCGGCATCGATGCGCTGTTTCGCGGCGGCCGTGCCCAGCGGGCCGATCGCCGTGATGCGGTCGCCGGTGATGCCGATGTCGGCGCGGAACCACGGCGCGCCGGTGCCGTCCACGACGCGGCCGTTGGCGATGACCAGGTCGAAGGTCGGCGTTGCTGGCGCGGCCGGCGCGCCCGGCGCCGCGGCGGGCGGGGTGGCCGGACCGCCACACGAGGCGGCGAGCGTGGCGAGCACGACGAACGAGGCAGCGCGGATCACGGTCATGGCGGCGATTGTAGCCTCGGGTGGATAGACTGGGCGCCATGCGTTCGGCGAGCTGGCGCGCGGCCCTCGCGCTCGTGGTGGTGCTGCTGCCGGCCTGGCCGGCGGCGTCGGTGGCGCCGGCCGTCCGCGTCGTCGACGCCTACCAGGGCGTCCGCTACGTCGAGCACGTGGAGACCCACCCGCGTCCGTTGCGGCTGCACCTTGCCCGCATCGACCTGCGGGCTCCCGGGCTGCGGGTGAAGGTCTCGCCGCCGGCCGGTGCCCGCGAAGCCGCGCGCGAACCGACGCTGGAGTTCGTGCGCCGCGAGGGCGCCCAGTTCGGCGTCAACGCGCACTTCTTTCTGCCCTTCCCGTCCGACGACGCCGACGCCTGGGTGATCGGACTGGCCGCTTCGGATGGCGTGGTGTACTCGACGTTCGAATCGCCCGAGCAGTCGTTCGCGCTCGTGCCCGATGCGCCGGCGCTGCGCTTCGATCGACGCCACCGCGCCCGCATCGTCCAGCGCGCCCGCGGGGACGCCGCCGGCACCCGCGTCCGCGAGCGCGGCGCGGTGTGGAACGCCGTGGCCGGGTCGGCGCAGGTCGTCACCAGCGGGGTCGTGACGATTCCGACCTATCGTGGTCCGGCCAACCCGCACGGCGCCCTGCTGCCCGGTCTCGGCGGCCGCTACGACACCGGCAGCTCCTGGTACGACGTCTACACCGCGCGCACGGCCGCCGGCCTCTCCCGCGATCGGCGTTGGCTCACGCTGGTCGTCGTCGAGCGCAGCCCGGCCAGCGACGGGCTGCCGGTGGGCGACCTGGCCACGCGGCTCGTGCGCGACCACGGCGTGTGGGACGCGATCAACCTCGACGGCGGCGGGTCGAGCACGATGGTCTGGCAGAATCCGACGACCGGCACCCACGCTCTGCTGAACACGTCGTCGGACAGCCCGAGCGGGCGGCGGGTGGCCACCAGCCTGGCGGTGTTCGCGCGGCCGCGCCGGTAGCCGTCCGTCGGGCAGGTCTTCAGACCTGCCGCCGTGATGCCCTCGCCTCTCGGCAGACCTGAAGGTCTGCCCTACGTACGTCTCAGCGCTGCGTCGCCGCCGCCGGCAGCTCCACGTAGCCCACCCCCTCGCGGACGCTGATGCGGGTTCCGAACGGCGCGGAGAGCTTGGCGAGGTCGCCCAGGATCTTGCCGCCCAGTTCCGGCGACGCCAGCATCGGCCGGCCGCGCACCTGCCGGGCGGCGCCGAAGCCGAGCGAGATCGGGTGGAGCGCCAGCTCGACGAGCCGCCCGCCGCGGTAGCGGGGCATCGCCACCACCGACTCCCAGATCGGCGGGTCGGCCGGGAAGCCCGACTTGTCGAAGTTGTAGCGGCGATTCAGGTAGTCGTTGGGCGTGGCCTCGACGCCGAGGCGCTGGTCGTCGTAGTTGTCGGCCGGGTAGCGCAGCAGCGTCTCGTTCTGGAAGATGAAGTCGCCGAGGCTGTAGAGGATCGGCGCGCCCTTGTAGACCTCGATGCCACGCAGCACGTGCGGCCCGTGGCCGACGAACAGGTCGGCGCCGGCGTCGATCATCGCCCGCGCGAACGTGACGAGGAACTCCGCCGGCTCCAGCCGCGTCTTCCCGCCCTCGTGGGCGTGGATGGTCACGATCACGGTGTCGGCCAGCGTTCGGGCGCTCTTCACCACGGCGGCGATCTCGCCGACGTCCTCGGCGCGCGGTTCGGTGCGGATGCCGGGCGTCGTGCCGACGACGAAGCGCCGGCCGACGAACGTGAGGGTGTCGCCGGCGGCGGGCGTCGTGCCGGTGATCTCGCCGGCAGCCTGGCGCAGCTGCTCGAAGCGATCGCGGGTGACCACATAGGTGGTCGTGAAGCGCAGCGGACTCAAGCCGGGCCGCGCCGGCACGTCGCCGCGCGTCCGCCCGGCCCGCGAATGGTCGGGGAACGTGGAGGCCACCGCGATGAGCGCGACGCGGCCCTTGGCGGTCTCGAGGAACTTCGCCTCGCGGGCCTCGGCCAGGCTGTCGCCGGCGCCCGCGGCGACGATGCCGGCCTCGGCGACGTACTTCTTCGTGAGCCGCATGCCGAGCACGCCGTAGTCGCCGGTGTGGTTGTTGGCGAGCGACCCGAGATCGAAGCCGGCCCACGCCAGCTCCCTGGCCAGCGCCGGCTCGGCCCGCATATAGGTGCCGCCGCTCTCGTTCATCGGATACGGCTCGAAGTCGTGGAACAGCATCTCGATGTTGGTGAACGCCGCGTCGGCGCTCCGCACGAGGTCGATGAGTCGCGTGAACGCCGGCTCGGCGTACACCGACAGCCGCCGCGTGATGATCGAGTCGCCGGTGAGCGCCAGCGTGAAGTCCCCCGCCGGCCCCTGGCCGGCCAGCGGTACGACGGCGAGGCACGCGGCGACGACGGCGGCGACGGTGAGGCGGCGGGCGCGGGGGCGGACCATGGGTCACTCCATCAGGCGACGCATCGTGTGGCCGAAGGCCTCGCGGCCGGTGGACGGGTCGTAGACGATCACCGGCATCAGCCGGCCGTTGATGGTCTGCGGGCTGTTGCGCGCATAGCCCATCAGGGTGGTCGCCAGCAGCGTCTTCTGCTCCGCCATCGCGGCGTCGTCGGGCAGCGCGCTGAACAGGCCGTTCAGCGACACCGGCCACGGCAGGCGGCGCAGCAGCGCATCCACCACCGTGCCCTTGAGCACGTTGTGCGAGAAGTTGAAGAAGAACGACAGCGGCGAATAGCGCTGCGAGGTGGGCCGAAAGGCCTCGAACTCCTCGCGCAGCCGGCCGCGCCAGCCGAGCAGCTGCTCGCGCACACGCAGCCGCTCGGGTTCGTGCGCGCGCAAGGTCGCAATCGGCGCGCCGACGAACGCGCGGGCATCGGGCGTCAGGCCGTTCAGCAGGGCCTCGACGACCCGGTCGCGTTCGGGACCGAACTGCCCGGCCTCGGTGAGCCGCACGTACTCGTCCATCGTGCCGGCCACGGCGAAACACAGCCACGGATAGTCGGCGATGTTGTCGTCGCGCATGCGGATGGTGTCGCGGGCGTAGGTGGCCTCGTAGCCGAAGCGCAGATGGCAGCCCATCGCCGCCGCGTGCTGCAGCGCCACGCGGGTGCGCCGCTCCGGCGCCAGCGTGCGCACCCGTTCCAGCAGCAGGTCGTAGCCGTGCTCCTGCAGCTCGTAGTGCGCGGTCGCCACCAGCATCAGCGCCTCGGCGTCGTCGCAGAAAAGCTGGCCGCTGCCCGCCGGCCCTTGCAGCTCGGCGAGCAGGGTGTCGAGGCGCGCCAGGTTGGCGTCGGCGGCGCCGTCGTCCCAGACGCGCAGTGACAGCAGCGCCAGCAGGTACATCAGGTAGTAGTCGAGCAGCACCGCCAGGGTGACGGCGTGCGGCGGCTCGCCGCCGCGCTGGCGGATCACGTAGTCGAGCACGTCCACGGCGATGGTCTCGGCGTTGACGCGGTCGGCCACGCCGTCCCAGTCGTTGAGCGCGTGCAGGCCCTCGCTCCGGGTCCGCGCATCGTAGTGCGCGATCGCCGGCGCGAGGTCGAACGACCGGCTGCCGACGTGCCACACGTGGCTGCGCATGCCCGCGCGCAGCCGCTGCAGCGCGTGTTCGAGGTTGCGGCCGGCGGCCGCGTGGGCGAGAATGGCGGGTCGGACCGCCATCAGATCCCCGATCACCGCGCACGTCTCGGTGAACAGCGCCTCGGGGGGCGCCAGCGGTCCGGGGGACGACGGGTGGGACGAACGGCTCATGGCGCCAGGGGCGCCTGCATTATCCTGCCGGCTCGACCGCCGTCACAACGCCGATCGGCCCCTGTTCGATCCTGGTCCGATAAACGTTAGAGAGGTATGGACATGCGTGGGGGCTGGGCGAGAACGGTCGGCGGCTGGCTGCTGGCGGCCGCGGTGACGCTGGCAGGCGGGGCGCCTCGGCCGGCGGCCGCGGCGGTGCGCGCCCAGCTGATCGGGAGCGGCTTCATCGGCGTCGCCACGATCGTCCACGACCCGGTGCTGCCCGACACGCTGTACGTCGTGCAGCTCGATGGGTTGGTGCGGTCGGTGGTCAACGGCGCCACGCAGCCCACGCCTTTTCTCGACCTGCGCGCCGTCACCTCGCCGGCGGGCGGCGAACTCGGCCTGCTCGGCATGGCGTTCCCGCCCGATGCCGCCACCAGCGGCCGGGTGTTCGTCAACTTCATCGACACCGCCGGCAACACGGTGGTCGCGCGGTTCACCCGGACGGCGGCCGACCCCCGCGTCGCGATCGCCGCCTCGCGCAAGGATCTGCAATGGCCGGCGCCCGGCGGCGGTCGGCAGGGCTTCATCGTGCAAACCGGGGCCAACCACAAGGGGGGCCATCTGGCCTTCGGTCCGGATGCGTACCTCTACGTCGGCCTGGGCGACGGCGGCGGCGACAACGACCCGAGCCAGAACGCCCAGAACCCGACGTCGCTGCTCGGCAAGATGCTGCGCGTGAACGTCTCGGTGCCCGACAGCGATCCGATCGGCTACATGATTCCGCCCGGCAATCCCACGTTCCCCGTGGCCGGCGTGCCGGCCGAGGTGTGGGCCTTCGGCCTGCGCAATCCGTGGCGCTACAGCTTCGACCAGTTCGGCAACGGCCGCACCCGCGCCCTGCTGCTGGCCGACGTCGGCCAGAGCAACCGGGAAGAGGTGAACGTCGAGCCGCACGGCCGCGGCGGCCGCAACTACGGCTGGCGCGCCTTCGAGGGCTCGAGTCCCAACCCGAACCTGCCGGTGGAACCGCCCGCCTACACGCCGGTCACCGCGCCGACGTTCGAGTATCCGCGCAGCGACGGCGGGTCGGTGATCGGCGGGTTCGTCTACCGCGGCACGGCGTTGCCGGAGGCCATGCGCGGCCGCTACGTGTTCGGCGACTGCGTCAGCGGACGGATCTGGTCGCTGGCCTTCACCCTCGACCCGGTGAGCGGGGAAGGGCGTCTCGACGGGCGTGTCGATCACACCGCGGAGTTGGGCGGTCCCTTCGGCTGCATCACCTCGTTCGCCCGCGACGACGACGGCGAGTTGTCGTTCACCGACCTCGACTTCAGGACCGGCGCGAGCCGCATCTTCCGTCTCGTCGACGGCGACGCGCTGCCACCGGGCCCGCCCACCGATCTGACGGCGGTGGTCACCGGGTCCACGGTGGCCTTGACGTGGAAGGCGTCCCAGGCCGGCGGCACCACGGCGAGCTACGTGCTCGAGGCCGGATCGGCGCCGACGCTCACCAACCTGGGCGTGGTGCCGCTGGTCGAACCCGCGCTCAGCGTGCCCGGCGTCGCCGACGGCACCTACTTCGTCCGCGTGCGGGCCGTCGGGCCGGCCGGAGTGAGCGGCCCGTCGAACGAGATCCAGGCCGTGGTCGGCTGCACCGTGCCGCCGCCGGCGCCGCAGATCACCACCGTGACCGTGACCGGCCGCACGGTGACGTTCGCGTGGGCGCTGCCGCCGGGGTCGACGCGGGCCCAGCTCGACGTCGGCTACGCGGCGGGCACCACCGCGGTGGTCGTGCCGATCGACGGCACACCCACCTCGCTCGTCGTGCCCGAGGTGCCGGCCGGGACCTACTTCGCACGGCTGCGCGCGGTGAACGCGTGTGGCACCAGCGAGGCGTCGGCCGAGCAGACGATCGTCGTGCCGTAGCGCCGGCCGCGGCCCGTCCCGGCGAGGCTCGTGCTACGCTGGCAAGGCCTCCCCCCAAGAGAGGCCTCAATGCTCGTCCGGATCGCGCTGCTGCTCGCAGCGGCTGCCTGCTCGATCGACACCGCCCACGCTCAGACGCCCCTCCGCGCCCAGCTCCTCGGCGGCGGCTTCACCCGGCCCATCGCGGTGGTGTTCGACCCCGTGGTCCCTGGCGCCGTCCACCTGGTGCAGCAGAACGGCCTGGTGCTCACCTTCCACAACGGCGGCTTCCGCGCCACGCCGTTCCTCGACCTGAGAGCGGTGGTGTCCGGCGGCGACGACGAACGCGGGCTGCTCGGCCTGGCGTTTCCGCCCGACGCCGCCACCAGCGGCCGCGTGTTCGTGAACTTCACCAACCGCAGCGGCGCCGGCAACACGGTGATCGCGCGCTTCACGCGCAGCGCCGGCGATCCGCTGGTGGCCGACGCAGCCTCGCGCTTCGACCTGCAGTTCCCCGACGGCAGCGGCGGCCGGCAAGGCTTCATCGTCCAGGACTTCTCGAACCACAACGGCGGCCACCTGGCCTTCGGCCCTGATGGCTACCTGTACATCGGGCTCGGCGACGGCGGCGCCGGCGACGACCCCAACAACCGCGCGCAGTCGCCGACGTCGCTGCTGGGCAAGATGCTGCGCATCGATGTCTCGGGCTCGCCGGCCAACGGCTACACGGTGCCGGCCGGCAACCCCGACTTCACGACCGTCGGCGTCGCCAACGCGTTGCCCGAGATCTGGGCGTTCGGCCTGCGCAACCCGTGGCGCTACAGCTTCGACGACTTGGGCGCCGGCGCGACCGGCGCCATGGTGATTGGCGACGTGGGCCAGGGCGCTCGCGAGGAGATCGACTACGAGCCGGCCGGGCGGAGCGGCCGCAACTACGGCTGGAGCACGTTCGAGGGCACCGCGACGAACAGCAACTCCAGCGCGACACCGGCCTTCCAGCCGGTCACCCCGCCGGTGTTCGAGTACTCCCACGCCGTCGGGCAGGTGATCACCGGCGGCTACGCCTACCGCGGCGCGGCGCTGGGCGCGTTCTACCAGGGGCGCTACTTCTACTCCGACTGCGCGGCCGGACGGATCTGGTCGGTGGCCCTCACCGTCGGCGGCACGGGCGACGCCGTGGCCTCGGACAACCGCGACCATACCGCGGAGCTCGGCGGGCCGTTCAACTGCGTGGCGTCGTTCGCGCGCGACGCCGCGGGTGAGCTGTACTTCATGGACTTCGACGTGACGACCAGCGCCGCCGGCACCGGCCGGGTCTTCAAGATCGTCGCCGGCTCCAACCTGCCGCCGGCGCCGCCGACCAACCTGGCCGCCAACGTCCAGGGCGACAACGTGACGATCACCTGGACCGCCGCCGCCGGCGCCACCAGCTACGTGCTCGAAGCCGGCAACGCGCCGGGGGCGACCAACGTCGGCACGTTCCAGACGGCCGGGCCCGGGTTGGCCGCCGCCGGCGTGCCCGGCGGCGGGTACTACGTGCGCGTCCGCTCACGCAACGCCAACGGCACCAGCGCGGCCACCGCCGATCTGCCGATCGCGGTCGGCTGCAGCTTCCCGGCCGCGCCGGCGACGTTCAACGGGACGGTGTCCGGCCAGACGGTCACGCTGACGTGGGGCGTGGCGGGAGGCGTCACGCAGACCATTCTGGAAGCGGGGCTGACGCCCGGCTTCGCGACGCCCTTCCTCTCGGTGGCGTTCCCGGCGCCGCAGGCCGGCGTGGCTTATCCGGGCGTGCCGTCGGGCACCTACATCGCGCGGGCGCGCGCGGTGAACGCCTGCGGCCAGAGCGCGCCGTCGGTGGAGCGCACCATCGTCGTGCCCTGACGGCACGTGTGCATTCCGGGTTTCCGTCGTTCGGTGAGGGCGCGGGTGGCCGACCGCGGCCGCGGCCGATCGGCCGTCATCGACGGAGGACGATGCGGTTGTAGATGGTCGCCAGCACGCGGCCGGCGCCGTAGCCCAGGAAGAAGGCGTAGCCGGCGCCGATGAACGCGCCGACGATGCTGACCCGATAGCCGGGGAAGTAGGCGCCGAGCAAGCCGAGGTGCGGCCCCACCACGGGGCCGCCCTTGATCACCAGCCAGATCGTCGCCGTGAACAGGCTGAGCGCCGCCAGCACGCCGAGCGCCAGGCCGGAGCCTTGCTCGCTGAACTGCTCGAAGGGGACGTGCGGCGGGTGGCGATCGTCACGGGCGCCGTTGGACATGGGGACCGCTCCTCAGATGTGGTCGAGGAAGTTCCGCGTGGCCGCGAAATCATGCCGCGTCCGCATCACGAACGTCCAGAAGGCGACGCTGAAGTTGTGCAGGAAGCCCAGCAGCCAGCCGTCCACGAAGCCCACGGCCAGCCCCCAGGCCAGGCCGACGAGCGCGCCGCGCCACGACACGTCGTAGCCGGCGAAGAACTCGCCGAGCAGCTCCAGCGGCAATCCGTCGATGCCCAAGCCGACGTGCAGGGCGGTGATCAGGAACAGGGCGGTGCCGGCGACGACGCCGCAAGCGACTCCCAGGGCGGACTTGTGGATCCGGCCCGACGGCGCCCCAGGGACGGCGCCGGCTCCCACCATCGCGGGATCAGACATGCCGGCCTCGCGGGTCGGATGGTACCACACGCATTCCGGCGGCCCCGCCCCCCGGCGTGCGCTGCTCCTCGTGATACTCGAAGTCGGTGTTCACCGCCCACACGTCGTGGTCGGCGCCGGCCAGGTTCTCGACGGTGAGCAGCGCCGTGAGCATCGAGTGGTCCTGGTTGTTGTACTTGTGCATCCCGTTGCGGCCGATGGTGTGGAGGTTGGCGATGGGATCGAGATGGGCACGGATCCCGTCGAGGTGGCCGCGGTAGGCGCCGTCGTAGATCGGATACGCCTTGGGCACGCGCACGACGCATGCGTCCACCACGTCGTCGCGACGGGCCAGGCCGAGCGATGCGAGTTCGGAGGCCGCCAGGTCGGCCAGTGCGCGGTCGTCGCTGTTCCAGAGCTGGTCGCCAGCGAAGCAGAAGTACTCCATCCCGACGCACGTGACCCCCGGCTGCGGCACCATCGCCGCGCTCCAGTTGCCGAAGTTCTGGATCCGGCCCACCTGGACGCCCGGGGTGTGCACGTAGATCCAGTTGTCCGGGAAGAGGCGGTCGCGGCGGAGGATGAGCGCGACGACGACGAAGTCGCGATAGGCGAGGCCACCGGCTGCCGCCAACGCCGCGGCGGGCGCCTGCGGCTGCAGGCTGCGCACGAGGCCCTGCAACGGCATGGTCGAGATCACGTGGTCGGCGGCGAACACGCGATCGCCGTCAGCGGTGGCAGCCACCACGCGCCGCACGGCGCCGCCCTCCACCTCCAGCCGCGCCACCGGGTGCCGCAGGTGCACGGCCTGGCCGGCGGCGACGACGCGATCGCGGCACGCCTCCCACATCTGGCCGGGTCCGAGGCGCGGATACGTGAACTCGTGGATCAGCGACTTGATGTCGGTGGACCGTTTGTTGAGGGCGGCGGCGTTCATCACCCCGCGGGCCAGCGACAGCCCCTGGATGCGCTGCGCCGCCCACTCCGCGCGGATCTCGGTGCACGGCAGCCCCCACACCTTCTCGGTGTAGGTCTTGAAGAACGCTTCGTAGAGCCGGCGGCCGAAGCGGTTCGTGACCCACTGCTCGAAGGTGTCTTCGACCGGGTAGGGCCGGTAGTGCCACTTGAGGTAGCTGGCGACGATGAGCGAGGCGTTCACCAGCCCGAGGCCGCGGTCGTTGTGGCCGTGCCAGTCGAGC
>CAYUAX010000008.1:0-27098 GCA_964442845.1 uncultured Bifidobacteriaceae bacterium | reverse complement strand
GCCCGAGGCCGCGCAGGGCGTTCAGCGGCCGCAGCGGGTAGTCGAAGAAGCGGCCGCGATAGATGATGCGCGACAGCCTCGGCACCTGGATCAACTCGTCGCCGAGCCACTCCCGCCACAGCGCCTCGACCGGCGCGAGCTTGGTGAAGAAGCGATGCCCGCCGAGGTCGAAGCGGAAGCCCTTGTACTGCACCGTGCGCGAGATGCCGCCGACGACGTCGTCGGCCTCGAGCACGGTGACCTGGGCCTCGCCGCGACGCGCCAGGTCGTACGCCGCCGTGAGGCCGGCCGGTCCCGCGCCGATGACCACGACGTGGTCGCCGCGACGCAAGCGCTGGATGTGGCGGTGGGAGGGCGGAGGCGCGGGCATGCCGGTGGGGGAACAGGACTGAGACGGACGTCGAATGGAAATTCCGCCCCGCCGACCCTGCGGGCGCCACAATCAGCGGGGGCGGAGCGAGGATAGCAGGTCTGCCGTCGACACCACGGTGCCGCCGGATAGACTGAGGCGGCGTGCGCGTGACCGTCATCATCCCTTTCCACCGGCGGCTCGCGTACCTCGCACGAAGTCTGCCGGCGGCCAGACTCTCGCTGCCGAGCGCCGACATCGTCGTCGTCGCCGACGGCGCCGACGAGGACTGCCGGCCCGTGGCGGCAGCCTCCGACGCGCGGGTGATCGAGGTACCAGGCCCGCGCGGGCCGGCCGTGGCCCGCAACCGCGGCGCCGACGCCGCCACCGGCGACGTGCTGATCTTCGTGGATGCCGACGTCGTCGTGGCGCCAGCGGCGCTGCCGGCGTTGTGTGCGCATCTGGAGCGCGAGCCGGCGGTGGCGGCGGTATTCGGCGCGTACGGCGAGGCGCCGCCGGCCGCCAACTTCATGTCGCAGTACCGCAACCTCGCGCATGCGCTCGTGCACCAGCGCGGCGACGTTGACGCGTCCACGTTCTGGGCGGGGCTCGGCGCCGTTCGCGTCAGCGCGTTTCGCGGGGTCGGCGGCTTCGACGAGCGCTTCGCGCGGCCGTCGGTGGAGGACATCGACCTCGGCTATCGGCTGCGCCGGGCGGGACATCGCGTGCGCCTCGACGCGACGATTCGCGGCGAGCACCTCAGGCCCTGGACGATGGCCGGCGCGATCGTCACCGACATCCGCGATCGCGGCGTGCCGTGGACGCAGCTGATCCTGAAGTACCGGCCGCCGGTGGACGACCTCAACACGCGGCAGTCGCTGCGCTGGGCGGTGGTTCTCACCTATCTGCTGCTGGGCGGGTTGCTGGCCGCGTGGCGCGCGCCCTGGGCCTTGGCCGCGGCGGCTCTCGCGCTGCTGGGCCTCGTCGGGCTGGGCGCGGCGCAGTGGCGCTGGTTCGCCGCACGGCGTGGCGCCTGGTTTGCGTCGCGGGCATTCGCCGCGCACCTCGTCCATCACGTCTGCAACGGCGTGTCGTTCGCGACGGGCCTCCTCCTCTACGCCACCAGCCGTCTGGGCCTGCGCCTGCCTGGTGCGGTGCCGCTCACGGAGTGGGGGCGATGACGGCTCCGTCCGCCCGGGGACGCCGCATGGCGCTGGCCGCCGTGCTGGCCCTGACGGCATGGCTGGGCGGCCGCGGCCTCACCGATCCCGCGTCGGTGATGCTGAGCGCCGACATGTCGCGCTACATGATGAACGGCGTCTTCGTCCACGACCTGATCCGCGACGGCGGCGTCTGGAGTGTCGAGGGGCTGCGCGACTACGCTGAACGCTACTTCGCGCGATACCCTGCCCTCACCCTCGGCCATCACCCGCCGGTGCCGTACCTGGCGGTGGTGCCGTTCTACGCGCTGTTCGGCGTGTCGGTATTCGCCGCGCGTCTCACCGCGCTGTGCTGGTTCCTGCTCGCCGCGTGGGGCATGTTCGACGTCGGGCGGCGGCTCTTCGACTGGCAGTCCGGCGCCTGGGCGGCGGCGCTGTTCGTGACCAACGTGATGGCGCTGCGGGCCGGCCAGCACCTGCTGTCCGAGATGCCGACGACGGCGCTGGTCCTGGGCGCGTTGGCGGCGTTGCTGGCATGGCGGGACTCGCGTCGTCGCGTCCACCTGGCCCTGTTCGCAATCCTCGCCATCGCCAGCCTGTTCGCGAAGCAGCTCGCGATTCTGGCGCTGCCGGTCTACGCCATCGTCGCCGGCACCACGTTCGGGTGGCGTGGACTGGCCACCCGGCGCGCACTGCTCACCGCCACCGTCGGCACCGCGGCGGCCGCGTCGCTGGTCGCGCTCACCAGCCGGTTCGCACCCGCCAACGTCGCGCTCATCCGCGAAGGCCTCGCCACCCTGGTCAATGGCACCCGGCAGCAGTCGTTGACCGATCTAGTCGTCCTCATTCTGCGCACGCATCTGTCGTGGCCCGCGCTCGTCGCCGTTGGCGTGAGCTTCGTGGTCGGCCTGTGGCATTACCGGCGGCGCGGCGTTTTGCTGGCGGCATGGATCGGCGCGGTGCTGGGTGGCACCGCCGGATTGCTGGGCGCAGTGGAGCCCGCGCGCTACGCGTTCGGCGCGCTGCCGGCCTACTACCTGCTGGCGGCGGCGCCGGTCGCCGCCTCGCACCGACGCTGGTGGCGGACTCCCCTGTTGGCCGGGCTGGCGGCACTGCTCGGCTGGCAGGTGTGGATGGTGCGGAGCGTTCACCCCTCAGGGGCCGGCGGCTACGAGGAGGCGGCCGAGTACGTGGTGGCCAACGCCCGCGAACCCGTGGTGCTGTATCACGGCGTCGTGGACACCGGCTACTTCGTGTTCTTCACGCGCGCGCACGACCCGGCGGCGCGGCTGGTGGTGCTCCGGGCCGAGAAGCTGCTGGCGACGCCGCCGGCCGGAGACGCCACGGCGGACGGCGACATCGAGGCGCTGCTGCAGCGCCAAGGCGTCCAGTTCGTGGTGGTCGAGGACCGGGAGGCCGAGACGCCGGTCCTGGCCAGGCTGCATGCGATGCTGAAGAGCGACCGCTTCATCGAGCGGCGGCGTATCCCGATTGCGTCGCGGCATCCCGGGATGGCGGGGGCCAGCCTGCTGGTCTACGAATATGGGGGCGCGAGGCCAGCTGACGCTGATGCGGTGGTGGATATCGGGGTGTGGCGGGCGGGGCGGCGGATCACGGTGCCGATTCGTGATCTGGTGCGGCATCCGGCCCAGTGACCACGCCGGGCCGAACTCCTGATCTGGATAAGATCGGTACGCGGCCGGGGCCTCGCCTGACTCACCTATTCTTCTGCCGGGAGTATCCGCCGGCGCCGCATCCGCCCGGCGGCATCGGCACCTACGTCCAGCGTGCCGCGGCGATGCTGGCGGCTGCAGGCGACAGCGTGCACATCGTCGCTCAGCGCTGGGCTGGCGCTCCCGAAGCCACGACACGGTCCGCCGACGGCCGCATCACGGTTCACCGCGTGCCGCTCGACGCCACCATCAGCGGCGGGCCCGAGCCCGACACCACGCGCGACGGATTGCTCAGGTCGCGCAATCCGGTCGCGACCTTCGCGTGGCAGGCGGGGTTGGTCGCCCGACAGCTCATCGACCGCGACGGCGTCGACGTCGTCGAGGCCCCCGACTGGGAAGCCCCGCTGGCCGGGCTGCTGGCACAAGACGCGCCCACGCGACGGCCCGCCTACGTGGTGCACCTGCACTCGTCGTCCGAACAGGTGTACGCCGCCAACGACTGGGATCGCGGTGTCGCCGACTACGAGTCGATGGTGGCGTTGGAGAGCGCTGCCGTGCTCGGTGCGGACGTGCTGCTGAGCCCCAGTGCGTTCGTCGCCGACGCCGCCTGCGCACGGCATGGCATCCCCAGGGATCGGGTGACCGTCATCCCGTATCCCGTGCAGGCACGCCCACCGCTCGATCGCGATGACGCGGTGTGGTCGGTCGGCGACGTCTGCCACGTGGGCCGACTCGAGGCGCGCAAGGGCGTGCTCGAGTGGACTCTGGCCTGGGCCGCTGTCGCACCAGAGACGTCCGCATTGCATTTCGCGGGCGCGGACACGCCGGCGGCGGTGACTGGTGGGCGAACCATCGGCGCGGCGATGGTCGAGGCCCTCCCTCCAGGCCTCCGCGCGCGGGTGCATTTTCACGGCAGCCTCACACCGACACAACTCGAGTCGGTGCTCGCGCGGTGCTGGGCTGCCGTCGTCCCGTCGCGCTGGGACAACCTGCCGTACAGCTGCCTGGAGGCGATGCGCAGCGGCCTGCCGGTGATCGCGTCGCCGTGCGGCGGCATGCGCGAAGTGCTGCGAGACGGCGAGTCCGGGTGGATTGCCGCCGACGCGACGAAAGAGTCACTGGCCACCACCCTGCGGCGGGCGCTGGCGACGGCACCTGACGAACGCCGCGCGATGGGTGAGCGGGCGGCCGCCGCGATCCAGGCGCTGTGTGACGCCGACACGGTGTTCCGGCGGCAGCGGGACCTGAAGCGCACCGCCGCCGCGGCGGCGACGGCGGGCACCGCTCAGCCGATCGATCGGGCGGCCGCGGCCGCGGCCGCGCAGACGCTACGCCGGCTGGCATCGCCCGAGGCACGACAGGTCAGGCTGCCGGCATCGGCGATGGCCCGCGCCGTGCAGCGAGATCACCTGCCGCTGACCGAGTACTGGGGCCTGCTGACGCCCACCGAACGCCGCGCCACGATGGCGACGGTGTTCGCCCACCCGATCCGCACCTTTCGACACCTGGCCGGGCAGTCGCGTCGCGCGGCGTGGACGGCCCGTGACGATACGATCGCCCTCGAACGATGAGCGCCGGTGCCCCACCTCTCGTGTCGGTCGTGATGGCCGCGTTCAACGCCGCGGCCCACATCGCCGCGGCCTGCCAGTCCGCTCTTCAGCAGACCTACTCGCAACTCGAGCTGATCGTGGTGGACGACGGCTCCACGGACGACACCGCAGCCATCGTCGGGCAGCTGGCAGCCACGGACTCTCGCGTCCGCCTGCTGCGGCAGGCCAATGCCGGCGTCGCCCACGCCCGCAACACCGCGATCCGAGCATGTGCCGGGGAGTTCCTGGCCCCGCTCGACGCCGACGACGTCTGGGACGTCCGTAAGATCGAACGACAGATGGCGCGGATGCTCGCCGGCGGGCCCGATGTCGGGTTGGTCTACTGCTGGTGGGTGTCGATTGCACCGGATGGTGCGATTCTCGACCGGTCACCGCGGTGGGTCGTTGAAGGCCAGGCGCTGCAGCAGCTCATCGAAGTGAACTTCACCGGCAACTCGAGCGTGCCGTTGTTCCGCCGCGATGTCGTCGCCGCCCTGGGGGGCTACGATGCCTCGCTGCACGCGCAGGGCCGGCAGGGCTGTGAAGACTGGGATCTGGCGATTCGAGTCGCCGAACGGCACCACGTCGCGGTCGTGCCGCACGTGCTGGTGGCGTACCGACGGCATCCCGACAGCATGTCCACCGCGCGAGAGACCATGTGGCAGTCGCAACTCGACGTCACGTCGGACTTGGCGGCGCGCCATCCGCATCTCCCCGCCGATGTCATTCAGCAGTCGCGAGGACAGTTCGCCCTCTACCTCGCCGGTGTGTCCTTCTGGGCAGGGGATCTGGGCGGCGCCGTGCGCTGGGCACTACGCACGCGCCCACTCGGGTTGCTGCTCGGCGTGGTGCCGCATGCCGCTCGCCTGGTGGCGGCCCGGCTGATCGGCCGGGGCCGACCGCCGCAACGCCTGAGCGGGCCACGATTCGCCGACGATCCGATGCCAGAGCCCCTGATCCCCTACGATGCCGTCTACGCCCGGCGTTGGGGCCCGACCGCAACGGCACCGCCAGGGCCCGAAACCTCGGAGCGGCGATCATGACCGCCCGTTCCGCCACGCCCTTGCGCATTGCCCTGCTGTCGTTCGAGTACCCCCCAGAGACGGGCTTCGGCGGCATTGGCTCGTACACGTGGCACCACGCCCGCGCCTTGGCCGCGCTGGGCCATGAGGTCCACGTGCTCGCTGGCGCGCGCGCAGCGACCGCCCTGCGGTCGGACACGGACGGCGAGGTGCGCGTGCATCGCTACTGGGCCACTGGGCGTGCGATGCAGGCGTTCGAGGGGCTCGGGAAGTATCGATTGTGGTGGACACGCCAGCGGCTGCAGAACGCCTGGAGTATGTATCTCGGCTTGCGCGAACTGCACGCCCGCCATCCCTTCGACGTCGTCGAGATGCCCGAGTGCGGAGCCGAGGGCGCGCTGCTCACGCGTCGCCTGCGTATCCCGTCGGTGGTCCGGTTCCATTCGCCGGCCCGGCTGATCATGCCCACGTATGATGTCCGGGCCGCCGACATCACCCTGTGTTCGGCGGTCGAACAACGGGGCATCACCGGAGCGACGGCCCTCACCTCCTGCTCACGGTTCCTGGCCGACGCAGTCGGCGACGGCCTGGGCGTGCGGCGGCGCATCGACGTGGTGAGCAACGGCCTCGATGTCGAATGGTTCGATGCCGCGGCCGACCAGGTAGACGTGCACGCGAAGTACGGGCTGCCCCGCCGCAGCCTGTTGATGGTGTTCACCGGCCGCATGGAGCGCCGCAAGGGCATTCATCTGTGCCCGGAGATCGCCCGCGCCATTCTCGAGCGCCATGACGTGACCTTCGTGCTGGCCGGCGCCGACTTGTTCAACTACGTTCAGCAGACGCTGCTGCCGGCGCTGGCAGGCGCCACCTTACGCGGGTCGATTCACTGGATTGGCGCGGTGCCGCTGGCGGAGCTCCGCCCACTGGTGGCTGCTGCCGACATCTTCCTGCTGCCGAGCCTCTGGGAGAACTGTCCGTACTCCTGCCTCGAAGCCATGGCCGCCGGGCGCGCGATCGTCACGTCCAACCAAGGCGGCATGCCAGAGCTCATCGTCCATGACGTCAACGGCTTGCTCGCCGAATCCGACTCGGCGCCGGCGTTCATCGCCCAGATCGAGCGGCTGGTGACCGAGCCCGGATTGCGCGCCCGCCTCGGCGCCGCGGCTCGTCAGACGCTGCTGGAACGGCATCGCCACACCCACGTCGCAGCCCAGGCCGTCGAGGTCTATCGACGGATCGCCCCAGGAGGCGGTGCGTGATGGTCTCGGTGGTGATCCCGGCGTGGAACGCCGGCGCGACGATTGACGAGGCCGTGGCCTCGGTTGTCGCCCAGACGTATCGCGACTGGGAGGCCATCGTCGTCGACGACGGATCGACGGACGACACCCGCGCTCGGGCGCAGGCTTGGAGTGACCGCGACACCCGTGTCCGTGTCGTCCATCAGGCCAACCGCGGCGAGGCGGGCGCGCGCAATCGGGGTATTGAGGACGCCCGGGGGGAATGGCTGCTCTTTCTCGACGCCGACGACTGGATTGCGCCTGGCCATCTGGCGACGATGACGGAGCGCGTTCGCGCCGTGCCTCACGCCGCGGCCGTCCACTGCGGCTACGCGAGGGTGACGGCCAGCGGGGACGTGCTTCC
Organism: uncultured Bifidobacteriaceae bacterium; assembly: GCA_964442845.1. Taxonomy (GTDB): domain Bacteria; phylum Acidobacteriota; class Vicinamibacteria; order Vicinamibacterales; family UBA2999; genus CAWAYR01. The sequence continues at coordinate 19,664 of CAYUAX010000008.1, read as the reverse complement.
CGAGCAATACCGCCCGCCCGAGGGCGACCTCTTTCCCGTGCTGGCTCGACGTGCCGCGTTCGCCGTGCACGCGTGCCTGGTGCGCAAGTCGCTGGTCCTCGACGTCGGGGGCTTCGACCCGGCCCTCAAGACCTCTCCTGACTGGGACCTGTGGCAGCGCGTGGCTCGCACCGGCGCCTGGTTCGCCGCGGTCCCGGACGTGCTGGCGTACTACCGCATGACGCCCGGCAGCGCATCGCGCGACGCCGGCCAGCTGTTCGCCGACGGGATGACGGTGATCGCCCGCGGGCATGGACCCGACCCGCGCGTGCCAACCGCGGCCGCCGGACACGCCACGGGCATCGCGGAGCCTCCGGAGACGCAGGCCTACTACCTGCTCTCTTGGTGTGCCGGGCTGATGCTCGGATCCGGGAAGACCGCGGAGCCTCTGTTCGCACACGCGACGATCGCGCCATTTCCGGCGCTCTACGCTCCGGCCGTCGCGCAGTGCCTGTTCGACGCCGTGCCTCAGGCCACCTGTGAAGGGCCCAGCGCGTGGGAGCGGCGATATGCCGAGCTCGCGGCCCCGATCGAGGAGTTCCTCGCCGAGCTGGAGCGCGTGTCGGCAGCGCCCGGCCTCGCAGCGGCCGCAATCGCCAGCCTGCGCCGCCTGGTGCTCCAACGCACGTCCCTCTGGCCGCTGATCGCCAACGAACTCGAAGACCAGACGGCACGGGCCGTCGCCGATGCCGTCCGTCCGCACGAGGAATGGCGGCGGTGGGCCGAGGCTCAACAGTCCGCCCTGACACACGAGCGAGAGGAGGTCCGCCGCGACGCCGCCCGATTGGCTGATGAGCTACAGCAGGCCCGCGCCGCACTGAGCGAGGCTCTCGCCGACCTCAGTCGGACTCGAGACGCCTACCAGGCAGAACGAGAGGCCAGCGACCTTGCGCTGGCGGTTGAACGGCGGGACTGGGAGGCGCAACTCTCCGAACGTCAGCGGCAGTTCGAGGCCAGCCAGCGAGCGCTCGATCAGCGCACGCGCGAACTGGCGACACGCACCGGCGAGCGCGACGAGCGCACGCGAGAGCGCGACGCCCTGTCCCGCTCGGGTGAGTACGAATTCGGCAACGCGGTGCTCAACCGCTGGAAGCTGCGTCCGCTCGTGGACGCGGCAGTCGCGGTGCGGGCTCGCGTCGGACAAGGGGCCACGATGGCGCGCCTATGGTTCGAGGGCCACCGGCCACGGCGCGGCCGGATCAAGGTGATGGCCACCGCGTGCGACGTGTTCCCAATCTACTCGCAGACGTTCGTCTACCAGGAGCTGACCTCGCTGGCCGCCGAGACGGCGGATGTCACATTCGTTTACTCGAAGCTCGACAGTCGCGATCGACTGGGCACGTCGTTCGACTGGCTCTGGGGCGTCAAGCGCCGCATGCCGCTCCACCGCCCACGGCACCTGCGCGACTTCGCCCACTACCAGGCTCGCCAGCCTGAGAAGGTGAAGGCGATCGTGGAGGCGTTGGCGGCCGCGTCCGGCCTCTCGACGGACGCCGTCACGGCCCACGACAACGTCCTCCAGGCGTTCACCTTCGCCCGCATGGTCGAGCGCTACCGGCCCGACTACCTGCACTCGTATTTCTTCTACGATAGAACCCTGATGACCTACGTGGCAGCCACCCTGCTGGATCTGCCCCGCGGCGTGAGCTGCTACGCCGACCATCGGCTGCAGGACTACGAGTTGAAGGTCGTGCCGCTACACCTGCAGACCTGCGACATCGTGATTGCCACCTCGCAGCGGATCAGGGACGAGCTCCTGCGCATTGCGCCCGCGATGAATCCCGACCGCATCCTCGTCAAGCCGAACGGCATCGACACCAGCCGCTTCCCCGCGCGAGCCAGGACGTGGCCGGGGCCCGGCGAGACCATACGACTGGTGACGGTGTGCCGCATCGAACCCAAGAAGGGGCTGCTGGACCTGGTGGAGGCGGTGCACCTGCTGCGCCAGCGGGGCCTGCCGGTGGAAGCGCACATCGTCGGCGACGTGGACGAGTGGAGTGCGGCGAGTCGAGATTACAAGCGCTCACTCGACGCGCTCATCACAGAGCGTGGGCTCTGGGGCATCGTGCATCTCGAGGGACGCCACGGGCAGGAGGGCGTGCGCCGGTTCCTCGACATGGCGCACATCTTCGTGGCGCCGTTCGTCGAGACGGAGACTGGTGATTCCGATGGCATTCCCACGGCGTTGCTCGAGGGGATGACGTCTGGCTTGCCTATCGTGGCAACTGACGCAGGCTCGATTCGTGAGGTCGTTACGGAGGGCGTTGAAGGCCTCCTTGTGCCGCAGCGGGCTCCGGTATCGCTGGCCGGCGCGATCGAGGAGATGGTCGCGGAGTCGTCCCGGAGTGCGGCGATGGCGTCGCAGGCGAGAGCCACGGTCAAGGCACGCTTTGACGCCACCGCAGGCGAGCGGGCTTTTCACGCCAGGTTCGCTGGAGTGGTAGCAGCGAGGAGGCGTCGGTGAGGCAGCTCCGGCTCGGCGACGGCCAGTTGGCCGCGCTCGTCGTCTCGGACGACCGCCCTGACGTCGCCCGCATTGCCATCGAACGGTCGACCAGCAACATCCGCTACGACATCCAACTGAGCCACACTGGCTTAACTCTGGAAGCAGGCCATAGATACGTCCTAAGTTACCTGGCCCGCGCTGATCAGCCCAGAACCATAGGCGTCGGAGTGGCACGGTCGAAGGCACCGTGGTCCAACCTTGGACACTACGAGGAGATCGAGCTGTCCGACGTCTGGCAGAACTGGGAGAGGGCATTCACCGCGACCGACAGCGACGACGATGGTCGTGTGCATTTCGATATCGGCGGCGGACACGCTTCGGTCGAGGTGTCGGGGGTGTACGTCCGCAGTCTCGCCGATGGCCGCGTCCTGACGCCGGGCGCGCGACGGCCGACCGCGCCAGCGCTCACGAACCTTGTTCCTGTTCCGTTCGGCCAAGTGGACTTCGGATTGTTGCGCAGGCTGCACCCGGTCAGCGGGCGCTTCGGCCTGGATCGCGGAACGCCCATCGATCGGCACTACATCGAGCAGTTCCTCGACCGTCACCGCGCCGATATCCACGGCCGGGTACTCGAAGTTGGCGACCGTACATACACCCGCCGGTTCGGAGGAGATCGTGTAACGGAGAGCGACGTCCTGCACGTCCCTCCCGGGGACCCGACGGCCACGATCGTCGCCGATCTCGCCGATGCGGCGCACCTTCCCTCGAGCGCGTTCGATACCATCATCCTGACGCAGACGCTACAGCTCATCTACGACGTCGATGCGGCAGTCGCCACGCTGCATCGCATCCTCAGGCCCGGTGGCGTGCTCCTGGCCACGTGTCCAGGCGCGACGCAGACCTACGACGGCGATTGGGGCGCGGTATGGTGCTGGAGCTTCACTCCGGTGTCGGCGCGCCGGCTGTTCGCTGAGACGTTCGGCGCCGAACAGGTGACAGTCTGGTCGCACGGCAACGTGCTGGCGGCGACGGCCTTCCTCCACGGCTTGGCCAAAGAGGAGCTCAGCGACGCCGAACTGGACTACCACGACCCAGGGTACACCGTGACGATCGCGGTGCGGGCCACGAAACGCGCCGACACGGCGTCGACGGCAGTGACCGCATCCGACCAGGCTCCGGCGATTGTGTCGTACCGAACCTCGCGACCTTCGGTGGCGGTGCTGACCTATCACCGGATCGTCGAAGACGATGTTGACCCGTGGTCACTCTCGGTCACGCCGCAGCGGTTCGCGGAGCAACTCGCGGCCATCCGTGAAGTGGCTATGCCGCTGCCGCTGGCCGAGGCGTTGGCTCGCATCCAGGATGGCTCGCTCGATCGTCCCGCGGTGGTCGTCACCTTCGACGACGGCTATGCCGACAACTTGCACACCGCCCAGCCGATCCTCGAGCGGTTCGGCGTACCGGCGACGGTGTTTGTGGCCTCCGGGGCGATCGATGCCGGTGCGGAGTTCTGGTGGGATGCACTCGAGCTGGTAATCCTCGGCCCGCATCCGCTGCCGGCCGGGCTGGAGCTGCAGCTGGCCGGTCGGCCGCTTCAGTGGACGCTCGATCGCGCCGCCCGGGAACCGGCACAGGGCCGGTGGCTGGCCGCCGATCCGCCGCCGACGGCTCGGCACGCCCTCTACTTGGACCTGTGGCAGAGACTACAGCCGATGCCCTACAAGGAGCGGCAGCAGGCCATCGCCTATTTGCAGCATTGGATCGGCCTGGCACCGGTAGTGCGACCCGCGCGCCGCACGCTCACCGTCACCGAACTTCGCTCCCTGGCCTCTTGCGCGGACATCGACATCGGCGCCCACACTGTCACCCATCCGCAGCTGTCCCGGTTGCCGCAGGCCGAGCGCCGGCGCGAGATTCGTAGTAGCAAGACGGCGATCGAAGGCTGGATTGAGCGGCCCCTCGCGCACTTCGCCTATCCGTTCGGTGACCATGACGGCGCCACGCGCCAGGACGTCGTCGCGGCAGGGCTCGCCGCGGCGTGCACGACGCACTGCGGCATACTGGTCGACGCTTCAGACCTTTATGCGATACCGCGAGTGGCTGTGCTTAACGGAGACCACGGCGCCGGCGTCATGCTCCGAGCGGGCCGAAGCGTCGGGTGACCGCGCCTGCGCTGCCGAACACCAGCTTCGACACGGCAGATGATCTCACGACGCGCATTTACGGCGCGGTGGATCGCAGTGCCGGAACGCGATAGCGACGCGAGCGCGAAAGGCTCGCCATTACCCACCCGACGCGCTCGACAGTGAGCGATTCCACCGACCGCCGCGCAGCACCTTCCACAGGAAGCCGAGCCCGGTGTCGGCTCGTAGGATCTCGATTCGTGGCACCTCATACGGATCGTCACCACATCGGGCGACACCGGCGTTGACGGCAAAGGCGGCCTCGAGTCCCGCCGACCGCGCCGCAGCTTTCGCGCGATCGTCGAAGTCGCCCTCAGGGTATGCGAACAGCCGTGGTCGACGGCCGCACAACGTGTCGAGATCGTCCACACTTCCGGCGATCTCGTCTGTCACCTCGACCAGGGCGAGCGTCGACAGCGGTCGATGCGTACGCGAGTGGGCGCCGATCTCGACGCCCTGCCGGTGCACGGCCGCCAGTCCGGCCGCATCGAGCAGTGGCAGGGCGGGCGCGCCGATCGCGACGTCCCAGGCGTTGACGCCGCCCACGGTGCGGCTAACCGTGAAGACGACAGCAGGCACCCGGTGTGCGGCCAGAAAAGGCGCCACCTCGAGCAGATCGTCGTACGCGTCGTCGAAAGTCAGCAAGATCGGCCGTCGCGGCAACGGCCGGCCGCGACGCAGGTACTCGGTGAAAGCGACGCCGTCGACGAAGCTGAAACCGGCGAGTTTGAGCAGCCGCACTTGGCGGCGAAACTGCGACGGTGGCACGCAGTAGGGGGCAATCACCGGGGCATCCTTCAGGTCCTGGATAGCGTGGTAGGCCAGCACCCTGACCGGACGGCGCGGCGGGATGCCGCCAGCCTCGCTCACGCCGCGCCAGTACTGCATGGCCCAGATCTGATAGAAGAACCGGATACGCCGATCGCTGGGCTGTCCCGAGCGGACCAAATGCAAGGCGATCCGCCGCAGCAGCGACATCAGAGGCGCCGTGAACGGCAGCAGCGCCGCCAGTGGTCGCCAGAGCATGCGATTCGCGCGTTTCCCAGCGCCGTTGAGCGCGAAGATCGCCGCGCTCCGCTCCGGGTGCTTCCGCGCGAACGCTACGTCGGCGCGCCCCGCCTCCCGCCATTGCTGGAGGTAGTGCCTGGGAGTGACGACGTAGTTCTGGTAACTGATCGCCGCCGGATTGAACACCAGGCGGTGGCCATCGCGCATCAGGCGGTAGCCGAAATCGATGTCCTCATCGCCGAAGGTGCCATCTCGTGTGAACGCGCCGTCGAAACGCCCGACCTTCTCGAAGAGGCCGCGCGCCAGCGACATCTGGCCGGTCATCAAGTCGTGCAAGGTCAGTTCGGCACCGGGTGCCGTCAGACGAGCCAGGCGGCCATCGGTCCACGAGCCGATCCCTTGCGAGAGGAAGTTGGCGGGCGCGGCAGGATGCAGCGGCAAATGGCCGAAGACGACGTCCGCGCCGCTGCGGTGAGACTCATCGTGGCAGGCCAGTAGCCGGGCGTCGGCCTCCATGTCGTCGTCGAGGAACAAGAGGATCTCACCCTTGGCGGCGGATGCGCCGAGATTCCGCGCCGCCGATGCGCCGCGGTTCGGCTGCTCGAGTACTGTCAGGGAAATGGGCACCGAGAGGCCGCGCAGGGCCGCGGCGGTTCCGTCGGTCGATCCGTCGACGGCGACGATGACCTCGAAGGGCTGGTCGAAGGCCTGTCGGGCCAAGGCTTCGACCGACGCGACCACGAGGGCGCGACGCTGGTACGTCGGGATGACGACGCTGAAGCGCGGAATCATCGACCCGACAGGACCTTGATCACCCAGGCGTAGCCGTGCTCGTTGACGACACGGGTCGCCGACCTCGTCTCCCAGTCACGATCGAGCATCCGCCAGATGCGCTCGGTTCTGGCCGTGTCGAGACCGACGAACATCGACACCAGGACCAGGCCGTCGGGGTGGAGCGCCGATCGGTACCGGGCGACCAGGGCCCGTGGATCGTCGAAGTATTCGAGGCATTCGTTGAACAGCACGATGTCGAATCGATCGCGGGGCTTGAACTCGAGCGCGTCGGCGGCCACGAAATCGACCCCAGGGCGCCGGCGCACCCCGGCCCGGGCAATCGCCTCCGGCGCGATGTCCACGCCAAGGTAGCGGCCGACGCGGGCGGGATCGAGCCGCGATTCGAGCAGCCCCTCACCGCACCCGACTTCCAGGATGGCCCCGCGCGGCTTCAAGTGGTGGCAGTAGCCGACGACGACACTGAACCGGGACAGTTCATCCAGATTGCGCAGGTAATCCCACTCGCCATTCTTGTATTCGGTGTCGAGCAGTTGGCGGCCGCCGTCCATCGGGCGGTATGGCAGCACGCGGGAGAGCGCTCGCTTGGCCGCGTGCTTCCACTTCAACGTGGCTCCGGACCATCCACTGATCATGGGTGATTCCTTCGGTCCACGGTGTCCATCACTCCCGCCCCGGCGCCGATGGGTCCGTCATCGAACGGAGCGCCACCGCCGCGATGTCGACAGCCGCCGGCGAATCGGCCAAATCGAAATGTACCCGGGCCACGGGCTCGTCCGCGGCAGCGATGAACTCGTCGACGACCTCGGTCCACTCGGGGGTGAGATCGACTACCCGGTACCAGCCCAGCCCGGCCCACGGCTCGTGAGCCTGCGCGATGCCGACGCGGGCCTGCCGTGGCCGCTCGGCACGGGCGCGGAAGCTGAGGCGGTAGCGCTCGCCGCGCCGGACACTTACGTCATTGAAGTTGGCTTGGACGTCGAACGGCGCCGGCGACGCGAGCGCGTCGATTTCGACATGGATCGTGTCCGCGTCGCCGGCCGAGAGACGTAGCCGCGCCCGGTTCCCGCCGGCGACCCGGAACGACCAGCGGCTGTCGGCGACGGCCAGGGAACGCCGCACGGCACGACGAACCTCCGGAGCCACTCCGGGCGAGGTGCGAACGTAGTCGTCGAGCCACTGGAGGAATCGGGCTCGCACCGCCCGGTACTGGCCGGTCCGCGCGACGGCCGACGAGCACGAGTCGGGGTGGATGCGGTAATGGGTCCAGGTCCTGCTCGACAGGGCCACCGTCGCCCGGAGGAACACTTTCGCGAGAAACGCCTGATCCTCGTAGAGCTGGTGGGGACCGGTAAAGCATTCCTCGAAACCACCCACCTCGGACACCAGCGTTCGGCGTAGCAGCCAGTCGGACGGCGGCGGGGGCGTAGCATCGCCCAGCGGATAGAGCCGGACGGCAAGATCGGGCGGGGCGTAGAGCCGGTCGGCGGGAAGGCCCAGGTCGGGTGTGCGATCGCGAGCCAGGTCGGCTGCGTGACCGGTCCAGCCGTGCCAATACCGGCTCGCGCCAGAGACCATCGCCGCACGAGGCTCGGCGTCCAGGAGCGCCACCTGTTCGGCGAGCTTGAACGACAGCCAGATGTCGTCGGCGTCGAGGAATGCCACGTAGCGGCCGCGCGCTCTAGCGATTCCGGCATTGCGAGACGCACTCATGCCGAGGTTGGCATGATCGCGGTGGTCGAAGCAGCGAATCCGGTCGGCGAAGCGGACGGCGTAGTGCTGCGCGATGCCGCGGCTGCCGTCGGACGATCCGTCGTCGATCAGCAGCAGCTCCCAGTCCTGAAACTCCTGGGACAGGACACTCTCGATCGCCTCGGCCAGGAAGCGTTCGGCATTCAGAAAGATCGTAACTACGCTGACCGTTGGCACTGTGGTGCCGTGGCTGTGGTGCGAGGCGGGCGTCGTAGAGATCACGCTCATCGAAGCGCAGCCGTCAGTAAGCTGCGAGCCTGTGAAGCTACGGGAGAGTCTGGGGCCAGCTCCAGAGACCGCCGTAGCGCCGCGCGCCCCCGCTCCCGCTGACCGACGGCCAGGAGTGCGACGCCGTGATGGAACTGAAAGAGGGCGTTGTCGGGGGTGATCCCGACGCTCTCTTCGAGATGCGGCAGTCCCAACCGGGGCAAGTTCTTCCGAACGTAGATCCAGCCGAGGACGTCGTTGGCGAATGGGTCTTTGGGCAACGCTCGGACGGCGCGCTGCGCCAGATCGAGCGCCACATCGAGGTTCTCACCGCGCTCGACATTGAGGGCAGCCAGCCGGTAGGCGGCGACGCCGGATCTTGGGTCGTCCGACAACACGCGCTGGTACTGCTCCAGCGCGCCGGCTTGACGGCCGGCGGATTCGAACAGATCGGCCAGGGCCAGCCGCGGCTCGACCGCCGTCGGTCGCCGCTCGATCACTTGCTCAAGCAAGGCGCGGGCGTCAGCCTCGCGCCCGGTTCGCCGCAGGATTCCGCTCAGCTCGACCGGAGCGACGACATCGCCAGGGACCAGCTCGAGCACGCGGCGATAGATTCGCTCGGCCGCCGCGGAATCCCCTGCTGCCTGCAACGTCGTCCCCAGCTCGAGAAGGAGATCGACCCGCGCCGGATCCCGAGCCAGCGCCTGCTCCAGAAGCTGCCGTGCGGCGGCGGTCCGACCAGCGGCGAGGTCGAAGGAGGCCAAGCCGATGACGGCTTCCGGCGAGCGCGGGTCCAGGGCCAGCGCCTGTCCATAGGCCGCCCGGGCGCCGGGGTCGCGCTGGGCGGCCAACAGATCGCCGCGACGCGCCAGCAGCGCCGCTGATCGGGGAAACCTCGCCAGCGCGGTCTCCAGCAGCGTCGCCGTCGCTCTGGTATCGCCCTGCTGAAGCAGCGCCGCTGCCAGCATGACCGTCGCCTCGAGGTCCGAGGGGTCAGCCCGGGTCAGGGCGCGCAGCAGCTCGCTGGCGACCGCCGCACGGCGACTCGCGAGTGCGCCTCGCGCCAGGGCCTTCGAGGCCAGCCGATGTCCGGGGTTGAGCCGCACGGCTTCGCTGAACTCGGCGAACGCCTCGTCCGGTCGACCATCTGCCACCAACCCCTGGCCAAGCAGATAGTGCGCCTGTGCCGACGTCGGGGCGGTGTCGACGGCTAAGCGCGCGGTGCGCATTCCGTCTTGGCCCTTGCCCATCCCCAGCTGGAACCCGGCTTTCGCCTCCAACGCCCCGGCGTGCTTGGGATTGGCGTTCAGCAGCCGCTCTACGCGGGCCATCGCCGCGTCGCGCTGGCCTTGCCTGAATTCGATCTCGGCCCGTCGCAGGGACACGGAGCCCGGCGGCGTATCGGCCAGCTTGTCCAACAGGGCCAAGGCATCCGCGGCCCGGCCGTCCGACTCGTAGAGTTCGGCAAGGGCCAGCGCCGTCTCGCGGTCGCCGCTGGCGGCGGCATGCTGTAGGTAGCGTTCGCCGTCGGCCCGTCGTCCGCGTGACAGGAAGTAGGCGCCAAGCGCATGGCTGATGACGAGATGGCCCTTGTACTCGTCAGCCAGGATCTCGAGCGATGGCGCCGCCTCGTCCTGACGGTTAGCCGCCCAGAGAAAGTTCACCAGCGCCACTCGCGTCTCGAAGCCACCCGGCTCGAGCGTCAGCGCCTGACGGAAAACCCGCTCGGCCACGGCATCCTGGGCGGATGAAGTCGGCGGGCGGACGTCGCGGAGGGCGGTCTCGAAGGCCTCCTTGTTGCTGGCCTTGCTTCGCAACACGAACAGCGCCCAGGTGCTATCCAGCAGTCGGGCCGAAGCATTCCCCAGGATCAACAGGGCCGGAACGTGTAGCGGACGCAGCGCGAGCACGCGGTTGGCTCGGGCGGCCGCCTCGTCGAAACGCTGGAGAGAGAGCGACCGTGTCGCACCGAGCTGCTGCGCTTCAATGTCGTCGGGCAGAAGGTCGGCGGCGCGAATGGCTTCGCGGGCGCCTGCGTCCCACTTCTCGATCTTCCACAAACCCTCGGCCAGCTTCAGCCGTGCCTGTCCATTCTCAGGGTCCGCCTGCACGGCACGGCTGAACGCCTCGGTCGCCTCGGCGAAGCGCTGGGCCTCCCACAGCGCGCGGCCTCGCGCGAGCTCCTCCGAGCTGTCGACAGCGCCGCCGCGGCATGCGGACAGCGCCAGCACCGCCATAAGGGCCGCGGCCCGCCAGCCCAATAGCGAGTTCGCCTCCACGCTGTCAGCCTATGGCCGAGGCCGATGGCGGTCAAGCGTGACCACGCCCGATCTCCCCGCCGGCTATGATTGAGAGCACGATGCATTTTACTTCGGGCGATCGCGCCGCCCGCCCCCCCTGGCACGACGGGCCCTTCTACTCGAGGCATCGCTGGGTACACGCCCGCGACGTCCTCCGGGAATTAATCGTTCGCGATATGAAGCTGCGCTACCGGGGGTCGTTCTTCGGCATGGCATGGACGCTGCTCAATCCGATCGCCGAGCTGACCGTCTTGTACTTCATCTTCGGCGCGGTGCTGCCGCTCAACGTGCCGAACTACGCCGCCTTCCTCTTCACCGGGCTACTGGTCAACACCTGGTTCCAGTCGTCGCTGGGATTCGCCACCGTGTCGGTGGTAAACAGCCGCGACTTGATCCGTCGGCCCGACGTACCGCTTGCAGTGCTGCCGGTGGTCAGCGTCGCCAGCACGCTGCTCCACCTCGTGCTGTCGCTGCCGGTTCTGTTCGCGCTCTTGGTCTTCACGGGAGTGCCGGTCACCGGCACCGTCGCCGTGCTGCCGCTGCTGATCGGCGTACAGTTCCTCTTCATCCTCGGCCTGTCCTACCCGCTCGCTGCCCTGCACGTGTGGTTTCGCGACACCCAGTATTTTCTGCGGGTCGCGCTTCAGCTCCTGTTCTTCCTGACGCCGGTGTTTTACGAAACCAAGACGATCCCGGAGCAGTATCGGGGACTTTACCGGCTGAACCCGATGGTCGACATCATCGACGGCTACCGTGACGTCCTGGTGCGCGGGACGCTGCCGCCGCTGCACACCTGGCTGGTGCTGTTGGCGGGGTCGCTAGCCCTGCTGCTCATTGGCTGGACCGGCTTTACCCGGGCCAGCCGGAACTTCGTCGACGAACTCTGATGGCTCTCGCGATCGAGATCTCCAACGTCAGCAAGTCGTTCCGTCGCTACCGCCCAGACCGCCCGCACACTTTCCAGGAGGTGCTGGCCCGCGGTCTGAGGGGGCTGCGGGCTTCGGATCGTTTCTGGGCGCTGCGTGAGGTCAGCTTCGGCGTGCCGAAGGGGCGCGCGGTCGGCATCATCGGGACGAATGGGTCGGGCAAGTCCACCCTGCTGCGGTTGGCCGGCGGCATCGGCGCCACCGACTCCGGCCGGATCACTGTCCGTGGGCGGGTCGGCGCGCTCCTGGATCTCGGCTCCGGATTCCACGGCGATCTCACCGGCCGCGAGAACGTGATGGTCGCCGGGGTGCTCAATGGGCTCACCCGGCGCGAGGTCCAGCGCCGGTTCGACGCGATCGTCGACTTCTCGGAGATCGCCTCGTTCATCGACAATCCGGTTCGCACCTACAGGAGCGGAATGCGGATGCGGCTCGCCTTCGCCACCAACGTCCACACCAACCCGGACGTGATGCTGATCGACGAGGTGCTTGCGGTGGGCGACGCCGCCTTCCAGGCCAAGTGCATCGCCCGCATCGCCCAGTTCAAGACCGACGGCTGTTCGATCCTCCTGGTATCGCACGGCCTCGCGGTGATGCAGGCCTTATGCGATGAGGTGGTCTGGCTGCATCACGGGCGCGTGATGGCGCACGACGCCGTGAACCAAGTGGTCAGGCAGTACGAGGCGCACATCGGGTACAGCATGGAGCCAGAGACGGCGTCTCCGGTCGTAGTCGCCCATGGGCCGCCGGCCCCGCCGGCCTCCGGCGACCCCGCCGACGGGGTCGCGACCGACCAGCCGCGCATCGACGGCGTGGCGTTGTTCGACACCGCCGGACACGCGCTCAACACTCTTCGCCCGGGCGACGGCCTCCGCGCCGACATCGGCTTGAACTTGGGCACACGCTCGACGTCGCCGCACCTGCGCCTGCGCATCGTCCGCGACGACGGCGTGGTGTGCGGCGTGTTCAATACCGTGCTCGAGCGCCGACCACCCGGGACGGCGATGGTCTCACTCCACATCGAACGGCTGGACCTCGCCGCCGGGGTCTACGGCGTGGACGTGATCGCCACCAACGGCACCTCGGGCGCCACCGACGCCGAGGCCGCAGGCTGCCCGCTGCTCGTCGAAGGCGAAGTCAGCCTCGGCCACGACGGCGTGCTCGCCGTGCCGCACCGCTGGCGCGACGCGTCCTAGCGCTACGACCTCGGGGGGCTGGCGCGCTTTTCGATCGCAGCCAGCACCGAGCATGCGTGCGCACTGGACGGCGCCATCGCGAGGATGTCGCGGGCGGCCGTCTCGGCGTCGGCGAGCCGCCCGGCGCCAAGCAAGTTGTAGGCATGATGCTCGCGGATCCAGACCGCGTCCGGTAACGCCGCAACCGCTTCGGCGCCAGCCGCGATCGCCTCGCCGTGTCGTCCGCTGCGCGCCAACGCGTCCCCGAGGACATCGAGGCACGCGGCCTGCCATTGGCGACTCGCGGCGGCCAGTCCGAGGCCCTGACGTGCCGCCCCGATGGCCGCCTCGAGGTCCCCTGTCTCGACCGCCAGCCACGCCTTCTCCACCCAGATCGCCGGATCCGTCCCGCGGCGGCCAATCGCCAGCTCGATCACCTGTGCCGCCTCGGCGAGGCGGCCAAGCCCGCGAAGACAGTGCGCCCGCAGGACCTGGGCGTCGTCGTACTGCGACCGATCGGGGGTCACGGCTGCGGCGATCGTCAGGGCGGCCGCGGCGTCACCCGCCGACAGCAGTTCCCAGCCGCGTCGCAGCCCGACCCGCAAGTCTTCGAGTACACCCTGCATCTGCGCGAGGTAAGCCGGCCATGTCGACGCCTCGCCATCGGCGCTGCTGACCGGCGAGACGGACTCAAGCGCCTGGCGCATCGCCTCGTATCCGCGCTCGGCACCGAGCATGTGCGCACGCGCCAGTTGCACGTAGCTTCGGCTGCCGACCGGCAGCCTCGCGATCGCCGCGTCCATCAGCGCGAGGCGCTCGGCGAAAGGGCGGGTATGAACCGTCGCCGCCGCCGTGATCGCCTCGGCGGGCAGCGGCTGATGGAGCAGGAACGCCGCTGAATCGTCGGCCTTGGGCTCGATTAGTTCGAAATACTCCTGCAGCACTTCCATCGTCGCGTGCAAGTGCGGCAGCCAGGGATGGTGATAATCCTGCTGCACCACGACCGAACGGCCCGGAATCAGCAGCGGGAACATTGTCTCCACCAGTCGCTGGTTCAGCGACGGGCTCTTGGCGATATCGACGAGCAGGATCTCGATCGGCCGCGCCGGCCAGTCGTAGGTGTGGAAGTCACCCTCGTGCACCACCAGCCAGTCTGCCACCGGCGCCGTCGCCGCCTCAAACAGCCGTCGCGTCGAAGCGCCGATCGGCAGGTGCTGATTGAAGGCACCGCGAATGGCCTCGACAGTGAGCTGGTCGTTGACGACGAAGTTGTCGAAGCAGTGAACAATGCGCTCCTGCCGGCCGGCCACGCTGGGGTTGGCGGCCAGGCCACGAGCGAAGCACCAGGCCGATCGCCCCAAGAACGAGCCGGCGTCGACGATCACCCCATTGCCCCGGTAGTAGTCGCGGGCCAAGACATAAAGGAGATTGCCTTCGCGGGTGCCGAGGAGACCGAATGGGCCGTTCGGCCCGACGCCGTCGTCGGTCTGCCACCGCCGGTCGGCGAGAACTCGTGACTCGCTATTCCACATGTCGCTCACCGCCGGGCGCGCCCGCCGCCATTCGAAGGCCCATTGTTGCACGGGCTGCCGACGTGGGGCCGGCTGCTCGGCCGGGTGTCAGCGGCACAGCCGTTCATCCGCAATCGCCAAGGCGCGGTCGATCTGCGCCGAACGGTCTGGGGCGAAGAGCTGAATGGCGGTCATCAGCCGGAAATCGCCGGCCGGACGATCGGTCGAGCACAAGCGGCCACCGAACTCGATCACACCGTCGATCTGCCAGCGCGACAGGTAGTACTCGAACACTGCCAGGTCGAACACCGCATCCGGATGGCGTCGGCGGTAGCCGGTGACAAACCCGGCCGCGTCCGGCGACAGGTAGTGCAGGACGTCGCGCTCGGCTGGAGCGGTGCATGCACCAGCCCAGTCGATGAGATAGACGCGCCCGGCGCGATCGCCCAGGAAGTTGCTCGCAGTCGCGTCGCCGTGGGTCGCCGTCCACCGCGGCCGCACGGCCTCGACGTCTTGCCGTCTCAGGTCCACGAGGGCCGCGCGTTGTCGCAGGCTGGCCCGGTTGGCGACGATCAGGCGGCTGGCGGCCGATCGAGGGTCGCCCGCGGGCACCGCAGCTGCGCGCTCGATCACCACCTCAAGCCGCGGCACCAGCGCGCCTTCGTCGTCGCTGAGGACGCGGTCGCCAGCGAATGCGCCGACCACATGGAGGTCGGCAATGACGGCGCCGAACTGCTCGAGCTGGAGCGGTGCCGCCGGCGATTGGATCGCGGCCGCGTCGACATATCGACGCACTTCGACGATGGCCCCATGGTGGGTCGCGGTGAGCGTCCGCCGTCGCGTCGGGATCGGCGCCATGACCCACCCGCAACCGCGGCGCGCTAGCTCGGACGTCAGCCACGACGAGAACTCGACCCACGGCGCATTGCCAGGCGGGTGCACCTTGACGAAATAGCGAGCATCGCCATCCTCGACGACGGCCTTCGCCGCTTCCAAGCCATCGTCGATCGCCGACACGCGCTGCACTTCGATGCCGTACTCGAGCTGTATCAGTCGAGCTAGTTCGTCGAGATCCGAGTCCACTATTCGGTGCTCCAACGAGGTCTGCGCCGCGCGGTGGCGGATGGTGCCGCCCGGCATGTAGAGTACGCGAGTCTGAACCCCACGCATCACGCCTCGCCGAGCCGACCGGCCGCGGAGCCGACGGCGAAGATCGCCACGCATCGTGTCGCTACCGGCGCCTGGGTGCTGTGTGGCATTGTGCTGGTGTCGCTGGCGGTGTCAATTACCGGCATCACCTGGGGCGCACCCTCGGTCTGGCATCCGGACGAACTCGTCTATCGAGTCAACCATGCCATCGTCACCGGCTACGACGGGTTCTTCGACCGCACCAACTTCGACTACCCGTCCTTGCCAAAGCACATCATGTACGGCCTCGGACGGCTGGTCTACGCCGCCGGCGGCACGGCCGAGACCTTCGTCCTCGCGGCGCGCCTGGTTTCGGCGGGGCTCGGCGGTGTCGTGGTCATCCTGGCGTATTTGATCGCCGTTCAGGCCGGGGCCACGTGGCGCGGTGCTGCGGTCGCCGCCCTCCTCACGGGACTGTGCAGCTTGTTGGTCATCAACACCCACTTCGCGCACAACGACGCCTACCTCGTCGCGTTCACGACGCTCGCGGTGTACTGCGTCCTGCGCTATCAGGCCGTCGGCAACGGCCGATGGCTGTGGTGGTCGTTCGCCGCGGTCGGCCTGGCGGCGTCGAGCAAGTACAACGGCGCCTCGCTCGCGGTCGTTCCGATCCTGGCCGGTGTCGCGAGGCGTGGAACGGGCGGCGCGGGTCTCGCCCGCCTCGCGTCCACCATGGGGATCGGCATCGCCTGCATGATCGCCGCGTACGTCACCGGAACGCCTCGCGCACTGATTGCGCCCGCCGACTACGTGCGCGGGGTGTGGCCGGCACTTCTGAATCATCGCAACTTTGATCGGACGGAAGATTCGGTCGTCGGAGCTCTCGGGCAGTGGGCGGTCATGGCCGAGGCGTTCGGGATGCCGATGATGGTCCTGGCCGCGGTCACGTGTCTCTGGTCCGGACAAATGATTCTGACCGGTCGCGACGCTGATCCGGCGAGACGTCGATCGTTGACGACGATCGCCGCGGCGGGTCTGGCCCTGAATGCCCCCCTGTGGTTCTCCTACAACTACCCGCCGCGCTTCTTGCTGCCTCTGGTCCCGCTCCTCGGGGCACTAGTCGGGATCGCCTTCGATTCGGCAAGGGCTGAAGCCGGGAAACGCCGCTTGAGGTCGACGTTCGGAATCGCATGCATGGCGGTCATTGCCTACAGCGGAGCCCGTTCGGTCAGTGTGGCGCTGCTCTTCCTCAACGACGCAAGGATTACACTCGGCCAGACCATCGACGCGCTGCCGGCGGACGCGGTCATCGCCTACGGGGGCCGCTTCGGGCAAGGTGGGTTCGGCGGCGGGCACACGTTCTTCAAGCTGGCGCTGAACATCGCCGCGGCGCGCCAAGTCGGACCGTTTCCCGACAACTGGCGGCTGACGTATCTTCCGGGACAGGCGCAGGAACCCCGCCGACCTGAGGAGATCGCCAACGAGGTCGAACTCGAGCAGAGCTGCGCGTAACGCACTACGTCATCGACAGCGTCACCTGGGAGACATTCGAAGAGCCCCCTCGGTGCTCAGAGTATGCGGACGAATGCCGTTTCCTGAAACGCTTGGGCCGCGGAGAGTCCTCATTCCAACCAGTGCGCACGCTGTCGTACGCATTGCCGGGCTACCTGCCGCAAGTCGAAGCGCCTCTGGTCAATCCGACGGTCCACCTGTTCGAGCGAAAACTGTCAGCAGAGCGGGAGCGCGATTGCGCGCGGCGACGATGGCAAGCACCCTGGAAACTCGAGACGCATGCGGGAGCTGTGGCCCGGCTGGAGGTCCCGACTGACGGTTCGGAGCAGCTCAGGGTAGAGATCGAGCATACGGACCAGGCGCTGCCGTGGCACGTGACGCTCATCAAGTCATCGTTCGAACTAGTGGCGGGACGGCGATACCGGCTCGAGTTCCGTACGCGCGCCGACTCGCCGCGGACGCTGGCGGTGGCGGTCGGCCGCAACGAATTGCCTTGGGACGCCCTCGGGTTGTACCAGGACGTATCGGTGGGGACGACTTGGACGGGCGTGCAGTTGGACTTCACCGCCGAGGCCACGACGTCGAACGCACGACTGTATTTCCCTGCCGCCAGTCATCGGGCGGCCATTGAATTCGCGGAGGTCAGACTGATTGACTTGGCGGTCGGCAAGGACCTCGTGTTCGACGTCGCGGATCGATAGGCCCCGCCGGCGTCAACCTCCCACTGAGAACGCCACCAACGTCGCCGCCGCCCCCCTCCCCGTCGCCACGACCACGAACTGCCGCCCCCCCACCTCGTAAGTCATCGGCGTCCCGGTCGTCTCCAACGTCTCCATCGACCACAGGTCCTTCCCCGTCGCCTTGTCCACGGCATGGAACGCCCGGTCGCCGCCACCCACGAAAATCAGCCCGCCCTTGGTCACCAGCAGCCCCGGCGGCCCCTGGGCGCCGAGCTTTTCGGGCGGCGTGATGCCCATCTTCACCAGCGCCTCGCGCACCGCCGGCAGGTCGCCGAACGGCTCCGTCCAGGCGATTTCGCCCTTGTTGAGGTCGATGGCCACCAAATGCGCGTAGGGCGGCTTGGTCAGCGGCAGCGCCTCACGGAAGAACCCCGAGAGGCCGCGGTTGACGTACTCGGCGTCCACCTCGCCGGGGCGGTTGGTGGGCGCGTTGGGGTCGCGCTTCTGGATGCGGAACACCTGCGGCAGGCCGACGGTCTTCAGATAGAGCCGGCCGGTCTCGGGGTCGAAGGCGCCGCCGCCCCAGTTGGCCCCGCCCCACACGCCGGGACGCACCAGCGTGCCCTCCATGGACGGCGGCGTGTAGACGGGCCCGAGGCGAAATTTCTTCATCTCTGCCTGCGCCTCGGCCTTCAGCTCCGGTGTGAGGTCGAACGCGTCGTCGAGCGTGACGCCCTGCGGCGTGAACGGCGGCGGCGCGGTGGGGAACGGCTGCGTCGGTGAGCTCTGCTCACCGGGCACGTCGCTCTGCGGCACGGGGCGTTCCTCGATCGGCCACACCGGGCGGCCGGTGACGCGGTCGAACACGAACGCGAAGCCCTGCTTGGTCAGCTGTACCACCGCGTCGATACGGCGGCCGTTGACGCGGATGGTGACGAGGTTCGGCGGCGATGCCGGGTCGTAGTCCCACAGGCCGTGGTGCACGAGCTGGAAGTGCCACTTGCGGCGGCCGGTCTTGGCGTCCAGGCACAGCAGCGTCTCGGCGAACAGGTTCTGGCCGAGGCGGCGGCCGCCGTAGTAGTCGTTGCTCGGCGTGCTCACCGGCAGGTAGACCAGGCCGCGCTCGGCGTCGAGCGTGAACGGCGGCCACACGTTGGTGTGGCCGGTGTACTTCCAGGCGTCGTTCTGCCACGTCTCGTGGCCGAATTCGCCCGGCTGCGGAATGGTGTGGAACGACCACACCTGCCGGCCGGTGCGCGCGTCGAAGGCGCGGATGTCGCCGGGCGGGTCGTTCTTGTACATCAGCCGATCGCCGATGCCGCTGCCGAGGATGACGAGGTCCTGGTAGACGACCGGCGGCGAGGTGTTCGAGTAGTGCTTGCGCTCGATCGGCCAGAGCAAGCCCTCGCCGAGGTCCACTTCCCCGCCCTTCCCGAAGCTGGTCACCGGGAGGCCGGTCTTTGCGTCGAGGCAGATCAGGCGATGCCGGGCGTTGAGGAAGATGCGCAGCTGGCCTTTGTCGCGCCACGCCGCGACGCCGCGGTGGATGAAGCCCTGGCCGCTGGCGGGCTGCCCGGCCTCGTAGGCCTTCGGGTCGAACGCCCACAGTTCCTTGCCCGTGGCCGCCTCGAGGGCAACGACGCGGTTGTACGGCGTGCTCACGTAGAGCACGCCCTCGATCATGATCGGCGTGTTCTGGAACGCGCCGGGGAAGGTGCCGAACTCGGCCTTGGGCGCCTCGCCCGGCTTCCATTCCCACGCCACCTTCAGGTTGGCGACGTTGTCTTTGGTGATGCCGGTGAGCGTCGAGTACTTCTGGCCGCCCGGGTCGCCACCGTAGACGGGCCACTCGCCCGCGCGCTGCCGCGCGCCGACGCCGGGCGCGGCGGCCACCAGGCCGACGACGACGGCCGCGGCGCCGAGCCAGCGGCCGCTACCAGGACGCACGGAAGCCCACCTGTCCCTGGCGCGGGATGCTCGCCGCCGACGGCTGGCCGAAGCGGGC
>CAYUAX010000007.1:18649-73631 GCA_964442845.1 uncultured Bifidobacteriaceae bacterium | reverse complement strand
GCGTAGACCACCGACTTCACGTTGACGAGCATCATCTCGTCGATGTCGGCGTCGGTCAGCTCGGAGGGCAGGCGGGTGATGCCGCGGCCGGCGTTGTTGACCCACACGTCGATGTGCCCGAAGCGGGCGATCGCCGCCTCCACTACGCGCGTCAAGTCGGCCGGGCGGGTCACGTCGGCGGTCACCTCCAACGCCCGGTCGCCGCAGCGCGCGCGCACCGCCTCGAGCGCCTCGGCACGTCGGGCCACGAGCACCACGGCCGCGCCGTCCTTCGCCAGTCGTTCCGCCAGGGCAGCGCCGATGCCGGCGCTCGCCCCCGTGATCACCACTACCTCGTCGGCCATCCCGTGAGCCTATCAAACCGCGGCGCCCAACCGCCGGCCCCGGCGGGCCGTCCAAGCGGCCGTGCTCGTGTACGACGTCCGCCTCGCCGTCCGTAGCCTGACCCGGCGTCCCGCGTTCGCCGTCACCGCGATCCTGCTGCTGGCGCTGGGCAGCGGCGCCAACGCCGCGGTGTTCTCGGTGGTGCGTGGGGTGCTGCTGCGGCCGTTGCCGTTCGCCGCGCCCGACCGGCTGGTCGCGGTCTGGCCGGGCGAGTACGTCTCGAACGACGAGATCGGCTACTGGCGCGATCGGGCGCCGTCACTCTCGGCGGTGGCCGGCATGGCCACCGGCTGGCTGATGGCGCTCGGCGCCGAGGGCGGCGAGCCGCTGCGGGTCACGGGCAACCGCGTCTCGGACAACTTCTTCACGGTGCTGGGCGTGTCGGCGGCACTGGGACGCACGCTGGTGCCCGGCGACGGCACGGTGGGGCGCGAACGGGTCACGGTGCTCGCCGACGGCGTGTGGCGGCGGCGCTTCGGCGCCGACCGCGACATCGTCGGCCGCTCGGTGCAGATCGATCAGGTCGCCCACGAAGTGATCGGCGTGATGCCGCCGGGTTTCGAGGTGCTCGGCGAGCGCGCCGACCTGTGGGTGCCGCTGCCGTTCGTCCCGGGCAGTCCGGCCCAGGGCTCGCAGTTCTCGCTGGCGCTCGGACGCCTGCGCGACGGCGCGACGGTGGCCGCCGCGAGCGACGAGGTGGCGGCGTTGGCGTCGGAGATGCGTCGCGCCCTCCGCCGATCCGACGACTGGGGCCGGACGATGCGGGTGGCGTCGCTGCAGACGAGCACCACGACCGCAGTGCGGCCGGCGCTGACGCTGCTGCTGGCCGCCGTCGGCCTGGTGCTGCTGCTCGCCGCCGCCAACCTCGGCACCCTGGTGCTCGGCCGCTCGATCGAGCGGACGCGCGAGATGGCGGTGCGGACCGCCGTCGGCGCCTCGACGCGCCAGTTGCTGCGTCAGCTGCTGATCGAACAGGCCGTTCTGACGGCCGCCGGCGCCGCGGCCGGCACCGGTGCGGCCCGCGCGGTGCTGCCGGCGCTGGTCGCGCGTCTGCCCGCCGAGGTCCCGCGACAGACCGAGATCGCCCTCGACGCCACGGTGCTGCTGTCGGTGCTGGGTGCGTCGATGACGCTCGCGCTGATCATGGCGCTGCTGCCGGCGCTGGTCGCGCTTCGCCCGGGTGTGCAGCCGCTGCTGCGTCAACAGCAGTCCACCGACACGCCCGCGCGCCAGCGGCTGCTCGGCGGCCTGGTGGCGGCGCAGGTCGCACTGGCGGTCGTGCTCGGCATCGGCGCCGGGCTGATGCTGCGCTCGATGTGGCATCTGCAGCGCGTCGACCCCGGCTTCGACGCGCAGGGCCTGCTCGCATTCCGGCTGCAGACCACGTCGAAGTACCGCGCGCTCTCGACGGGACTGCCCTACCTGCGCCAGGTAGGCGATCGGCTGGCCGCCCTGCCCGGCGTCACCGCCGTGGGCTCGATCGGCCACCTGCCGATGAGCGGTTACTCGTGGACGCTGCACGTGCACCGGCCCGAGCAGCCGCCGGCACCGGGCGCGTCCGGCCCGCTGGTGGGTTGGCGGTTCATCTGGGGCGAGTACCTCGCGGCCATGCGCATCCCAGTCGTCGCCGGGCGGGCGTTTGCCGCGGCCGACACGACGACCGGGGCCCCAGTGGCGCTGGTCAACGAGACGCTGGCCCGGACGCTCTTCGGCGGCGCCGGCGCGGCGGTTGGCCAGCGCCTCGTGCAGCGCGGCGGCGGGCGCGACGGCGACACCGTGGCCGAGATCGTCGGCGTCATCGGCGACGTGCGCCACGACGGGCTCGACGCCCCACCACGCCCCGAGTTCTATCGCCCGCTCAGCCAGACCTTCATGTTCCCGATGCACGTGGTGGTGCGAACGGCCGGCGACCCGACGGCGTTGGCCGGGGCGGTCCGCCGCGCTGCCTTCGACGTCGACGCCGCGGTGCCGGTCGCCGACTTGCAGACTGTGCCGGCGCTGCTCGCGGGGTCCTTGGGCCGGCCGCGCCTGCTGGCGACGCTGCTCGGCGTCTTCGCCGCCACGGGCCTGCTGCTGAGCGTGGTCGGGCTCTACGGCGTGGTCGCCGTGCGGGTGCGGCAGCGGGAACGGGAGATCGGCATCCGCATGGCGCTAGGAGCGTCGGCGGGCACGATGGCCGGACGCGTCGTCGGCCACGGCCTGGCGCAGGCCGGCGCCGGGTTGGCGGTCGGGGTGCCGGCGGCCTTCGCCCTGGCCCGCTTCATGGAGAGCCTCGTCTACGGCGTCAGCCCGCGCGACCCGGTGACGTTCGTCGGCCTGCCGCTGCTGCTGGCCGTGGTCGCCGCGGCCGCCTGCTGGCTGCCGGCGCGGCGCGCCGCCCGCGTCGATCCGGCCGTCGCCCTCACCGCCGATCGCTGAACGATCGTTGACGGGTCGGCGTCATATAGATATGTTTTATATCTATATGGCCAAGACCGATGCGTCGACACGGTCGCTGCAGAAAGGCAGCGCCGAGTTCCTGGTGCTGTCGCTGCTCGACGGTCCCGACCGCCATGGCTACGAGCTGGCCCAGCTCATCGAACGGCGCTCCGACGGCCGGCTGGCGTTCAAGGCGGCGACGCTCTATCCGCTGCTCTACAAGCTCGAGCAGCAGGGCTGGGTCGCCGGGCGATGGGTGGAGCGAGCCGGCGAGCGCCGCAAGCGCTACTACCGGCTGACGGCGAGCGGGCGGCGGGTGCTCGGCGAACGGCGGCGGATCTGGCGCGACTTCCTCGACGCCCTCGATCGCGTGACCGGTCTGCGGCCGGCCAGCGGCAAGTGAGCCGGCCATGGCGGTGAACTGGATCGAGTACGTGCGGGCGCGGCTGTCGCTTCCAGGCGTCGCGCCGGAGCGCGAGGCGGCGATCGTCGAGGAGCTGGCCGTGCAGCTCGAGGCCACCTGCGAGCGGGCCCGGGCCGCCGGACGCTCCGACGCCGAGGCCATGGCCGCCGCGGCCGCCGAAGTGCCCGACTGGGCGGCGCTGGCCGCCTCGCTCGGCGGCCTGACCGCGCCGGCGCGTACGATCGCCGCGGCCGACGATCCGCCGTCGCGGCTGGCGGGCCTCGGCGACGACCTGCGCCACGCGGTGCGAGCCCTGGCGGCCTGGCGGGCGCTGCCGGCGGCGCTCGTCATGCTGACGCTGGCCATCGGCGCGATCCTGGCCGCGGCGGCGGTCGTCGATGCCTGGATCTTCAGGGACACGGCGCTGGCCCGCGCCGACCGCGTGGTGTTCGTCTGGCCGACCAACCACGCCGTCGGCCAGGCGCGCGACGTGGTGTCGGGACCGACTTTCCTCGACTGGCAGCGGCGCACCACGAGTTTCACCGGCCTGGCGGCGTTCGCCCACGGCGGGATGACGGTTCGCCGCGACGGCGCCGCCGACGTCTTCTACTCGCTGGCCGTCACCCCGGAGTTCTTCGCGGTGGCCGGCGTGAACGCCGCCGTCGGCCGCACCTTCGTCGCCGACGACGCCGGCCGGGCCAACGCGGTCGTGGTCATCAGCCACGGCGTGTGGCAGCGTGAGTTCGCCGGCGATCCGGCGGTGGTCGGCCGGACGCTGGCGGCACTGGGCCAACCGCACGAAGTCGTCGGCGTGCTGCCCGAAGGCTTCGCGCTGTTCGGCGCACCCGACGTCGTCACGCTGCTGGATCCGCGCCGGCTCGAGCGCGAATCACGCTCGTTCTACAACTACTGGGCCATCGGCCGGCTGCGCGACGACCGCTCCCGGTCCGACGCGCAGCGCGATCTCGATGCGGTGATGGCCGCGCTGGTCACCGAGCATCCGGGCATGCGCGGCTGGACGGCGACGGTCACCGGCTACCGCGAGACGCTGGCCGAGCCGGTGCGGCTGCCGGCCTTCGTGCTCCTCGCCGTCGCCGTGCTGGTGCTGGCGGTGGGACTCGGCAACACCGCGCACCTGCTGGCCTGCCGCGCCCTCGATGGACGCCGCGACCAGGCGATTCGCGCCGCGCTGGGCGCGTCGCCGGCTCGACTGCGCCGCCTGCGCGTGATCGAAGGCGGCGTGCTCGCCCTCGCCGGCAGCTCACTCGGCCTGGCCCTCGCCGCCGCCACGCTGCGGCTGGCCAACACCCTGGTGCCGAGGACCGCGGCCATCGCCGGCTCGGCGGCGACGGTGGCGCTGCCGCCCCTCACGCTGGCGGGATCTTCGGCGTGGGTGATGTCGCTCACTCTTGCCGGCACCGCACTGCTGCTCGGCGCGGGATTGGCTGGGCGCCGTCAGGCCGAGTCGATCGCGGTGACGCCGCTCCGCGCGACCTCGCCGGCCGGGGCCGCCAGGTTCACGGCCGGGCGCCGTCTCCTGCTCGGCGGCCAGACCGCGGTGGCGACGACGCTGCTGTCGGTCGCCGCGCTGCTGCTGGTGCTCGTGTCCCGCTTGATGACGACGTCGCCCGGGTTCGACGCCGGCCGGGTGATCGCCATGCAGATCGGCCTGGTCGACGAGCTCGACGCGTCGGGCCGGGCCCGATATTACCGCGACGTGGTGCGGGCCGTGGCGGCGACACCCGGCGTACTCGCGGCCGGCCTCAACGACTACCTGCCGCTCACCAACGAAGACGACTACGAGGGCATCGAGATTCCCGGGCAGATGCGCGACGGGCGGCCGGTGACGCGTGAGGAATGGCGGCGGGTCAGCGCCGGATACTTCCCCACCATGGGCATCCCGCTGGTGCGCGGCCGGCTGCTCGCCGACAGCGACGACGAACGAGCGGCGTCGGTGGCGGTGGTGAACGAAGCGTTCGCACGCAAGTACTGGCCGGGGCGGGACCCCGTCGGCACGCGCATCCGCATCACCAGCCGGCCCTACGACTGGTCCGAGGTGGTCGGCGTCGTCGGCGACGTCCGCGAGGTGAGCCTCGACCAACCCGCCAAGCCGATGCTGTTCGTGCCCTATCAGCGGGCGCCACGGCCGGTGATGGGCCTGTTCGTCCGACCCCGCCCGGGCGCCGAGACGCCGCTCGCGGCGATTCGCCGCGCGGTCTGGTCGGTCGATCCCACTCGGCCGATCGTCGATCCGGTGGCGATGCGGCGGCTCGTCGACGACTCCTTCGCGGTGCAACGGGCCACGCTCTGGGGCGCCGGGACGCTCGCCGTCCTCACCTGGCTGCTGATGCTCGGCGGGATCCACGCGATCGTCGCGGTGATCGCCGCGGCGCGGGCGCCGGAGATCGCGGTGCGTCGCGCCCTCGGGGCCGGCGACGGCCGGGTGCTGGCGGCGGTCATGGGCGCGCCGTGTCTCGCCGCCGCGGCCGGGGGCCTGGTCGGCATCGGCGGGGCGGTCGTCGCGGCGCGCCTGCTATCGGCGCTGGTCCCGGGCATGCCGGATCTCGATCCCCTGACCACCGGCGCCGTCGCCGCGTTGGTCGGCGTCGCCGTCGCCGCGGCGTGTGTGGTGCCGGCGCGGCGGGCCCTGGCCGTCGATCCGCTGGTGGCGCTGCGCGCCGAGTGACGGCTACCGGAAGGTGACGCCGATCGTCACGTCCACGATCTGCTGCGTCCAGCCGGTGAGCGCCCCCACCGGCGCGCCGAGCGCGCGCGCCCGCACCTCGCCGATCCGTCCGCCCCAGACGTTCACGGCGGGCGTCAACGCGACGCGACGGCTGAGCGGGATGTCGTAGCCGGCGCCGACCACCCAGCCCGGGCCGCGGCCCAGTTCCAGCTCGAAGACACGGTCGAAGGCCTCGAGGTCGGTGTCGAGGTAGGCCACGCCGCCGCCGCCCTTGACGAAGAACCCCGACGCCGTCGACGGATAGAACGTGAGCGTGGCCGAGGCGTTGTACATGTAGAGCCACGATTCGACGT
The DNA here is from genome assembly GCA_964442845.1 of uncultured Bifidobacteriaceae bacterium. Classification (GTDB taxonomy): domain Bacteria; phylum Acidobacteriota; class Vicinamibacteria; order Vicinamibacterales; family UBA2999; genus CAWAYR01. Next base: position 67,387 of record CAYUAX010000007.1, on the reverse strand, counting down.
CCGCGACGTCTTCCCGCCGCGCCCACACGTTGAGCTCGCCGCCGAGCAGCAGGCGTGGGTTGACGAACCAGCCGGCGCGGACGCTGCCGGCCACGCCGTTCTTGCGATCGTCGTCGTCGCCGCACTGATCACACGACCCCGTGGCGGACCCGACGCCGGCGCCGATCCCGAACAGGAACCCGTCGCGGGTCTGCGCGCTGGCGGTATCGGCCACGACGAACCCGCCCACCGCCAGCACGACGACGAGCACTCGGAGACGCGACTGGGCGGTCATGCCCTCCAGCCTACCGCTGTTATGCTTCCGTCGTGCTCGCGCGTCTGCTCGCCCGCGTCGGCCTGGTGACCCCGGCGCAGCGCGCCTGGGCCTGGTACGACTGCGGCAACTCCGCCTACTTCACCACCGTCATCACGGCGATCTTCCCGGCGTTCTTCGCCAGCTACGCCGCCGCCGGCCTCGACGCCGGCGAAGCGACGACCCGGTTCGGCGTGATCACCACGCTCGGCATGGCCATCGTCGCCATCGCGGCGCCGATCCTCGGCGCCTACGGCGACCAGACCGCGCGGCGCAAGCGGCTGCTCGTCGCCTGCGCCGCGGTCGGCATCCTCAGCACCTTCGCGCTCGTCACCATCACCGAAGGCGGCTGGCGGTGGGCGGCGCTGCTCTTCGTCGTCGGCAACATCGGCGTATCGGGGTCGCTGGTGTTCTACGACTCGATGCTGCCGAGCGTCGCCGCGCCCGAGGAAACCGACCGCGTGTCGTCGGCCGGCTACGCCCTGGGCTACCTGGGCGGCGGGCTGCTGCTGGTGCTCAATCTGGCTTGGGTGCTGCAGCCGCAGTGGTTCGGCCTGTCGGGGACGGTGGCCGCCATCAAGCTGTCGTTCGTCTCCGTCGGCATCTGGTGGCTGCTGTTCCTGATCCCGCTGCTGCGCCGGGTGCCGGAGCCGCCGCGGCTGGCCGCCGACGACGACGTGCGCGGCGCGGCGGCGATCGCCGCGTCGTTCCGCCGCCTCGCCCACACCTTCGCCGAGATCCGCCAGTACCGGCAGGCGTTCCTGGCCCTGCTGGCGATGCTCGTCTATCAGGACGGCATCCAGACCATCATCCGCTTCGCCGGCATCTACGGCGCCGAAGTGGGCGTCGGTCAGTCGGCGCAGATCGCCGCGTTCGCGATGGTGCAGTTGGTCGGCGTGCCGTTCGCATTCCTGTTCGGCAGCCTGGGCGGACGGCTCGGCACGCAGCGCGCGATCTTCGTGGCGCTGGGCGTCTACACGGCGGCTGCGGTGCTCGGCTACTTCATGCAGAACGCCACGCACTTCTTCGTCATCGCCGGGCTGGTCGCCACCGTGCAGGGCGGCGCGCAGGCGCTCAGCCGGTCGCTCTTCGCGCGGCTGATTCCGCCGGCCAAGACCTCGGAGTACTTCGGGTTCTACGCCGTGGTCGAGCGCTTCGCCACCATCCTCGGCCCGCTCGTGTTCACGCTGAGCAGCGCTCTCACCGGGTCGTCCCGGTCGGCGGTGGCCGGCATGATCCTGTTCTTCGTCGCCGGCGGCTGGCTGCTGTCGCGCGTCGACGTCGCCGCCGGCGAACGCGCGGCCCGCGCCTGACGGCAGGCGCCGGGCGTCAAGGTTCGCGGCGGATCGCCGTCGCCTTGAAGAACGTGTAGCAGAAGGTGCCGTCGGGCTCGGCCGTGCGATGCAGGTCGGCGATGCCGGCATCGAAGTCCGCCGCGGTCATCAGGCCGGCAACGATGGCGGCGTCACGCACGCCCTCGACCATGGCCGTGAACGTCAGTCTGGTGAAGCCCTCGACCAGCGCCGGACGGCTGGCGTCGGCGTAGACCATCCGCGGCGACACCCGCACGTCGCGGTAGACGCCGGCGGCGCGGATCAGGGGATAGAGCGCTCGGCCGATCAGGGCGTCACCGCCGCCGCGCGCCTGCAGATCCACCAGGCACTGGATGGCCCGCTGCGCCAAGTCACTGCGCGGGTGGAAGTACGCCGAGCCGTGGTCGCCTTCGATCACGGTGAGGGTGCCGCCGGGCTTCACCATCATCGCCAGCGCTCGCAGCGCGTCGATCGGCGCCGCCAGGTGCTCGAGCACGAAACACACGAACACGTGGTCGAACGACGCCGGTGGGAACGGCGCGTCGAACAGGTTGGCCTGCCGGAAGGTCACGTTGGACGCGCCGCTGGCCCGGACGGCCGCCTCGGCCGCCGCCAGCGACGCCGCCGACACGTCGATGGCGGTGATCGCCGCCTCCGGACTGTTGGCGGCCAGCGTGACGGTCTGCGCGCCGACCCCGCAGCCGGCCTCGAGCACGGTGCTGCCGGCCGCATAGCGCGTGTCGTGGTGCAGCAGCTCGACCAGCGAGGCCGCCTGATCGCGCAGCCGCCGGGCTTCGCGGCTGTCGTAGCCGTGGACGTACGCGGTCGTCATCCGGTCATGCTGACAGGATCCCGCGACGCAGGGCAATCGTCACGGCGTGGGTGCGGTCGTTGGCCGACAGCTTCGCCATGATGCTCTTCATATGCGTCTTGACGGTCTCTTCGCTGATCGCCAGCGCGTCGGCCACGGCCTTGTTGGCGTGACCGGCGGCCACCCGCTGCAGCACCTCGACCTCACGCCCGGTCAGCAGGTCGTCGGCGTGGTGCTGGGCCAGCTCCACGGCGATCTCCGGCGGGATACGCCGCTTGCCGGCGTGGACGGCGCGAATGGTGTCGAGCAGCTCCTTGCGCAACATGCCCTTCAGCAGATAGCCGGCGGCGCCGGCCTTGATCGCCCGCGACGCCAGCACGTCGCCCTCGTAGGTGGTGAGCACGATGATGCGCGCCGCGGGGAACTCGGCGCGGATCGCGGCGATGGCGTCGATGCCGTTCATCCCCGGCATCTGCACGTCCATCAACGTGACGTCGGGCCGCAGCGCGCGGAACTGCGCCACGGCGTCGGCGCCGCTGGACGCCTCGCCGGCCAGCGTCATGTCGGCCTGGCCCTGGATCACCGCGGCGATGCCTTCGCGCAGCAGGGGATGGTCGTCCACGGTGAGCACGCGGATCGGCGTCGTCGCCGTGCTCATCGCGCGCTCCCGGCGCTCCAGGCATGGCGCAGCCGCGCCCACCACGGCGACGCCTGGTCCGCATACGCCACCACCGCCGGTACCCGCACTTCCACCTCGGTGCCGGCCCCGGCGCGGCTCCACACCTCGACCTTGGCGCCGATACGCGTGGCCCGCTCCTTCATGCCGCGCAGGCCGAAATGCTCGGCGCGGCCGTCGGCGAGCACCGCCGCCGGCATGCCCTCCCCGTCGTCGCGGCAGCGCAGCCGCAGCGCGTCGCCGGCGTAGGCCACCTCGGCCTCGATGCGTCGCGCGGCGCCGTGGCGGACCGCGTTGGCGATCGCCTCGCGGACGATCCAGAACACCTCGTCGCGGACGATCGGGTGCAGCGGCCGCGGCGCGCCCTCGACGGCCAGCGAGAAGCCGAGGTCGGCGTCGGCAACCAGCTCCTCTCCGGTTTGCGCGAGGGCGTCGGCCAGGTCGGGCGACGCCACGGTGGAGCGGCGCAGGTCGCGGACACGCAGCCGACCTTCGGCGAGCACGTCGTCGGCGCGGCTCAGCGCGTCCTCCATCGCCGTGGCCGCCGGATCGCCGGCTGGCAGCCGCGAGGCGATGGCCTGGAAGCGCAGGATGAGGCCCTGCACGCCCTGCAGCAGCGTGTCGTGCAGCTCGCGGGCGATGCGCTCACGCTCGGCCACCCTGGCTTCGAGCCGGCCGTGGTGGGCCGCCGTCACCTGCCGCACCCGCAGCCGGATGGCCGCCCAGACGGCCGCGATCAGCGCCAGCACGACCCCGATGCGGAACGCCAGCGTCTGGTGCACGGCCGGCGGCACCACGAAGGTGGTCGCGGTGCCGGTCTCGGGCCACACGCCGTTGTTGTTCGAGGCGATCACCCGGAACGTATACGTGCCGGGCGTCAGGTTCGTGTAGAACGCCTCGCGGCGGCCGCCGGCCTCCTGCCAGCCGTCGTCGACGCCGTCGAGCTGATAGCGGAACCGCACGCGGTCGGGCATGGTCAGGCTGAGGCCGGAGTAGACCACGCGAACGTTGGTCGATCCGACCGGCAACGTCAGGCCGTCGGCGGCCGCATAGTCGCGGTCGCCGGTGCGCAGCGTGGTGACCCGTACCGGCGGCGGCGCCGACGCCGCCGCCAGCCGCGCCGGGTCGACGGCGAAGACGCGGTCGTAGCCGACGAACCACAGCTCGCCGTTCGGCGCGGCGAACGCCGATTGCGGCGGCCGCGGCGCCGACCCGCCGACCATGCCGTCGAGGTAGTCGAACACTCGGAAGGCCGGGATGGCCGACGGCTGGCCGGCGGCCCTGGCGGCCTCGTCTGCCGCCAGCCGCACGATGCCCGAGTCGGCGTTCAGCCACAACGCGCCCTCGGGGTCACGGGCGATGCCGCGGATCGTCCCCACGGTGTCCTCGTCGAGACCGGCAATCGGAAGGACGCGGTCGGCGTCGATGGCGGCGATCCCGAGGCGCCCCGCGAGCCACGTGCGTGGGCCGTCGGTGACGAGTCCGGTCAGCTGGCCGATGTCCAGTCCATGCGGCGTCCCGTAATGCCGCACGGCATCACCGTCCACGCGCACGACCACGGTGCCATTGGAATCCGACAGCCACACGCGGCCCTGCCCGTCGTCGAGGACGATGGCGATCGCGCTCGCCTCCAGGCCGGTGACCGACGGCTGGCGCCACCCGCCGTTCTCGAGGATCCATCCGCCCGAGCGAAGGAACTGCGCCCACACGCGGCCACGGCCGTCGACGGCGAGACTCCAGGCCTCGTCGGGCTCGCGGTCTGGCATGCCGAGGACGGCGGTGAACCCCGTCGTTGCCGTGCCGCGCCACAGACGTTCGCCGCTCCACACCCACACCGTGCCGTCGGCGGCGGCGTTGATGGCCGCCACCGGCGCGGGCAGCCCGGTGGCGTGCAGCATGCCGTCACGGACGCGCACGAGCGCCGTCGTCCGGCCGCCGGCCCACACGTCCGCGCCGCGCCCGGCCAGGCGCGCCGCGTGCATCGGCGGCAGCGGATGGGCGTTGACCACGGCGGTCTCACGGAACAGGTCCAGTCCGCCGGCCGTGCCGATCCAGACGTTGCCTTCGCGATCGCCCGACACGGCCAACGCCGAGTCGTGGGTCAAGCCGCCGGCCTGGGTCATCCGTTCGAGTCCGGCGTGCCCACGGGCCGCGGCGGTCGGCCATCGCAGCCTGGTCACGCCATCCGACGTCGCCAGCCAGAGGTTCCCCGCGGCATCGAATGCGCCACGGCGACCCTGCACCGAGAACCCACCGGCGGCGGAGGCGTCGAGCTGGCCCCCACCGGCGGTGCCGATGGCTCGAACCGGCTCGGGCGGTCGTGCTACCGCTACCACGGCGCCGTCGGGCGCCTGCACGAACTGCATCACCGCGAGCGGCATGAACGGCTCGAACGGGGTGTCGCGCCGCCGCCGAACGAGCACCTGTCCGTCGACGCACGCCCAGACCGCGCCAGCGCGGTCGACGAGCAGCCCGTACGCGGACAGCGTGGGCGCCAGCGACGTGCGCGCCTCGACGACGGTTTCCCAATGGTCGCCGACGAGCCGGGCCACGCCGCCATCCCCGGCCGCCCACATCACGCCGTCGTGGTCGCGAGCCAGTTCGACGCCGCGGACGGCTGGCAAGCCATCGCGCTCGGTGAACGTGGTTCGTCGGCCGTCGACGACCCTCGTCAGGGCGCCACGATCGTGGACCACCCATAGACTGCCATCGGCGAAGGTCCACGCCGCCACCGGTCGGCGAATCGGCGCGCCGGGCAGGCGCATGCGTTCGAACTGCACGCCGTCGAACCGGAACAGACCGCTCGGCGAGATCACCCAGAGATGGCCCTCGGGCGCCTGCGTGATCGCGGTGATCGTGCCTGGCGCGCCTTCGCGCAACTCCCACGTCTGGTGGAACAGCTCGCCGAGCGCCTGTTGCGCCGCCGCCGGCGCCGCCAGCAGCGGCAGCGCCAGCACGGCCACGAGGAAGCGACACATCGTCAACAGCGCACTCTCCGCCAGCTGGCCCGGCCGAGGATCCCTCGAAAGAGGGAGGCGATGGTCCCCGCTTGTCGTGACCGCGACGGCGGCGCCCGCCGCTAGGCTCGACGCGTGCAGCGGCTCTACACGATGTTCCCGACCGCGGGACCGGGTGTCGGACTGCTGCTGCTGCGCGTCGCCGTCGCCGCGATGCTGGTCGTCGATCCCGGCGTCCCGCCAGCCCAGGTGTGGCTGGCGCGCGCGGTCGCCGCGCTGATCGCCGGCGGCCTGGGGACACCAGTCCTCGCCGCCGCCGCGGCCGTGCTGTTCCTGATCCGGGCCGCCGATGCCGCCACCGCCGCGTCCGTGGCGATTCGCGGCGCGGCGGCCCTCTCGGCGGCGGCGCTGACGCTGCTCGGGCCCGGCGCCTACTCGCTCGACGCCCGCCGCTTCGGCCGTCGCCTCGTCGTCACGTCCGATCGCGATCGGGAGTGAGCCGCGCCTCCCTCGTACGTGTGATGCGGGCGTCACGGCCGCCACATAGGATGCGCTCCACGCGTCGCCGCTACCGGCACGCCGCCCGGGAGTTCTCGTCATGCCCACCATCACCACCGCCGACGGCACGCAGATCTACTACAAGGACTGGGGATCCGGCCAACCCATCGTCTTCAGTCATGGCTGGCCGCTCAGCGGCGACGACTGGGACGCGCAGATGGTGTTCTTCGCCTCGCGCGGCTTCCGCTGCATCGCCCACGACCGCCGCGGCCACGGCCGGTCGAGCCAGCCGTGGAACGGCAACGACATGGACACCTATGCCGACGACCTGGCCGCGCTCACCAGTCGCCTCGACCTGAAGGGCGCGGTGCACGTCGGCCACTCGACCGGCGGCGGCGAAGTGGCGCGCTACATCGGCCGCCACGGCACCGCGCGCGTCGCCAAGGCGGTGCTCATCGGCGCCGTGCCGCCGCTGATGGTGAAGACCGCGGCCAACCACGGCGGCCTGCCGATCGAGGTGTTCGACGGCATCCGCGCCGGCGTCGCCGCCGACCGCTCGCAGTTCTTCAAGGACGTGACGACGCCGTTCTACGGCGCCAACCGGCCCGGCGCCGTGGTGTCGCAGGGCGTCCGGGACAAGTTCTGGTTCATCGGCATGCAGTGCGGACACAAGGCCGCCCTCGACTGCATCAAGGCGTTCTCGGAGACCGACTTCACGGACGATCTGAAGACGTTCGACGTGCCGACGCTCATCATGCACGGCGACGACGACCAGATCGTGCCGATCGGCGCGTCGGCGCTCGCGGCGGCGAAGCTGGTGCCGAATGCGACGCTCTCGGTCTACCCCGGCCTGTCGCACGGCCTCTGCACGCTCAACGCCGATCAGGTGAACGCCGACCTGCTCGCCTTCATCACCGCCTAGCCGCGGAAAGGATCTCGGCCAATGACTCCAGCTGCACTCGCCCCGCGCGAAGAAACCGTCACAGGCGCCGGCACCGACATCTTCATGCGATCGTGGCGGCCCGCCGGCACGCCGCGCGCCGTCGTGGCGATCTGCCACGGCTTCAACTCGCACAGCGGCTACTACCTGTGGGTCGGCGCCGAGCTCGCCGCCCAGGGCTTCGCCGTCTACGCGCTCGACCTGCGCGGGCGCGGCCGCTCCAGCGGCGAGCGGTTCTACATCGAGAAGTTCTCGGAGTACCAGAACGACGTCGACACGATGATCCACCTGGTGCTGTCGCGCGACCCGGGCCTGCCGATCTTCCTGCTCGGCCACAGCGCCGGCGGGGTGATCGCGACCACCTACGCGCTGGACCACCAGGCCGATCTCGCCGGCCTCATCTGCGAGAGCTTCGCGTTCCGGGTGCCGGCGCCCGACTTCGTGCTGGCGGCGGTGAAGGGCCTCAGCCACCTGACGCCGCACACCAACGTGCTCACTTTGAAAAACGAGGACTTCTCGCGCGATCCGCAGGTGGTCGAGCAGATGAACACCGACCCGCTCATCGCCAACGAGTCGCAGCCGTCGCTGACGGTGGCCGAGATGGTGCGGGCCGACGAGCGGCTCGAGCGCGACTTTCCGCTGTTGAAGATTCCCGTGTTCATCATGCACGGGACCATCGACAAGGCGACCCGGCCGGAAGGCAGCCAGCTCTTCTACGACACCGCCGGATCGGCCGACAAGACACTCAAGCTGTACGAGGGCCACGCCCACGACCTGCTCAACGACTACGGCCGCGAGCAGGTGATGGCCGACATCGTCGGCTGGATCGGCGCGCGGCTGCCCAAGGCATGAGCACGATGCCGCCCGTGCCCGCCACGACGCACTCCGCCGTCGCCGCGCCGAATCAGTTCGCGGAGTGGAAGGGCCGCCGGCTCGCTTACCGCACGATCGGCGTCGGCACGCCGATCGTCCTGTGCACGCGGTTCCGCGGCAATCTCGACACCTGGGATCCGGCCTTTCTCGACGGCCTGGCCGGTCGCGGCTTCCAGGTGATCACCTTCGACTACAGCGGCCTGGGGCTGTCCACCGGCACGCCCAGCTACGACCTGACGGCGCTGGCCGGCGACGCGCTGGACCTCATCGACGCGCTGGGCTTCGAACGCGTCGTGCTCGGCGGGTGGTCGCTCGGCGGCCTGGCCGCGCAGGTGTTCCTGGCGCAGCATCCCGGCCGCGTCAGCCACGCCGTGCTGATCGGCACCGGGCCGCCCGGGCCGACCGTGCGCGACCCCGAACCGTTGTTCTTCGCCACCGCGGCGCACGCCGACAACCCGTTCGAGGACGAGCTGATTCTGTTCTTCGAGCCGGCGTCGCCAGACAGCCGGGCGGCGGCGCGACGATCGGCCGCCCGCATCGCGGCGCGGACCACGGACCGGAGCGCACCGGTGCCGGCCGACTGGGCCGCGGCGCATCTGGCCAGCCGGCCAGCCGGGCCGATCTTTCCGGCCGAGGCGGTGCTGGCGGCACTGAAGACGACCACCGTGCCGATCCTGCACCTCGGCGGCGATCACGACATCTCGTTCCCGGTGGAGAACTGGTACGCGCTCAACCGCCAGCTGCCGACACTGCAGCTGGTCACGTTCCCGCAGACCGGCCACGGCCCGCAGCACCAGCACCCCGAGGCCGCGGCGGCGATCGTCGAGGCCTTCGTCCACAGCTCAGGAGCCCACTGATGGCCACGTCTTCCACCCCCGCGCCCGCGGCCGCCGGCTTCACCGCCGCCGCGGTGGACGCCCTGGCGCTCGAACTGCGCCGGCTGCTCGCCGACGCGTTCGCGCTGTATCTCAAGACCAAGAACTTCCACTGGCACCTGCGCGGACGGCACTTCCGCGATTACCACCTGCTCTTCGACGAGCAGGCGGCCGAACTGCTGGCGATGACCGACGAGCTGGCCGAGCGGGCGCGCAAGCTCGGGGCGCCGACGCTGCGCTCGGTCGGCGACATCGCCCGCCATCAGCGCCTCGCCGACAACGACGAGGCCGATGTGACGGCCGCACGGATGCTGACCGAACTGCGCGAGGACAACGAGCGGTTCACCGCGTTCCTGCGCCAGGCGCACGCCGTCTGCGACACGTACGGCGACATCGCGACCGCCAGCATGATCGAGAACTGGGTCGACCAAACGGAACGGCGCAGCTGGTTCCTGCGCGAGACGTCCGCCGAGTAGCGAGGGCCAACGACATGAGCGACACCCGACGCTTGGCGCCGCGCAGCGAGAAGGGGCTCCTCACCCCCGACAACTGTGTGGTGACGCTGATCGACCTGCAGCCGCAGATGCTGTTCGGCGTCTCCGGGGCCGATCGCCAGGCGATCGTCAACAACAACGCCGCGCTGGCCAAGGCGGCGCGGGTGTTCGGCGTGCCGCTGGTCGTCTCCACCGTGGAGACGAAGAGCTTCAGCGGCTATATGTGGCCGCAGATCGCCGCCATCGTGCCGGACCAGCCGCCGATCGAGCGGTCGACGATGAACGCGTGGGACCACGAGCCGTTCGTCGCGGCCGTCGCGGCGACCGGGCGGAAGATGCTCGTCCTCGCCGGGCTGTGGACCGAGACCTGCGTGGCGCTGCCGACCATCCAGGCGTTGCACGATGGCTACCAGGTGTACGTGGTCGAGGACTGCTGCGGCGACGTCAGCGAGCTGGCGCATCGCAACGCCATGCAGCGCGTCATGCAGGCCGGCGCCGTGCCGGTCACCGCCCTGTCGGTGATGCTCGAGTGGCAGCGCGACTGGGCGGCGCGCGAGACCTACGACGCGGTGATGGACATCGTGAAGACCCACTTCGGCGCCTACGGCGCCGGCGTGGAGTACGCCTACACCATGGTCCACGGCGCGCCCGCGACCCGCGTCCCGCCCTACGTCGTGCCGGCGCCCGGGCACGACTGATCCATACGCCGATGCCCGCCGCCGATCTCGTCGTCGTGAACGCCCGCGTCGCCACGCTCGACCGGGCGCATCCCGACGCCGAGGCCGTGGCGATGCTCGGCGGCCGCATCGTCGCCGTGGGCGACGAGCGGGCCATCGCGGCGTGGCGCGGCGCGGCCACCCGCGTGATCGACGCCCGCGGCCGGCGGGTGATCCCCGGGCTGAACGACAGCCACATCCACCTGATCCGCGGCGGGTTGAACTTCAACATGGAGCTGCGCTGGGAGGGCGTGCGGTCGCTGGCCGACGGCCTGGCGCTGCTGAAGGCGCAGGCGGCGCGCACCCCGCCGCCGCAGTGGGTCCGGGTGGTCGGCGGATGGAGCGAGTTCCAGTTCGCCGAGCGGCGAATGCCGACGCTGGCCGAGATCAACGCCGCGGCGCCCGACACGCCGGTGTTCGTCCTGCACCTCTACGACCGCGCCTGGCTCAACGGCGCGGCACTCCGCGCCGTCGGCTACACCAAGGACACGCCCGATCCGCCGGGTGCCGTCGTCGAGCGCAATCGCCACGGCCAGCCGACCGGCCTGCTGCTGGCGCAGCCGAACGCCGGCCTCCTCTACGCCACGCTGGCCAAGGGCCCGCGCCTGGCCATCGAGGACCAGGTCAACTCGACGCGCCACTTCATGCGCGAGTTGAACCGGCTCGGCGTAACGAGCGTGATCGACGCCGGCGGCGGCTTCCAGAACTACCCCGACGACTACCAGGTGGTCGAGCGGCTGCACCGCGACGGGCAACTGACGCTGCGCATCGCCTACAACCTGTTCACGCAGCGGCCGGGCGACGAGTTGGCCGACTTCCAGCGCTGGACCGCCGCCAACGCCGTGTACCAGGGCGACGCGCGCTACCGCCTGAACGGCGCCGGCGAGATGCTGGCGTTCTCGGCCGCCGACTTCGAAGACTTCCTGCAGCCGCGGCCCGAGCTGCCGGCGGCGATGGAGCCGCAGCTCGAGGCGGTGGTCCGCCACCTCGCGTCACACGGCTGGCCGTTCCGCCTGCACGCCACCTACGACGAGTCGATCGCGCGGATGCTCGACGTCTTCGAACGCGTGCACCGCGACGTGCCGCTCGATCGGCTGCGCTGGCTGTTCGACCACGCCGAGACGATCTCGGCCCGCAATATCGATCGCGTCAAGGCGCTCGGCGGCGGCATCGCCGTGCAGCACCGCATGGCCTTCCAGGGCGAGTACTTCGTGGACCGGTACGGCGCCGAGGCGGCGGCCCAGGCTCCGCCGGTGCGGCGGATGCTCGAGGCCGGCTTGCCGGTGGGCGCCGGCACCGACGCCACGCGGGTGGCGAGCTACAACCCGTGGGTGGCGCTGTCGTGGCTCACCACGGGGCGCACGCGCGGCGGCCTCGTGCTCTACCCCGAGGCCCAACGCCTGGATCGCGCGACGGCGCTCGGGCTCTTCACGCACGGCTCCGCGTGGGTCTCGCGCGAGGACGACGTCAAGGGCAGGCTGGCGCCCGGCCAGTACGCCGACCTGGCGATGCTGTCGGCGGACTACTTCACGGTGCGCGACGAAGACGTGGAGGACATCACGGCCGTGCTCACCGTCGTGGACGGCGCGGTCGTGCACGGCACCGGCGAGTACGCGGCGCTGGCGCCGCCGCTGCCGCCGCCGTCGCCCGATTGGTCGCCGGTGTCCATGACGCGCGCGGCGACACCGGCGCCGCCGCCGTCCGAGCCGGCCCATCGCTGCCTCGGAGCCCATCCACCCGGCGGCCACGGCGCGCCGATCGGCTGGTCGTTGTGGGGCGAAGCCGGCTGCGGCTGCTGGGCGTTCTGAGGGGACGGATGCCCACGCCGGTGAAGATGGTGCTCGAGCGGCGGGTCCAGCCCGGGCAGGACGCCGCGTTCCGCGCCTGGACCGAGACATTCATGGCCATGGCCGCGGCCGCGCCCGGACACCAGGGCGGGTCGGTGCTGGCATCGGCGGCCGGTGGGCCGCATGTCATCCTGCTGCGCTTCGCCTCGGCGGCGGAGTTCGAACGCTGGCGCGAGTCGCCGGCCTACCGCGAGGCGCTGCGCGATGCCGACCGGTCGAGCCACCCCGGCGAGGAGCCGCAGGTCCGTTCGGGGTTGGAGACGTGGTTCACCTTGCCCGGGGCGCCGCCACGCCGTCCGCCGCCGCGCTGGAAGATGGCGCTCGTCACCTGGCTGGCGCTGCTGCCGCAGGTGATCGCGCTGTCGTTCCTGCTGGCGCCGCTGCGGCTGCCCTTCCTCGCCAACGCCGCCCTGTCCACGGCCATCCCCGTCGCGATGCTCACCTGGGTGGTGATGCCGCGGCTGACCCGCGTGCTCGACCGCTGGCTGCATGGCGGCTGAACTGCGGCGCGCGCATCCCGTCATCGACGCGGTGCTGGCCACCCACGCCCCGGCCATCGCCGGCGATCTGCCCGGCTACCGCCACCACGTCTACCGCGTGTGGAACTTCGCGCTGGCGCTCGCGCCGCCGAGCGCAGACGCGACCGAGAAGCTGGCCCTGGCCGCGGTCTTCCATGACCTGGGCATCTGGACGGCCGGGACGTTCGACTACCTGCCGCCGTCGATCGCCCTCGCCGCCGCGCACCTCGCCGCCACCGGCCGTTCGGCCTGGGTGCCCGAAGTGACCGCGATGATCGACGCGCACCACCAAGTGACGCCGTGGCGCAGCCGGCCCGATTGGCTGGTCGAGCCGTTCCGCCGCGCCGACTGGATCGACGTGACGCTCGGCCTGCGACGCTTCGGCCTCGACCGGGCCTTCGTCACCGACGTACGCCGCACCTGGACCGACGCGGGTTTCCACTGGCGGCTCGTGCAGCTCGCCGGCGCACGGTGGCGGCGGCATCCGCTGAGTCCGCTGCCGATGCTGCGCTGGTAGCGGACCGGCGGCCCGCTACTCGCTGCGCAGCGCCACCAGCGGATCGACGCGGCTGGCGCGGCGCGCCGGCAGCCACACCGCCAGCAGCGCCACCCCTGCCAGCACCAGCGGCGCGGCGACGAACACCACCGGGTCGGTGGCCGTCACCTCGAACAGGAACGCGGTCATGAGCCGCGACAGCGCCGCGGCGGCGGCCAGCCCCAGCACGATGCCGAGGGCGGCCAGGCGCAGGCCCTGACCCAGCACCATCCGCCGCACCATGCCGAGGTCGGCGCCGAGCGCCAGACGCACGCCGAGCTCGCGGGTGCGCTGCTCCACCGAGTAGGCCATCAGCCCGTAGATGCCGATCGCCGCCAGCAGCAGCGCCGACGCGCCGAACAGCGACATCAGCCAGACGTTGAAGCGCTGCCGTGACGTCGACTGGTCGGCCACGTCGCGCATCGTGGTCACGCTGGCCACCGGCAGCCCGGTGGCCGTCCGCAGCGCCTCCTGCAGCGTCGGGCCGAGCGCCGCCGGCGCGCCCGCCGTCCGCACCACCCAGGCGAGCGGCGCGATGCCGACATTGAGGGCGTTGACGGCGTCGGCGAGCTGGGCCGCCGGCACGTACATCCCCGGGCCCGGCGTCTGGTTGAGGCCGTTGTCGCGGGTGTCGCCGACCACGCCGATGATCTCGCGATCGGGTTCGTCGGCGAACTCGCGCATCACGCCGCGGCCGATGGTGAGCCGTTCGCCGATCGGGCTGCGATCGGGCCAGTATTGCCGGGCCATCGCCTCGTTGATGACCACGACCGGCGGGGCGCCGCCGCCGTCGCGCTCGGTGAACACCCGGCCTTGCCGCACCGGGATCTGGAAGACGTCGAAGTAACCCTCCGACACCGTGAACCACTGTCCGCCGCCGTGGTACGGCCCGTCGGCCAGCGGCCGGCCGACGATCACGAACGGCAGCCCGAAGCCGCCCTGCAGCGGCACGCAGCACGAGGTGGCGGCGCTGGCCACGCCGGGCACGGCCCGCAGCGTCTCGACGCCGCGCCGCACGAGCGTGGCGACGCCGGACGAGGTGGCGAAACGCTCGCCGGTGAGCGCGGTGCGCATCGTGATGACGTCGCGGGTGTTGAAACCGGGATCGACGCGGCCGAGCGCCGCCGCCGACCGCAGCAGCAGCGCCGAGCCGACGACGAGCGTCAGCGCCAGCGCCACCTCGGTGACGACCAGGGCCGCGCGCGCCCGTCCCTGCCCGGCGCCCGTGCCCGACCGGCCGCCGCCCTCTTTCAGCGTCTCGGCGACGTTGGTGCGGGCGCCGTGCAGCGCCGGCAGCACGCCGAACAGCAGGCCGGTGACCACCGCCGCCGTGGCCGTGAAGAGCAGCACCCGCCAGTCCACGGCCACCAGCGCGCCGTCCTCGCCGACGCGTGGCAGATTCGCGGTGTTGACGGCGAGCAGGGCGCGGATCCCCAGCGTGCCCAGCAGCAGGCCCAGCGCGCCGCCGACCGTGGAGAGCAGCAGGCTCTCGACGATCACCTGGCGGGCGATCTGCGCCCGCGTCCCGCCCAGCGCGGCGCGCACCGCCAGTTCACGCCGCCGTCCGGCAGCTCTGACGAGCAGCAGGTTGGCCACGTTGGCGCAGGCGATGAGCAGCACGAAGGCCACCGCTCCCGACAGGATCAGCAGCGTCGAGCGGACGTTGCGGACCAGCATCGCGCCGAGCGGTTCCACGCCGAAGCCGCTGTTGGGGCCCAGCGCCTGGGGAAACTTGGCCCGGAAGTCGGCGGCCGACGTCTCGAGCCGCGCCCTGGCCTGGGCGATCGTGACGCCGGGCCGCAGCCGCCCGGCGGTGCGGAAGTAGTGCCCGTGGTCGCTCGTCACCGGGTCGAGCTGGAACGGCAGGAACACCTGCGGCACCGTCTGCAGCACGTCGCGAGACGTCGTGTCGGCGGCGACCCCGATGATGGTATGCGGTTGCCCGTCGATCGACAGCGTGCGGCCCACCACCGCCGGATCGGCGGCGAAGCGCGTCGTCCAGTAGCCGCGGCCGAGCACCACCACCCGCCCGCCGCCCGGCCGGTCTTCCTCGGCGCTGAACGTGCGCCCGACCGCCACCGGCACCCCGAACAAGGGGAAGAACTCCGCCGACACCCGCGCCGAGCTGAGCTGTTCCGGCAGGCTGCCCTGGGTGTCGTTGACGAAGCCGGCGGTGAAGGCGGCGGCCTGCTCGGTGACCTGGGTCTGTTCGCGGAAGTGCTGGAACTTGGCCGGCGACGCCCCGGGGAAGGCGCCGTCGGGGCCCGTGCTCGTGAAGAACACGATGCGGCCCGGATCGGGAAACGGCAGGGGTTGCAGCAGGACGGCGTTGACCACCGAGAAGATCGCGGTGTTGACGCCGATGCCCAGCGTGAGCGCGGCCACCGCGGCCAGCGAGAACGCCGGGCTCTTGGCCAGGGTGCGCAGCGCGTGGCGGAGGTCGCGGGCGACGGCATCGAGCATGGGCATGGGACGCTCCAGCGTCGTGGATGGTTTGGACAGCTTGACAGGGTTCGCGGCCGCATGGGATAAGGACTGACGGTGTTCGGGCATCAGACCAGCGCGTGTTGTTGTCGTGAGGGAAGCCTCCGCGCCACGCGTGCTGTACGTGTTGACCGACCCGACATGACGTCGTCGTAACCGGCGAACCAACAGGTTTCAGCAAGAAGGCCCGGAAGGCTTGACCGCTTTCCGGGCCTTTTTCTTTTTCCACGACGACGAGGACTCAGCCCATGGCACTGCCCGCTTCCATCGAACCGTTTCTCGAACCCGAGGCCATCTGGCACGACGGGCCGCCGCCGGCCGACCACTCCACCGGCACCCTGGTCGCCGGCATCATCTCGGCGGTCGTGCTGCTCCTGGTGATGTGGCACGACGTGGCGCAGAACGGCCCGTGGGCCGGCGTGCCGGGGCCGCTGGCCCTGGCCGGATGGCCGGTGTCGCTCAACCTCGGCTGGCTGCTGTCGGGTGGGGCCGTGGCTCTGGCCAGCGGCGCGTGGCTGGCTCGCCGGCGGCGGGCGCGTGACGCCGACGCCCCAGCCGTGCCGCGCCTGCCGGTGTTCCTGCGCTTCGACGGACGGCCCGTCGTGGTGGTGGGCGGCGGAACGGTGGCGGCCACGAAGGTGCCGGCGCTGCTCGACGCCGGGGCCGAGGTGACGATCATCGCGCCTGCCATCGATCCGGCCATCGACCGGAGCCGCGTCCGCGTGATCGAGCGCGCGTTCGCGCCCGCCGATCTCGACGGCGCCTGGTTCGTCACCGCGGCCGCCACGCCGGACGTGAACCGGCAGGTGCGCGAGGCGGCCGAGGCCCGAGCCGTGTTCGTCAACGCGGTGGACGACCCGGCCAACGCCACCGCGTATCTCGGCGGCACGATCGCCCGCGGCGGCGTGACGGTGGCCTTCTCCACCGCCGGCAAGGCCCCGGCGCTGGCCGGCCTGTTGCGCGAGGCGTTCGATGCGCTGTTCCCCGACGACATCGAGACGTGGGCGGCCCGCGCCCACGAACTGTCGCGCCGCCAGCGCGCCGACGGCGTGCCGATGGCCGAACGGCGGCCGCAGCTGCTCGAGGCCCTCAATCGCCTCTACGCCAGCCGCGACGACGCCAGCGCCGGAGCAAGCGCCCGCCCATGACCGAACCGCGGGTCGGCGTCGTCTCGCTGGTCGGCGCCGGTCCCGGTGATCCCGATCACCTGACGCTGAAAGCGGCACGCTGCCTGCGCGAGGCCGATCTGGTGCTCTACGACGCGCTGGTCGCCCCCGAGGTGGTGGCGCTGGCGGCGCGGGCCGATCACGTCTTCGTCGGCAAACGCGCCGGACGCGCGCAGACGCCGCAGGCGGCGATTCACGCGGCGATGATCGACGCCGCCCTGAACGGCCGGCGCGTCGTGCGCCTCAAGGGCGGCGACCCGTTCGTGTTCGGCCGCGGGTCGGAGGAGGCGCTGGCGCTGCAGGCGGCCGGCGTGCCCTACGAGATCGTCCCCGGCGTCACCACGGCCGTGGCCGCCCCGGGCCTGGCCGGGATCCCGCTCACCCACCGCGCGGTCGCCGGCGGCGTGGTGGTGCTCACCGGGGCGGATCAGGCCGCCGTCCTGCTCGGCGCCGCCACGCGCGACGCCTGGACGTGGCGCGGCGCGCTGAACGTACTGGCGACGATGACCATCCCGGCCGACCGCGACGAGCTGCCGGGCACGATCGTCGTCGGCCGTGTCGCCGGCCTGCCCCTGACCCCACGCGACGCCGACGCCGACGACGCGTTCGCCTTCGCCACCTCCGCCGCCGCGTCCGCCGGCGGCATCTCCCCCGCCTGAGGCTCCATGTCCGCGCACACTCCGCTCGACGCCACCACCCACGGCCGCGCCCGGCTGTCGTTCGCCAGCGCCGCCGACATCGACGAGTTCGCCGCGGTGCTCGGCCAGTTCGAGCGCGGCGAGATCACGCCGGACCAGTGGCGGGTGTTCCGCCTGGTGCGCGGCACCTACGGGCAGCGGCAGCTCGACGACGCCCAGATGATTCGCGTGAAGATCCCGCAGGGGCTGCTCACCGCCGCCCAGCTCGACGTGATCGCCGAGGTGGCCGAGCGCTGGTCGCGCGGCTTCGGCCACATCACCACGCGGCAGAACATCCAGCTGCACTTCGTCAAGCTGCACGACGTCGAGCCGGCGATGCGGCGGTTGGCCGACGCCGGCCTCACCACGCGCGAGGCGTGCGGCAACTCGGTGCGCAACATCACCGCCTGCCAGTTCGCCGGCGTGGCCGCCGACGAGCCGTTCGACGTGACGCCCTACGCCGAGGCGCTGACCCGCTTCTTCCTGCGCCATCCCCTGGCCGCGGCGCTGCCGCGCAAGTTCAAGATCGCCTTCGAGGGCTGTTCGCGCGATCACATCAAGCTGACCATCAACGACATCGGCTGGCTGGCCCAGATGCGGGACGGCCGCCGCGGCTTCCGCGTCTACGCCGGCGGCGGCACCGCCACCATGACCACCGCGGCGCCGGTGCTGTTCGAGTTCCTGCCGGTGGAGGACGTGCTGCGCGTCGCCGAGGCGATCGTCCGCGTGTTCCACGAGCAGGGCGATTACAAGCATCGCCAGCGCAATCGGATGAAGTTCCTGATCAAGTCGATTGGCTGGGACGGGTTCCGGGTGGCGGTGGACGCCCAGCTGGCGACCATCCGCGCCGAAGGCGGCCGCGAGCTGGTGTTCGTGCACGAACCGCCGGCCGACGAAGCGGCGCCGACGTGGACGCCGACGCCACCGCCCGACGTCGCCGACATCGTTCGCCGGGTCGCGGCCGCGGCCGCGGCGCAGCACGGCCCCGGCATCCACCCGTCGCCGCGCACCGCCTTGCCGCCCGGCACCTACGACCGCTGGCTGCGGACGAACGTGCGGCCGCAGAGGCAACAGGACTTCGTCAGCGTCGTCGTCACCGTGCCGCTCGGCGACCTGAGCGGTGAGCAGTACCGCGTGCTGGGCCAGCTGTCCAGTGCCTACGGCGACGGGGCGGTACGCGTCACCGCGGTGCAGGACGTGGTGTTCCGCTGGGTGCGGCGCACCGCGCTCCCCGACCTCTACGCCCGTCTCGACGCCGCCGGCCTCGGCCTGGCCGACGCCGACACCATCGCCGACGTCACCAGCTGTCCCGGGGCCGAGTCGTGCAAGCTGGCGGTCACGCAATCGCGCGGTCTTGGCCAGGCGCTGGAGGCGCACCTGCGCGCCACGCCTGAGCTCATCGACCTCGCCGGCGACCTCGACATCAAGATCAGCGGCTGCCCCAACGGCTGCGGCCAGCATCACATCGCGACGCTGGGCTTCCAGGGCAGCCTGCGCAAGGTGGACGGCAAGGCCGTGCCGCAGTACTTCGTGCAAGTGGGCGGCGGCATCGACGAGCACGGCACGACGTTCGGCCGCCTCGCTGCCAAGGTGCCGGCACGGCGTGCGCCCGAGGCCCTCGAGCGGCTGGTGCGGCTCTACGCGCGCGAACGCCAGCCGGGCCAGTCGCCGGTGGCGTTCTTCCGCACGCTGGCGGTGCCGGCGGTGAAGGCGCTGCTCGCCGACCTCGAGGCGTTGACAGCCGAAACGGCCACCGACGCGGATTTCATCGACCTCGCCGAGACCACGGCCTTCAGGCCCGAAACCACCGACGGCGAGTGCGCGGTGTAGCGGTCCGGGGCGCTCGGGTGGCCTGAGTTCTAGCTTGCCGCAAAATGCGTGCTGCACGTATTCTACGTGCATGAGCCCGGATTCAGTGAAGCAGAACATCACGGTGCGCCTGGATCGGCGCACCCTGCGAATGGCCAAGGTCCTGGCGGCCCGGCGCAACACGTCGATCAGCCGGATGCTGGCCGAGCAGATCGAGACGCTGGTCGGCGAGGACGAGTCGTACGAGCAGGCTCGCCGCCGCGCGCTGGCCCTGCTCGAATCGGGCTTCCACCTCGGCGGCCGCATCGAGACGTCGCGGGACGAGTGGCATGAGCGGTAGGACCTTCGTCGATACCAACGTCCTGATTTATGCGCACGACGCCGATGCCGGCAGCAAGCAGGAGGTCGCTCGCGCGCTCCTTCGCGACCTCTGGGAATCGCGCACCGGTGTGCTGAGCGCCCAGGTCCTGCAGGAGTTCTACGTCAACGCCACGCGCAAGATTCGCTCGCCATTGCCGCGGCCCGCGGCGCGATCGGTCGTTGACACCTACGCGCCGTGGTGCGTCGATGGCGTCACGCCCGCCGATCTGGCGCGGGCCTTCCAGCTCGAGGACGATGCCCGTCTCGGCTTCTGGGATGCCCTGATCGTCGCCGTGGCGATCCGCAGCGGAGCACAGCGCGTGCTGTCGGAGGACTTGAACGACGGTCAGACGATCGCCGGCCTCACGATCGAGAACCCGTTCGCCGCCTGATCGACCGGTTGCCGGCGGTTCCGACGCAGCGCGCGTCAGCGAGCCGGCGTGCGATATGCGGCCAGCGCCCGCGACAGCTCGGCCCGGGCGCCGGCGTGCGCGGGATCGTCGGCCAGGTTCCTGGTCTCGTCGGGATCGGCGTCCATGTCGTAGAGCTGGGCGCCTTCCATGCCGCCGCCCCACAGTTCACCTACGAGGTCGTCGTCGGGTTGGCCCGCCGCTGACCCGCTGCCCGGCGGCCGTTTCGTTGAGCCAAACCGGGCCTCGGTGCATGAGGTTGTATTAGGCTCATATTTCGGCGAATATTGAGTCCTTGAACACCATCGCCGTCCCGCGCGCATGCGCCGGCGCCGTCGAGCGGGCGCTGGCTCGCGGCAAGGGCGTGCTCCTGCTGGGGCCGCGACAGACGGGCAAGACGACCCTGCTCGGTGGCGTCGAGGCGGCGCTGACGCTCGACCTGGCAAGTCCCCAGGTGCGGCAACGCTACGAACGACAGCCGCAGCTCCTGCAGGGTGAAGTCGAGGCCCTGTCGGCGCGTCGCCGTTCCCCCGTCGTCGTCCTCGACGAGGTGCAGAAGGTGCCGGCGCTGCTCGACGTCGCGCAGAACCTGATGGACCGCAAGGTGGCGCGGGTCGTGCTCTGCGGGTCGTCGGCGCGCAAGCTGCGGCGCGGCGCTCACGCCAACCTCCTGCCCGGCCGGGTCGTGTCGATCCGTCTGGACCCGTTGATGCTGCGCGAGGAACCGACGCGCTCGCTCGACTCGCGTCTGCTCTACGGCGACTTGCCAGGATTCGTTTTGTCGGGCGACGACCACGATCGGGAGATCGACCTCGCCTCCTACGTGACGACCTACCTCGAAGAGGAGGTCAGGGCCGAGGCGCTGGTGCGCAACGTCGCGTCGTTCTCGCGATTCCTGGAGCTGGCGGCGGCGGAGGCCGGACGGATCATCAATCGGCGGGCGCTGTCACAGGACGTCGGGGTTGCGCACACGACCATTGCCGACTACTACCAGATTCTGGAGGACTGCCTCATCGTCGAGCGGATCGATCCGCTGACCGCGAGTGGCACCCGGAAGAAACTGACGCGCTCGCCGAAGATCCTGTTCTTCGATCTCGGCGTCCGCCGCCTCGCCGCCGGCGAAGGCCGACGCCCGACGCGTGAGCGCCTTGGCGAATGGTTCGAGCAGTGGGTCGGTCTCGAGCTCGTCCGCATGACGCGCGATCGAGCGGCAGGGCACCCGGTGCGGTTCTGGCGCGACCCGGATGGGCCGGAAGTCGATTGGGTGGTCGACCTCGATGGCCGTCTGGTCCCGATCGAGTGCAAGTGGGCCGAGGCGCCGTCAGCGGCCGACGCTCGTCACCTGCGCACGTTTCTCGGCGAGCACCCGATGGCGACGCGGGCCTTCATCGTCTGCCGCACGCCGCGCCGGTTCGCAGTGGCGCCGCGCGTCGAAGCGGTGCCCTGGCAGGAGCTGCCGGAACTGGTGACCCCCTGAGTCGCGACGGGCCCGGCGCACTGGCGGGCAGCGGGCGTTCGCCGGCAACGACGAGGTCGTCGTCGGCCTGGCCCGCCGCTGAACGTCGCCCGGCACCGGCGCATCCGCTGGTGCTGCGGTGGGTGGTGTAGGCTGGCTTCATGGCTGTTCGACCGATGCGCGTCGTCGCCTGGCTCGCCGGCCTGACGGCGCTGCTGCTCGCCGTCGCCGCGCTGATCGTCTGGCAGTTCCTGCCGCGCACCGGGCTGTCGCCGATGCCGCGCGACTGGACCGCCGAGTGGCGCTCGGATCCGCCGGTGGTCGAGACGATTCCAGGCGGGCTGCTCGAGACCGCCACCATCCGTATGGGCGAGGACTTCTACCGTTCCGACGCGCGGCATTGGTGGGGCATCTACCTCGGCAACACGGTGTCGCACATCCAGGTGGCGGCCACCTATCGCTACGGCGTGCCGCTCGACGACCGCGCCTGGGAGGTGGTGTCGAAGGGCCAGACCACCGTGGTGGTCGCTCCCGATCTGCGGCCCAGCCTGCCGGTCTCGATCGACACCAGCACCTGGCGCGAGAAGACCGAAAGCGGCTGGGCCCGCTTCGACAAGTACGAACAGCTGGAGTCGCTGCGCCGCAGCCTCACCGCCGACCTCGAGGAGCGCGCCAAAGACGAGCGCCGCGTGGCGCTGGCCCGCGAGGCGTCGCGCAAGACCATCGGCGAGTTCGTGGAGCGCTGGCTGCTCACCAAGGACCCGGCGTGGAAGCCGGGGGCGTTCGCCGCGGTGAAGGTCTACTTCCTCGACGAGGTCGACGAGGGCCTCAGCGGCGAATTGGGCGCAGCCACGCCGCGCTGATCGGCCGCCGCTCGGTGATAGCCTTTGGCCACCGCGGCGAGGCGGGCGACCATGGCGCTGCAGATCATCAGGAACCGGCGGGTCTTCGACGTCTGCATCATCGGCTCGGGCGCCGGCGGCGGCATGGCCGCCAAGGTGCTCACCGAGGCCGGCGCCGACGTGGCCCTGCTCGAAGCCGGCGTGCCGTGGGACACGGCCCGCGACTCGCAGATGTTCGCCTGGTCGTACGACGGCCCGCACCGCGGCGCGGCGATCCCGGCGCGGCAGTTCGGTGAGTTCGACGCCGGACTGGGCGGCTGGACGCTCGACGGCGAGCCGTACACCACCGGGCCGGGGTCGCGCTTCGACTGGTTCCGCACCCGGATGGTCGGCGGGCGCACCAATCACTGGGGCCGTATCTCGCTGCGCTTCGGCCCCGACGACTTCCGCCGCCGCAGCCTCGACGGCCTCGGCGACGACTGGCCGATCTCGTACGACGACCTGAAGCCGTACTACGACGAGGTCGATCGGCTCGTCGGCCTGTTCGGCTCGGTCGAGGGCCTGCCCAACGAACCCGACGGCATCTTCCTGCCGCCGCCGCGGCCGCGCTGCTACGAGCTGCTCATCAAGCAGGCGGCCGACGCCCTGAAGATCACCTGCATCCCGTCGCGGCTGTCGATCCTGACGCGCCCGCACAACGGCCGCCGGGCCTGCCACTACTGCGGCCAATGCGGTCGCGGCTGTGCGGTTCACGCCAACTTCTCGTCGCCGTCGGTGCTGCTGCCGCCGGCCCAGGCCACCGGGCGCCTGTCGCTGGTGACCGGCGCCATGGCCCGCGAGGTGACGGTGGACGACGCCGGCCTCGCCTCCGGGGTGTCGTACATCGACACCACGACCGGCCGGGAGAACCACGTCCGGGCGCGCGTCGTGGTGCTGGCGGCCAGCGCCTGCGAGTCGGCGCGGATCCTGCTCAACTCGCGATCCGGCAAGTTCCCGCGAGGCCTCGCCAACTCCAGCGGCACGGTCGGCCGCTACCTCACCGACACGACGGGCACCAGTGTCGCCGGGTTCATCCCGAAGCTGATGCAGACGCCGCCGCACAACGAGGACGGCGCCAGCGGCATGCACCTCTATATGCCGTGGTGGCTCGACAACCGCGCGCTCGACTTCCCGCGCGGGTATCACATCGAGATCGGCGGCGGGCGCCGCATGCCGTCCGCAGGCTTTCTCGCCAACGTCCATCGCCACACCGGCGTCGGCACCGACGGCCGCCCCATCGTCCCGGCGGGATACGGCCAGGCCCTCAAGGACGACTATCGCCGCTTCTACGGCGCGCGCGTCTCGTTCGCCGGCCGCGGCGAGATGATTCCCAACGAGGGCAGCTACTGCGAGATCGATCCCGCGGTGGTGGACCGTTGGGGCATCCCCGTGCTGCGCTTCCACTTCAAGTGGACCGACTACGAGCTGAACCAGGTGCGCCACATGCAGCAGACCTTCCGGGCCCTGATCGAGCAGATGGGCGGCACGCCGCTGTCGCCGATGCCGACCCGCGACGCCGGCTACGGCATCGAGCCGGGCGGCCGGATCATCCACGAGGTGGGCGTGACGCGGATGGGACACTCGGCGAGCACGTCGGTGCTGAACGCGCAGTGCCAGGCCCACGACGTGAAGAACCTGTTCGTCGCCGACGGCGGCCCGTTCGTGACCAACGCCGACAAGAACGTCACCTGGACGATCCTCGCGCTCGCCATGCGCACCTCCAACTACATCGTCGAGCAGCGAAAGGCCGGGGTGATCTGATGGATCGGCGACAGGTACTGCAGCGGCTGGGCGCGGCCGGCCTGGCGGCCGGCTTCACCTGGACCGGCGACGAGGTGGGCGCCGCGGTCGCGCAGGCCACCCGCGCCGCGGGACCGGGCCGCGACGCCGCGCCGGCGTTCGCGCCGAAGTTCTTCACGGCGCACGAGTATCAGACCGTGCGCGTGCTGGTGGACGCCATCATCCCGCGCGACGACCGGTCGGGCAGCGCCACTGACGCCGGTGTGCCGGAGTTCATGGACTTCATCCTGATCGACGAGCCGCGCCTGGCCGAGGAGACGCGGCGCCAGACGGCGATGCGCGGCGGCCTGGCCTGGATCGACCTCGAGTGCCAGCGCCGCTTCGACAAGACCTTCATCGCCTGCAGCGAGGCGGAGCGCACGGCGGTGCTCGACGACATCTCGAAGCCGCCGGCGGAGCCGGCCGACGACGCGAACCCGGTCACCTCCGACGACGTGCCCACCCTGCCGGCGCTGTCGCACGGCCGCGCCTTCTTCGCCAGCTTCCGCGACCTGACGGCCACCGGCTTCTGGACGACGAAGATGGGCATGGACGACCTGCAGTACATGGGCAACCGCGTCGTGACGGAGTGGCGCGGCTGCCCCGACGAGGCGCTGAAGAAGCTGGGCGTCAGCTACTGACGAACGGATAGGCGCGCCGCTCCAGCACCTCGCCGACGGCGCGATGCGCCTCGAGGAACGCCGCGTCGGTGTGCGGGCTGGCCGCGGCATCCGAGTTGGCGATCGTGATCGACCCGAACGGCTGCCGCGCCTTGACGCACGGGCGCTCGGCGCTCGACGTGAACACCCACTCCAGCGGATCGGTGAGCGAGTTGTACGTGTAGGCGTAGCCGTGCGGCCACCGGTTCACGGTGATGGCGGCGATGTCGCGGGCGGGATCGAAGCCGCCGGCGCCGAGCGTGCGGGCGAGCTGGTCGCGAATCTGCCGCTCGAAGGTCTCGAACGACGTCGCCAGCAGGTCGGCGCGGCCGAGCCGATGCTGCTCCTTGCGCGGCTTGCCGGGCGCACACGGATGCCGGTCCATGCGAACGACGATCGGATCGTCGGGGGTCTGCGGGTGATGCAGATCGCCGAGGCTCACCGCCTCGCCGAGGCCGAAGCTGTCGTGGTACATCGTCGGCGCGCTGATGTTGGCGACGCCGAGCTTCTGGAACGCGCGCCAGTTGGTGAGCGCGACGCTGGTGTAGACGAGCGGGCCTTTCACGCCGTAGACCAGCGCCTCCTTCTGCGCCGCTGGCAGCTCGGGCACCAGGTGCGGAATCACCATGTTCCAGCACGCCATCACGACGTGTCGGGCGCGCACGTCGGCCAGGCGGCCGCCGCGGCTGTAGGTGACGACCACCTCGCGGGCCGACCCCGGGGCGCCGTCGTGACGCACGTTGACGACGGTGCTGCTCAAGCGGATGCGGGTCGTTTGCCCAGCGCGATCGAGCTTGGCGTAGTCCACGTGCGCGGCGCCGACGTCTTCCTGCGTCGAGCCGGGCACCGCGTCGGGCATCAGCCAGCGCACCAACAGCCGCGCCACCGTGGCGTTGCCGTCGGGGAAGTGGATCGATCCGCCGCCGCCGTCGGCCTTCTGCCGGCCATGGTGGCCGCCCGGCAGATCGGCCAGCACACCCTCCGGCGTCGGCTCCAGCTTCAATCCGGCGAAGCCGGGGACGCCCATCTCCCAGCCGAACAGCGCCGGGATCGCATCCGCGCCGACACAGAACACGCCGCGGCCGGTGGCCATGAAGAACCACAGGCACTGCGTGTCCACCTTGGCCACCTCGAGCAGGTAGTGCTCGAGGCTCATGCGCGCCAGCTTGTCCTTCTTCTCGGCCGAGGTCAGGCCCGGCATGTAGTCTGGCTGCCCGGGATCCTGCAGCCGGTGCATGTCGGCTCTCGCCTTCGGCGAGAGCAGCGGCATCTGTTCGAGATACTCGGGCGAGAACCCGCCGCGGCCGCGGCCGCCGGCCGCCGCCGGGCGGACCGCCAGGTGATCCCGCCCCCACGTCTCCTTGTCGAAGAAGTGGCCGCCGCGCAGGCCCAGTCCCGGATAGAGCCGGCGATTGGCCTCGTTGTTCTTCACGAAGCGGTCGAGGTCCACGCCGATGCCGGCCAGCAGCTGCCGCGACGGCTGGTTGTAGCGCAGGGGCGACTCGATGTTCAGCGTGCCGCCGTTCAGCGCCAGCAGCCTGCCGTTGACGACGAACTCGTTGCGCTTGGCGTGGCCGCCGAAGTCGTCGTGGTTGTCGAGCACCAGCACGCGGGCCGAGCGGCCGACGTTCTGCACGAAGTAGTAGGCGGCGGCCAGGCCGCTCAACCCGCCGCCGACGACCACGAGGTCGTAGGTCTCACCGGTGTGTTCGGCACCCGTCCGATCGGGCCCGCGCCCGTCGCGCAGCTGGTGCGACAGCTCGAACGATCCCTCGTGGCTGCCGCGCAGCCCGGTGCGCCGGGGCGGGTAGTCGGCACCGGCGTCCTGCGCCGCGGCGCGGGCGTCGAGGTCGAGCGCCCAGCTCCACTTCGGGAGCAGCGACGCGCCAAGGGCAACGGCGGTGCCGTTGACGAAATCGCGCCGGTGGATGGCGCGCCGCATCCCGAGTTCACGATCGTGACCGTTCATCGGCTGGTTGCTCCCGTAGGGCAGCTCTGTAGAGCGGCCTCCGATGGCAGAGCTGACGCTCTGCCCTCCGACGGTTCAGGCCATTCCCCGCGCGACGAGCAACTCCTGCACGGCTCGATGCGCCTCGTCGAACGCCTGGTTGGTGAACGCGGCGGCGCCGGCATCCGAGTTGGCGATGGTCACCGGGCCGAAGCGCCGCCGGCCGATCACGTGCGGCCGCTGCTCGGGCGGCACGTCGGGGTCGGCCAGCGTGTCGTAGGTGTACGAGTACCCGTCGGGCCACCGATTGGCCGCGATGCCGACGATGTCGGCGGCCGGGTCGAAGTCGGTGCCGGCGAGCATCCGCGCGAACTGCTGGCGGATCGACCGCTCGACCTCGGCGAACGTCATCGTCAGCAGTTCCTGCTGGCCGATCCGATTCTGCTCCTTGCGCGGCAGCCCTGGCTTGTTCGGGTTGCGCACCATGTGCACGACGATCGGCTGGTCAGGGGTGGTGACGCCCTGGTAGCCGCCCACCGTGGACCCGGGGTCGAGGCTGGTGCTCGGGTGATACATGCCCGGCGCGTTGATGCTGGCGACGCCGAGCTGCTTGAACGACGTCCAGCGGCGCAGCAGGACGTTGGTGTAGAGCATCGGCACCTTCACCGAGTAGCCGAGCGCCTCCTTCTGCTCGGCGGGCAGTTCGGGCAGCAGCCGCGGCACCAGGGCGTTGTAGCAGGCCAGCACCACGCTCTCGGCGCGCACCTGGTGCATCGTGCCGCCGCGCAGATAGGCCACCTTCGCGCCGGTCGGACGCCCGGCCGGACCTTCCACCGCCACCCGCGTGACCGTGCTGTTCACGCGGATGCGGGTCGGCGTGCCGGCCACGTCGAGCTTGTCGTAGGCGGTCGGCGGCGCCTTCACGATCGTGTGCATGTCGTGCGTGCCCGGCACCGCCGCCGGCACCAGCCGCGACACCATCAGGCGCGCAATGGAGGCGTTGCCGTCGGGGAAGTGGAACGTGAAGCTGCCCTGACGGAACGACTCCTCGTCGGGCAGGCCCAGCCCGTCGAAGCCGATGCGCCCGGCCCGTGCCGCCTCGAGCGCCGGCGTCGTGTCCACGCGCTTGTTGTTGCGGCCGCCCTGGCCGAGGAAGAACGGCAGCGCGTCTGGGCTCATCTTCGCGTGCTGCAGCAGGAAGTCCTGATAGCTGATGCGGGTCAGCAGGGCGATCTTCTGCTCCAGCGTCTTGCCGTGCAGGTAGTCGGGGTTCTTGCCGTACAGCCGCGTGAGGTCGCGGCGGGCCGCCTCGCTGAGCGGCGCCTTGGCGAAGAACTCGCCCCACGACGGCCGGCCGGTGCCGGCCACCAGCCGATCCTCGCCGAAGTGCTCCTTGTCGAAGAACGTGCCGGCGCCCAGCTTGTGCGTGTCGAACAGCACCCGGTTCTGGAACTCGGCGTTGCGCGGCACGTCCACGCCGAGATCGACCAGCAGCCGCTTGGCCATGTAGCTGTACGGATACGGCGTCGCCACGCTCATCGTGCCGCCGTAGCCCAGGTAGGTGCGCCCCTCGTAGACGAACTCGTTGCGCTTGGCGTGGCCGCCGAAGTCGTCGTGGTTGTCGAGGATCAGAATGCGCTGGTTGGGCAGCGCCTGGTGCCAGAAGTGGGCGGCGGCCAGCCCCGAGAATCCGGCGCCGACGATCACCAGGTCGTAGGACTCGCCGGTGTCGGTGTCGATGGGCGGATAGGCGGCGAAGTCGCCGCGCTTGATCGCGGCGAAGGCGTCAATCGCCGAGGCGTGCTGGCCACGCAGGCCGAGCCGCTGCGGCGGGTAGGCCGGCTCGCCGGCGGGCGCCTGCGTCCGGGCGTCGAGCGCCGCCGAGAGCGCCGACGCGGGCAGCGACGCGCCGGCCACACCGAGCGCGACGCCGTTGAGAAAATCGCGGCGCGCGATGCGCCGGTGCATGCCGAGATCGCGATCCTCAGTCACACCGCACCACCTTGCCGCGGGCGTGGCCGGTGTACGACACCACCTTCCAGCCCGCGGGCGTCTTGCCGAACAGGTACGACACGCCGCCCACCGACATCACCGAGCCGTCGGTCTTGTAGCGCGTGTTGTAGCCGCTGGCGATGGCCGCGTTGGCGTTCAGGACGCACACGTTCTCGGTCGTGAAGATCGACTTGCCCCAGCCGCTGGCGACCAGGTCCTTCAGCGACCCCTCGAAGCGGGCCAGCGCCTGTTCCTTCGTAAGGTCAGGCTGGGGCCCGGACCCGCCGATGACGATCCACGGGATGTTGAAGATCTCCTCGGGCAGCGCCTTCATGTTCCGGGCCGAGAAGTAGGCGTAGTACTTGTCCACCGCCGCCGTCACCTCGCGCTGCACGGTCGCGACCTGGGCGGGGGTCAGCGCCCCGCCCTGGGCTGCCGACGGCGCGGCGGTGGTCGTCAGCAGCAGCGCGGCCAGCGCCGCACTCGAAATCCTGGCCAGCATCGGCGGTTCCTCCCGAATCGAGGGCGAGGCTGTCATACGCCCCCCGGCAAGTCAACGTGCCGGCGGCGGCTCTGAGTCATCGACTCGGAGTCGATGACTCGGAGTCGATGACTCAGAGCGGATTACATGGCACGACATCGCATCTCACGCATGCGCGGCGATTGTTGACCGAACCGAATCGATTGACACCAAACGGTTACGCGTCATAATCCGCCCGTTTGGGCCGGCTCGACCGCACGTCGCGCCGAGAACGGAGGCGGTATGCGGCGGGCACTCGTGGCGCTGGCGGTGGCGGTGACAGGCGGATTCGCCCTGGAGCGCCTCGCGGCGCAGCCTGGGCCCGCGGGGCAGTGGCGGGCCGTTGGCGGCGACGCCGGCTACACGCGATACGCGCCCCTCGATCAGATCAACGCCCGCAACGTCGGCACCTTGCGCGTCGCGTGGCGCCGCCCCGGGTCCGACCCGGCGCTCAAGCAGCAGTTCCCGGAGCTGCGGGTGTCGGGCAACTTCCGCTCGACGCCGCTGATGCTGAACGGCGTGCTCTATGCGCCGAACGCGCTGGGGCTCATCCGCGCGTTCAGCCCTGGATCCGGTGAGCAGATCTGGGAGCAGGCGCCGGTCGCCCAGACGATCGAGGAAGTGTCGCGGCCCAGCCCGCGCGGCGTCGAGTATTGGAAGAGCGGCGCCGACGAGCGTCTGTTCCTGGTGCGCGGCGAATACCTCTACGCCATCAACCTGCGCGACGGCTCCTACGTGAAGGACTTCGGCGTCGCCGGCCGCGTCAGCCTGCACTGGGATCACCCGCTGGCGGCGATGTTCAGCTGGACGGCCAGCCCCGTCGTGGTCAACGACGTCGTGATCGTGGCCGGCGCCACCGCCGGCGCCGGCGACGGCGGCGTGAAGAAGGAAGCGGCGCCGGAGGACATCCGCGGCTACGACGCCCGCAGCGGCAAGCTGCTGTGGACCTTCCACGTCGTGCCCCACGCCGGCGAGTTCGGCGCCGACAGCTGGGGCGACGAGTCGTACGCCTACTCGGGCGACCTGGCGTCGTGGTGCTGCCTGTCGAGCGACGCCGAGCTGGGCCACGTCTACATCCCGACCTCGGCGCCCACCGGCATCAACTACGGCGGCCACCGCCCCGGCGACAACCTGTTCTCGGACTCGATCCTCGCCCTCGACGTGAAGACGGGCAAGCGCGTCTGGCACTACCAGATGGTCCACCACGACCTGTGGGACTACGACACGGTCGGCCCACCCACGCTCGGCGACATCACGGTCAACGGCAAGCGCATCAAGGCGCTGATGCAGCCGAGCAAGACCGGCTTCCTCTACGTGTTCGACCGCGTCACCGGCACGCCGGTGTGGCCGATCGAGGAGCGCCCGGTGCCGCAGTCCACGGTGCCGGGGGAGCACACCGCCAGGACGCAGCCGTTCCCCACCCTGCCCGAGCCGTTCGATCGCCAGGGCTTCACCGAGGACGACCTGATCGACTACACGCCGGAGCTGCGGGCGCGGGCCAAGGAGAAGACCAAGGGCCTGCTGTTCGGCCCGCTGTTCTCGCCGCCGGCGCTGGTCACCGATCAGGTGCGCGGCCAGCTGATCATGCCGGGCGGCTGGGGGTCGGGCAACTGGCACACCGGCGCCTTCGACCCGGAGACACAGATCTACTACGCCGTGTCGCACACCCAGCCGGGAATCAGCCGGGCGATCAAGACCGACGACCCCAAAGCGACGCTGGCCTACGCCACCGTCGCCCACGATCGGCGTCCCGAGGACGGCCCGCCGCCGGCACCGACGCCGTGGCCGGGACCCGATCTGTCGATCGACGGGTTCCCCATCTTCAAGGGGCCGTACGGGCGCATCACCGCTCTCGACATGAAGACCGGCAAGCAGGTGTGGATGGCCGCCAACGGCGACGGCCTGCGCCACCACCCGCTGGTCAAGGATCTCAACCTGCCGCCGCTGGGCATTCCCGGCCGCGGCGCGCCGCTGCTGACCAAGACGCTGCTGTTCATCGGCGAGGGCAGCGACGCCATCCCCGGCACCAATCGCGACCACATGCACGGCCGCAAGTTCCGCGCCTTCGACAAGGCCACCGGCAAGGTGGTGTGGGAAACCGAACTGCCGGCCGGCACCACCGGCGCGCCGATCACCTACATGCACCAGGGCAAGCAGTACGTGGTGGTGGCGGTCGGCGGGCGTGACCAGGCGCCCGAGTGGATCGCCTTCGCACTTCCGTAGTCGTGAGGACCGCCATGACCCGCTCCACCCGCTTCGCCGCCGCCGCGGCGGCCTTCACGGCGATCGCCGTCTCGGTCGGCGCCGCCGACTCCGCCATCGTCCTGTTCCGCCCCGACGGGCCTGCCGGCGTCGGCCTGACGGCCAACGGCCGGACGCAGTCGCACTCGTATCTCCGCTCGCCGGGCAACGAGCGCACCGGCGTCTGGCGGGCCGAGCCGGCCACGACCGGACCGCACACGCCCAAGTACTCGGAGTTCATGTACCTGCTCGAAGGCACGGTCACCCTCGTGGACGGCGACGGGCGGCGGGAGACGTTCACGGCCGGCGACGCGGTGCTGGTGCCGCGCGGCACCACCTACACGTGGCAGCAGGCCGAACCGCTGCGCAAGTACTACGCGATCTTCGACCTGGAGCCCGAAGGCGGCGCCCCGGCGGCGAAGACGTCGTGGATGCGGCTGAGCGCCGACGGCCCGCCGGGCACGGGCCTGACCGGCGAAGGCCGGACACGATCCCATCGCTACTTCGCCGGCAGCGGCAAGTCGTCGGTGGGGGTCTGGGAAACCGCTCCGCACACCGCGGCCGACTTCCACACCACGAAGTACGCGGAGCTGATGGTGTTCCTGAGCGGATCGGGCCGGCTGCTGACGCCCGACGGCGGCGGGCAGGCCTTCTCGGCCGGCGACGTCGTGCTCGTCCCCCGCGGCGCCTCCTACAAGTGGCAGAGCGACCGCGTCCGCAAGTTCTGGGTCATCTTCGACAACCCGGCGGCGGCCACCGAATAGCCCGCCGCACCGGCGGCGATGGCCGCCTCGACCGCACTTTGAACCGCTGATCGTCACCGGCGTACCGGCAACAGGAGAAGGCCCATGACCTCTCGACGTTTCGTTCACGGACTGCTCGCACTGACTCTGGCACTCGTCACCGCCGGAGCGGTCGCGGCGCAGACCTCCACCGGCGGCCTGCGCGGCTTCGTCAAGGACGGCACCGGCGGCGTGCTGGCCGGCGTGACCGTCGAGGCCTCGTCGCCGACGCGCATCGGCGCCCCGGCGGTGACGGTCACCGATGCCCAGGGCCTCTACACCTTCCAGAACCTGCCGCTCGGCGAATACACGCTCGTCTTCACCCTGCAGGGCTTCACCACGGTGCGCCGCGAGAGCATCCGCGTCGAGGTCGGCCGCACCATCCAGGTGGACATCGGCCTCGAGGTCGGCACCGTCGAGCAGGCGGTCACGGTCACCGGCGAGGCGCCGGTGGTCGACGCCGCCAACGCCGGCTTTTCGACCAACTTCACGCAGGCGCTGCTGCAGAACATCCCGACGGCGCGGCAGTCCTACTTCGACGTCGTCACCTTCGCGCCGGCGGTGCGCATCAACCAGGTGCCCAACGACTCACGCTTCATCATCTTCGGCTCGAGCAGCGACCAGAACCAGTTCCAGTACGACGGCGTGGACATCTCGGCGGTGTCGAACGGCGGCGTGTGGGACTTCCCCAGCCCCGACATCATGCAGGAGGTGCAGGTGAAGGCGATCGGCGCCTCGGCCGAGTTCCACAGCTTCCAGGGCGGCGTCGTCAACATCGTGACCAAGTCGGGCAGCAACGACTTCCGCGGCATGTTCAGCGCGTTCGTGATTCCCGGCGACTGGGTCGGCAACAACACGCCCAACGAGCGGTTCCCCTTCACGGTGCACTACAACCAGCAGGCGACCCTCGAGGTCGGCGGGCCGATCATGCGCGACCGCCTGTGGTTCTACGGCATCCTGCCGACGTCGCGCCAGGCGACCACCGGCGTCGGCGTGGATCCGGCCCTGGAGCGCGCCGGCGGCAAGAACTACAAGCCGTTCACCAAGCTGACGGCGCGGCTGTTCGAGAACAGCAACCTGTCGCTGGGCTGGAACAACAACATGTTCTGCTGCGCCGCCACCGCCAGCCGCACCGCGCCGCTCATCACCCAGACCGTCGAACACGGCCACAACCCGGTGATCTACAGCCAGTACACGCAGGCGCTCGGCAACGCCACGCTGATCGAGGTGCGCGGCGGCGGCATCTACATCCGCGACAACTTCACGCCGTACTCCGACGACTTCGACACCCCCGGCCGCACCGATCAGGCGACCGGCATCGCGAGCGTGAACGGCCAGAACGCCAGCAAGCAGTTCCACAACCGCACCAGCCTCGACGCCTCGATCGCCCGCACCACGTCGGCGCTCGGGCCGGGCACCCACGACCTCAAGACCGGCATCCAGACCGCCTACGCCACCCAGCGCACGGTGTCGGCGCGCATCGGCGGCGTGAGCTACACCGACCTCAACGGGGCGCCGTACCGGGCGACCTTCAACGACCCGGCCGCCACCGGCGGCCGCATCCGCTCGTTCGGCGCCTACGTGCAGGACACCTGGACGGTCAACGACCGGCTCACCTTCAACCTCGGCGTGCGCTTCGACAACACCCGCGGCGACGTCCAGGACATGACCTCGGAGGCGAAGATCGAGGGCATCAAGGGCAAGAACTTCACGCCGCCAGTGGTGCGCTACGACGGCGTGCCCGACCTGATCTCGTTCAACACCGTCGCGCCGCGCGTCGGCTTCACGTTCCGCCTCGACGAATCGGGGCGCACGGTGCTCAAGTCGGGCTACGGGCGCTTCTACGGCAAGCTGGCGACCCTGATGTTCTCGGGCATCTCGCCCGGCGGCGCCGTCACCTCGGTGCGCGAAATCAATCCGGCCACCGGCCAGTACGACATCCCGATCAGCGTCACCGACCCGAAGCGCAACTTCGCCGTCGACCCCGGCCTCGACAACCAGTACACCGACCAGGTGTCGGTCGGCCTCGAGCGGCAGATCGCCGGCGGCGCCGGCATCGCGGTGTCGTTCGTCTACAAGAACGAGGGCAACTTCATCCGCTTGCGTGACACCCGCGGCACCTATGCGCCCAGGGACATCGTCGACACCTTCGACGGCCGCAGCCAGACCATCACCGTGCAGAGCCTGACCAGTGGTGTCGGCTCGCCGCTCTACACCGTGGTCAACCGCGACGACCTCGATCAGAGCTTCAAGTCGGTGGTGGTCGAGTTCAACAAGCGCTTCTCCGATCGCATCATGGCCAACTCGTCCTACACCTGGCAGGACTCGAAGGCCTTCGGCTCGGGCGCCGTGGCGGGCAGCACGCAGCAGGACTTCAGCAACCTGTCGCCGGCGGCCGGCTACGGCCGCGACCCGAACGACACGCTCAACGCGTTCGGGCCGACCGCGACCAATTCCGAGCACGCCGTGAAACTGTCGGCGACGTACTCGATGCCGTGGGACTTCCAGCTCGGCGCCCGCTACTCCTACGAGTCGGGCCGGCCGTACGGCCGCCAGATCATCGTCCGCGGCCTGGGTGCCGGGCAGGGCGACATCACCATCCTGGCCGAGACGCGCGGCACCTACCAGCTGCCGGCGGTGAACGACTTCCAGATCCGCCTCGACAAGGACTTCCGGTTCGGCAGCCGGCGGCTGCGTCTGTCGGCCGACCTGTTCAACATCTTCAACACCGGCACGACGCTGACGCTGCGCAACAACAGCTCGCAGGTGACGGCGACGACGCCCTGGCAGCAGACGCTGTCGGTGGTGCGGCCGCGCACCGTGCAGCTCGGCTTCCGCGTCGAGTTCTAACGCCGATAGACCACCTTGCCGCCGACGACGGTCACCTGCACCTGCACGTCGCGGGGACCGGTCGGCGGCGCGGTGAGCACGTCGCGCGACAGCACGACGAGGTCGGCGAGCTGGCCCACCGCCAGCCGCCCCTTGTCGGCCTCGTCGAACGACGCGTAGGCGGCGTCGGCCGTGTAGCCGTCGATCATCTCGCCGACGGTGAGGCGCTGGGTCGGAATCGCCCCATGGCCGATGCGGTTCACGCCGACCCAGATGCCGACCAGCGGGTCGAGCGACGCCACCGGCCAGTCGCTGCCGAACGCCAGCCGGCCGCCGGCGTCCTTGACGCTCTTCCACATCCAGCCGTGCGACGTCCGCTCCTTGCCGATGTTCCCGGCCCACTGGCCGCGCGGCTCCGGGTTGTTCATGAGCCGGGCGTGCGGCGGCTGGAACGAGCCGATGACGCCGAGCCGCCCGTAGCGCGGCACGTCGGCCGGGTCCATCGTCTCGATGTGCTCGATGCGGTGCCGCCGTCCTCGCGCCGGCGTCGGGTTGGCCGCGGCCGCCCGTTCGAACGCATCGAGGGTGCGGCGCACGCCGCCGTCGCCGATCGCGTGGACGAAGATCTGGTAGCCGCGGGCGTCGAGGACGCCGACGATGCGGTTCAGCTCCTCGGCCGAGTAGTTGGGCAGCCCGGTCGTTCCCGGGTTGTTGAGGTACGGCGTGAGCATCAGCGCCGTGTTGGTCTCGACCACGCCGTCGACGAGCAGCTTGGCGGCGCCGCTCTTGAACCGCGCGTCGTTGCCGAACCGCGCCCGGATGGCGTCGAAGCGATCGGCGTCGGCGGTGGTGAAGCCGGGCGTCACCGACAGCGCCGAGTAGACGCGCAAGGTGAGCTGCCCGGCGGCCCGCAGCTCGTCGTAGAGCGCGAACTCGTCGGCATTCCCGCTGGCGTTCTGCACGCTGGTCACGCCCAGTGCATGGGCCCGGGCGATGCCGGCCAGCAGCGCGTTCTTCTGCTCCTCGCGCGTGATCGGCGGCATCACCGCCCGCACCAGCTGCTGCGCCGACTCCTTGAGCAGGCCGTCGGGTTCACCGGCGGATGTGCGGGTGATCTCGCCATTGGCCGGGTCGGCGGTGGCCCTCGTGATCCCCGCCGACTTCAGCGCCGCCGAGTTCACCCACGAGCTGTGGCCGTCGAAGCAGACCAGCGTCGCCGGCCGATCGGGCAGCGCCGCGTCGAGCTGGGCGCGGGTCGGCAGCCCGCCAGGAAACGCCGAGTAGTTCCAGCCGCGGCCGCGGATCCAGCGCGCCTCGGGATGCGCCGCCGCGAACTCGCGGATGCGCCGCTGCACCTCCTCGAGCGTCTGAGCGCCGCCGAGGTCGAGTTCCTGCAGGCTCTGCGAGCCGCTCAGGAAGTGGACGTGGCTGTCGTTGAAACCGGGGACGACGGTGCCGCCGGCCGCATCCACCACCACCGTGGACGGCCCGCGCCGCTTCTCGACGTCGGCCCTGGTCCCCACGGCGACGATGCGTTCGCCCTCCACCGCCACCGCCTCGGCCAGCGGTCGGCCTGCGCCGGTGAACACCGGGCCGTTGACGACGATCAAGGTGGCCAGTGGCGACTGCGCCGCCGCATCGCGGCCGGCGGCCGCTGCGATCGCGATCGCCGCCACCGCCACCGCGGCGACCACACCGACTCCGTCGCTCTTCAAGCTGCGCTGCTTCACCGGGTGTCTCCTCGAACACCCGCGGCCGATGCCGGCGGGCTTCGCATCTTAACGTGATACTTCTGCACGACCCGGAGGGCGCATGGCACGGATGACGTCGATAGCTGGTCTGCTGATCGCGGGAATGACGCTCGTCGCCAGTGGCGGCTGCTCGTCCCCGCCGGCCGAGCCTCCGGCCGACCTGGTCGTCGTCAACGGCCGCATCTACCCCGCCGGCGGCGCCACGGCGATGCACGAGGCCCTGGCGGTGCGCGGCGATCGCATCGTCGCAGTGGGCACGGCGGCGGCGATCGCGCCGCTGCGCGGCCCGCAGACCCGGGTCGTGGACGCCGCCGGGCGCGCCGTCGTGCCCGGCTTCAACGACACGCACCTGCACCTCTTCGAAGGCGGCGCGGCGGCGGAACGCGCCGACCTCGGCGGCGCCGGCACGGTCGAAGAGGTGCAGGCGGCGCTCCGCGCGTTCGCCGCGGCGCATCCGGCGCGGCCATGGGTGCTCGGTGAGGGCTGGCGCTACAACACGTTCCCCGGCGGGCTGCCGACGCGCGAACTGCTCGACGCCGTGGTGGCGGACCGCCCCGCCTTCCTGCGCTGCTTCGATTACCACACCGCGTGGGTGAACTCGGCGGCGCTGAAGCTGGCCGGCATCACCCGCGACACGCCCGACCCGGTGAACGGCCACATCGTCCGCGATCCGCGCACTGGAGAGCCGACCGGTGTGCTGCAGGAGAGCGCGCAGGGGCTGGTGTCGAAGCTGGTCCCGACGCCCACAGCCGAGGAACGACTGGCGCTGCTCGATGCGGTGACGGCGAAGATGCATGCCGCCGGCGTCACGAGCATCCAGAACGCACTCGGCACCGCCGACGAGTTCGCCGCCTACGACCGCGCCCGCCGCGACGGCCGGCTCGCGCTGCGCGTCTACTCCGCGGTGTCACCGGCCGGCCTGTTCTCGTCCGAACCGCCGCCGCCGATCACGGACGCGATGGTGGACGAGTGGGACGCGCTGCGGACGCGTTTCTCCGGCGACGCCAGCTTCCGTCTCGGCATGGTGAAGCTGTTCGTGGACGGCGTGATCGAGACGCACACCGCCAAGCTGATCGCCCCGTACGCCAACCGGCCCGACAGCGGTCCGTCGAACTACACGCAGGAGGAGCTGACGCGCGTCGTCACGTTGCTCGACCGCCGCGGCTGGCAGGTGATGATGCACGCCGTCGGGGACGGCGCGGTGCGGATGGCCCTCGACGCGGTGGCCGCGGCGACGTCGGCCAACCCGGTGCCGGCCCGCGGCCGGCGCCACCGCATCGACCACATCGAGACGCTCGACCCGGCCGACGAGCCGCGGTTCGCGGCGCTGAACGTCGTCGCCTCGATGCACCCGGGCGGGATCTATCGCGCGCCGACGCCTCGAGCGGCGGGCGACCGCCCCCGCCCGCCGACCGCCAGCGTGTGGGGCGGCAACCTAGGACCGGAACGCGCGGCCCGTGGCGGCGGCTGGAAGCGGATTGTCGACAGCGGAGGTCGCGTCACGCTCGGCAGCGACTGGCCCGTCGCCTCCTACGACCCCTCGGGACGGCTGTTCCAGGTGGCGGTAGCGGCGCCGCGCGAAGGCCGGCCCGACGGGCGGCTGGCGGTGAAGGCGGCGATCGACGCCTACACGTCGCAGGCCGCCTACCTCGAGTTCGAGGACGGCCGAAAGGGCACGCTGGCGCCGGGGCAACTGGCCGACTTCGTGGTGCTGGCCAGCGACGTGTTCGGCCAGACACCGACCGCACCGGCCGATCTCGCCGCCGCCGTCACCGTCTTCGGCGGCCGCGTCGTCTACGAGCGGCCGTGAATTGTAATCGGCTCTGTCACGGAGACAAATCGGCGGCAACAAGCATCCGGCCGCGGCGAGTTGTCTCCGTGACAGAGCCGATTACAACTGTGCCCTACGGCTCGGTGCCGCGCAGCACCAGGCCCAGCTCGGCGGCGCCGCGCTTGAACAGGTCGAGGATGTGGCCGCTGGTGCGGAAGTCGCTGAGGATATCGGCGCGGCGGCTGGTGCGCAGGTCGCCGATCACGTAGGCCAGCATCGTGGCCATCACCGTGCCCTCTTCGGTGCGGGTGTCGGCGAAGCGCTGGCGATGCGTCTGCAGCACCGTCTCGAACGACGCGTCGTGCCAGCGCTGCACGCCGCTCTCGAGGCGCAGGAAGTCGTCGAGCGCCGCGGTGAACGCCGACGACGGCGGGTGGTGCCAGAACGACACGTCTGTGCCGAACTCGGCGACGTGCGCCGGCAGGTAGAGCGTGCCGCGCGCCGGCACCGAGCGCCGCAGCGCCGGGTTGTAGCGCGTGATCTCGGCCGCGGTGAGCGACGTGCGCCGGGTGATCTCGCCCACCGGGATCACCCGGGACGTGCGCATCGCGAAGATCGGCTCCTGCTTCACCTCCTGGCGGATGCGCTGCACCACCACGGTGTTGCCGAACACCATCTCGGCGTAGCGGAACGAGCGGATGCCGTAGGTGCGATACAGGTCGCGGTAGCCGCGCAGGTCCACGGCCCGCAGATCGCGCGCGAAGCGCGAGCCGAGCATGTACTGCTCGGCTGGGTTGCCGCCGCCCAGCCGCTCGCCGTTGATCACCGCCCGGCCGACGTTGACGCCGCCCGAATGGTGTTCCGACAGCGCCGGGATGAAGCTGCCGTACATCGTCGCCAGGATGGAGAGGTAGGCGGCGCAGTACGGCGCCTGGGTGGTCTGGTTGAACGCCTCGATCTCCGCTTCCGGCGACAGCCGGTTCAGCGTCTGCCAGTTGCGGCGCAGCCACTGGCACAGGCCCAGCGCGTTGGCGCGCGACCGCGCCGTGCCGTCGAGACCGGATTCGAGCACCGCCTGCGACAGCCCGATGTCGGCGGGCACGCCGAAGCGCTCGTAGATGCGGCTCCACTCGGCGACGAACGGGCCGAAGCGAGGCACGTTGGGCAGCAGGAACTGGCCGCGGGTGGGGTTGCTGACGAGCGGCCCGAGCGTGGGCGTCAGCCGATCGACGACGAGCTGACGGCGATCGTCGAGGCGCGTGGGCCAGGTGACGCCGGCCAGGGCGTTGGCGAACGCCGGATCCGACCACTTGGCTCCAGCCGTCCAGTCGCCTCGCACCGGAAAGGTGGCGATCAGGCGGCCGTCGCGCTCGCTGCCGAAGGCGATGCTGCCGTCGGGAATGGTGAAGATGTGCTGCCAGAAGGGATAGGCGGGACGAAACGCCTGAATCACGGCCTGGTCGGCGCGCAGCCGTAAGGCGACCGTCTCGGCCGGTTCGGCGGCGAGCGGGGCCGCGGCCAACGCGCCGGCCAGCGCGGCGAAACTCAACAGTCGGACGGGGTGGCGGAACGGCACGAACGGACCCCCTCGGCCTCAGTATCGGTCAGTCGCGGCGACAACGTAGAGCAGACATTCAGGCCGCCGAAGGCAGCTCTAAAGAGCTGCCCTACATTGCCGCCCTACGCCGCCGCTCGCCAGCCCAGCAGGCGCTCGCCGCCCTCGGCGCGGAACACCGCCAGGGCCTCGCGGCGGCTGGCCTGCGCCCGCTGCAGCAGCGGGGCGAAGCGCGGATCGTCGCGCAGCGGCGCCAGCCACGGGTCGCGCGCCAGGGTGTCGGGCGCGGTGAAGCCGCCAGCCTGCGCCGACTCGAGCAGCCGCATCGCCATGTCGTGGCTGCCCAGGCGGCTGAGGATGATCGCCTGTGCGACGTGTCCTTCGGGATCGCCCCAACTGCCGTACTCGGACAGGCGCTCGGTCAGCTCGCGCGCGTTCGGCGCGTCGTTCAGGCACGCGACGATGGTCTCGTCCCACAACTTGATGATCGCCGTCGCGTCCGGCGGCACCCCGGGCCAGGCGGCCAGGGCCTCGGCCCGGCGGCCGAGTCGGTAGAGCGCCAGCGCGCGGATGTCGTAGTCGATATCGCCGGCATCGCGGACGATCCGCTCCCAGTCGAGCTGCAGGCTGTAGGTGTTCAGCACGCTCGTCTGGATGGTCGGGTCGAGGCGCCGCGCCTCGTCGTGTGCCGCCACCGACGCATCCAGCAGGCCCACGTAGCGGCAGGCGTTGACCAGCCCGGCGAACAGCTCCGGATCGATTCCCGCGGTGGCACGGCGCAGCAGCCGCCGCATCGCTTCGACGGCCCGCCCCTTGTCGCACTCGAGCTGGGCGTAATACTTGTGGAGGAGCGGCAACTCGGGATTGAGCGCCTGCGCCCGCTGGAACGACCGCTCGGCGTCGGCCGTCGCGGCGGCATCGCCGTTGTACTTCCCGAGGACGCGCTGGCAGCGGCCCAGCGATGCCCACGCCGGCGCGAACCCCGAGTCGAGCTCCACCGCCCGCTGGTAGAGGACGCGCGCCTCCGGGATGCGGTCGAAGTCGCGGGCCAGTTCGTTGGCCCGCAGGTAGTGCTCGTAGGCGTCGGCGTTGCGCGGCACGTCGCGGCGGCCGACGCGGCTGTCCGCATCCCCGCCGAGCGACTGCGCCAACGACGACACGATGCCGCCGACCAGCTCGTCGTGCAGGGCGAACACGTCGTCGAGCGCGTGCTGCGAGCTGTGCGACCACACCACGGTGCCGGCCGGCGCCTCGACCAGCTGGGCGGTGGCGCGCAGCTGGGTGCCGGCGCGCAGCACCGTGCCCATCAGCGCCACGTCCACGTCGGCGTCGGCGGCGAGCTTGCGCAGGTCGGGGGCCTGCGGATCGAAGCGCGCCGCGGCGGCGCTCGACCGCACCAGCAGGTTGCGCGTGCCGGTCAAGGTCGAGGCGATCGCATCCGGCAGGCTGAAGGCCAGGAAGTCGGTCTCCGCGTCGGGACGCAGGACGCGGAACGGCAGGGCGATCAGCCGCGTCATCGGCCGGGCCATCGGCGTGGCCAGCTCCACCGAATCTCGGCTGGCGCCGACCAGCCGAATGGCCTCGGCCATGTCCTCCGCGGACGGGTAGCGGTCGGCCGCGTTCTTGTGCAGCGCTTTGTGCACCACGCGATCGAGCCCGGCCACCGCGCCGCCCCCCGACAGCGCCGGAGGCTGCTCGTGGAGCACGGCGTGCAGCACGTCCACCATGGTGGCGCCGGCGAAGGCCGCCCGGCCGGCCAGCATCTCGAACAGCAAAGCCGCCATGGCGAAGAGGTCGGTGCGGGCGTCGAGCGCCTCGCCGCGCACCTGCTCGGGGGCCATATAGGCCGGCGTGCCGGCGATGGCGCCCACCTCGGTGAGCTGCGTCGCCGTTTGCCCACCGGTGACGCCGCCCATCGGCCTCGCCAGCCCGAAGTCGAGCAGTTTCACGCCGTGGGGCGTGAGGAACAGGTTCGACGGCTTGAGGTCGCGATGGATCAGCCCACGGCGGTGCAGCGCGCCGAGCGCGTCGAGCGTCTGCAGCGCCACGCTCGATGCGTCGGCCGCCGTCAGCGGCCCGCGCGCCAGCCGCGCGCCGAGCGGCTCGCCGTCGAGCAGCTCCATCGCCAGCACCAAGCCGTCGTCGCTCTCGTCGATCTCGTAGAGCTGGCAGATGTTGGGATGCGTGATCCCGGCGGCGGCCCGGGCCTCGCGCCACAGGCGCCGCCGGGCGGTGTCGTCGCCC
Organism: uncultured Bifidobacteriaceae bacterium; assembly: GCA_964442845.1. Classification (GTDB taxonomy): domain Bacteria; phylum Acidobacteriota; class Vicinamibacteria; order Vicinamibacterales; family UBA2999; genus CAWAYR01. Next base: position 24,728 of record CAYUAX010000007.1, on the reverse strand, counting down.
TCCCCGCGGATGGTCTTGAGCGCCACGGTGCGGTCGAGGCGCTCGTCGTGGGCGGCGTAAACGACGCCCATGCCGCCCTCGCCGATCTTGCGGTCGATCCGGTAGCGCCCGATGCGCTCGGGAATCGGCGGCGGCGGCAGCGACATCTCCTCGATTGTATCTGCGCGGGCGGAGGCTGTCTGTCGGCCCGAGGGTCGAGGCGCCGTTCGTCCCTATGGCCGAGGGAGGCGGCCGGACGGCATCCCTAGGCGGACCCGTGCTGACCGGCCGTCAGCTTCTGGAATCCAGGATCCACGTCCATCCGCCGGAAGACGAACTTCCAGCCGGCGGGCGTGCGGACCGCGCGGCTGTCGCGATAGATCGCCGTGGCGACGATGTGCGGCACGTCGACGACCTCCAGCACGACGAGGTACGAGGTGATGAGCGCTTCGTCGGGCGTGGCGCCGGCGCGGATCACGACGTTGCTGAGCACGTGGCGCTTGCCGATGGCCATCCCACGGTGCACGTGTTCGTCCTCGAAGGTACGAATCGCCTGCCGGCCCGTGAAGGTGCCGAAGGCGCTCTCGAAGCGGATATCATCGCTGTCGGCCCAGCAGGCCATGAAGCCGTCGACATCGGCTTCATCGGTGGAGACGTAGTAGCGGGCGCACAGGTCGTGCAGGGCCAATCGGTCGTCGGCGGTGAGCGTCACGGGGCACCTCGGCAGTTCATTCAGCAATGCTGATAATCAGTACTACTGATTAATTTTCCATGCGCCCTCCCGCGACGTCAAGAGCCGGGTCCGCACGGCACCAGACCGCCCCCGGGAAACCGGCGGCAGGCAGTGAGCACGGCATTCCGCCCGGCCTCGAGACGGTGGCTGGCTTCCTGCTCAACCAGTTGGCGCAGCGGATTCGCGAGCAGACCGAGCAGGCGCTGGCCCCGCTCGGCATCCGCGCGCGCCAGGTCGGGATCCTGGTGGTGCTGAGGGACGAGGGGCCGCGGTCGCAACAGGCGCTCGGCGCCGCCCTCAGCATGGATCGCACCACCACCATGCAGCTCGTCGACGCGCTCGAACGGCAGGGGGTCGTCGTGCGCCAGCCAGACGCGGCCGACCGCCGCGCCTACCTGGTCGCGCTGACCGCCGACGGTCGCCGCATGGTGCGGACGATCGAACGCGAGGTGCGGGCGGTGGAGGCCGACGTGCTGAGCGGGCTGGGCGACGACGAACGCCGTGACCTGAACCGGCTGCTGCGCGCCGCGCTCGCGGCGCTGCGGCAGCGCGGGGCTACCACCGAGCAACCGCCGACCGGGCGACGTCGAACGAGCCCCAAGGGTCAGGGCGACGGCGAGTCGAGCGCACGCTCGGCCAGCGCCAGGGCGCCGAGGACTCCTGAACGCGAGCCCAGCGCCGGCGGCACGAGGTAGCCGTCGAGGCCGCCCGTGAGCGCGGGTGCCCGAACATAGCCGTGCAACAGCGTCGCCACGTCGCGGCGCACGAGCGGCAGCAGGTGCGGCGTGCTGCCGACGCCGCCGCCGATCACGATGCGCTCGGGCGACAGCGTGCACACGTAGTTGTGCAGCGCCAGCGCCAGGTAATGCGCCTCCAGCGCCCACGCCGGATGGTCGGGCGGCAGCGACTCGGCCGGCGCGCCCCAACGCGCCTGGATCGCCGGGCCGCTCGCCAGCCCCTCGAGGCAGTGGCCGTGGAACGGGCAGCAGCCCTCGAACGGATCGGCCGCCACGTCATGGGGCACGCGGACGTGCCCCATCTCGGGATGGACCAGGCCATGGATCGGGCGACCGTCCACGAGCGCACCGCCGCCGATCCCGGTACCGACCGTGAGGTAGAGGACGCTCGACAGGCCCTGGGCCGCGCCCCATCGCCACTCGCCCACCGCGGCGGCGTTGACGTCGGTGTCGAAGGCGACAGGCACTCCGAACGCGTCGCGCAGCGGGCCGACCAGATCGGTGTCGGCCCAGCCAGGCTTCGGCGTCGAGGTGATCCAGCCGAAGCGCGGGGAGCCGGGACGCAGGTCTACGGGGCCGAACGAGCCGATGCCGATCGCCGCGATCGGCCCGTGGACCTCACGCGTGTCGGCGAAGAAGCGACGCACGGCGGCCAGGGTCTCGTCCGGTGTCGTCGTGGCGATGCGCTGCTCGGCGCGGATGTCGTCGGGGCCGCTGCCGACCACACAGACGAACTTGGTGCCGCCGGCCTCGATGCCGCCGTAGAGCACGTCAGGGCCGTTTCGACGACAGGCCAGGCAGGAACGGCGCGTGCGACACGCGCAGGGCCGTCAGGTCGTGCGGCTGGATCTTCAGATGGCTGGCGATGCGGTGGATCTCGGTCTCTTCGGCCATCGAAATCGCCTGGTCGGTGGCGGCGACGCGGAAGAGACACCGGGCCAGGGCCAGCTTCTGCTCGTAGGTGGCGGCGTCGGCGAACTCCTGCGCCACCTGGAAGTCGGCGGTGCCGCCGAACATCAAGTTGCTCGACTTGGCGAGGCCGACGACGACCATCGCCTGGTCGGGTGTCAGGCCACCCTCGGCGACGACCAGCGCTTCCATCGCCCGCGTCTCCTCGGCGCTCACGTGCTGATCGGCGTGCGCGACGCGGCCCAGAAGATAGGCGAAACGGGCGAGGTGGCGGGCGCGGTCGGGCTCGAGGTGTTCCAGGGTCTCGACGAGGTCGCGCAGCGGCGTCTGATCGGGGGTGTCGAGCTGAGCGGGCGCGAAGCCGAGCCAGGCACGGATCGTGTCGATGGGCATGGGGCGGATTCCGAGCCTACTCGATTCCCAGCCGCCGCTGGATCTCCTCGAGCGACACGCCCTTGGTCTCGGGCAGGAACAGCCACACCATCACGAACTGCAGCGCCATCATCCCGCCGAACACGGCGAAGGCCAATCCGCCCGAGGCCTCGGCGACGACCGGGAACGTCCAGCTGACCGCGGCGGCCCAGAACCAGTGGACGAAGCTGCCCAGCGCCTGACCGCGGGCGCGGACGCGGTTGGGGAAGATCTCCGCCAGGTACACCCAGATCACGGCGCCCTGGGAGAAGGCGAAGAACGCGATGTAGCCGATCAGCGCGCCGAGCAGCAGCGTGCCGCCGATGCGCCGCTCGAAGGCGTAGGCCGCCACGAACAGGCACACGGCGAGTCCGACCGACCCGATGAGCAGCAGGCGCTTGCGGCCGACGCGGTCGATCACCGTCATCGCCAGCAGCGTGAACACCAGGTTGGTGACGCCGATCGCCACCGACTGCCCCAGCGCGCTGGCGCGGCCGGCGCCGGCCATGGCGAAGATGTCGGCGGTGTAGTAGATGAGCGCGTTGATGCCCGACAGCTGGTTGAAGGTGGCGATCATCAGCGCCAGCAGGATCGGCCGGCGGTACTTCGTCGTGAAGAACGGCTCGTCGGCGGCCACCGTCTCGCGCCGCAGCGACTCGGCGATCTCGTCGGCCACGGCGGCGACGCCCGTCGTGCCGACGCGGGCCAGCACCGCGGTGGCCTCGTCGCGGCGCCCCTGTTTCATCAGCCAGCGCGGGCTCTCGGGCACGCCCAGCACCAGCGCGTAGAACACCGCCGCCGGCAGCGCCGGCAGGCCCAGCATCCAGCGCCACGCCGCCGAGTCCGGGCCGCCGACGGCCAGCTCGACGATCGAGTTCGACAGGTACGCCACCAGGATGCCGATGACGATGTTCAGCTGGCTGAGCGCCACCAGCCGCCCGCGCACGGCCGGCGGCGCGATCTCGGCGATGTACATCGGCGCCGCCACCGACGAGCCGCCGATGGCCAGCCCGCCGAGGAAGCGGAACGCCACCAGCGCGCCCCAGTTCCACGCCAACCCACAGCCGAGCGCCGACACCACGTAGAGCACCGCCAGCAATCGCAGCACCGGCTTGCGGCCCCAGGATTCAGCCGGCGGCCCGACCGCGATCGATCCGACGATGGTGCCGAGGAGCGCGCTGGCCACGGTGAGCCCGAGCGCCTGCGCGCTCAACCCGTAGACGCCGCGCAGGGCCTCGGTGGCGCCGGAGATCACCGCGGTGTCGAAGCCGAAGAGGAAGCTGCCCAGGGCCGCGACGGCGGCGCTCTGCAGGAGGTGTGAGTTCATGGAACGTAGCGGGCCGGCTCGCCGCGGTCCCACGGCCGGTAGGTCGCGGCGAAGCGCACCCGCTCGTTCACCGGCGGATGGCTGAAGGCCCAGAACACGAACAGCGGATGCGGCGTGGGATAGGTGAGCGCCTTCTCGCCGAGCTTCTGGAAGGCATGTGCCGCGGCCTGCGACCCGTCGGGTACCACGCCCCGAATCACCTCCAGGCCGTAGATGTCGGCCTGATGCTCCAGGTAGCGCGACACGGCCGTCCCGGCAGGCTGGGCGATGGCGCCGAACACGCTCAGCAGCACGAGGATCACCGGGAACGACGCCCAGTCGGCGGCGTCGCGGATGCCCCACCGAGGGCCGAAGCGCGCCAGCAGGCCGCCGAGCAGGCGATACGCCAGGTAGAGCTGCGCGAGCAGCGCCGTCAGCGCCAGGCCCAGCGTCCACCACACGTGATGCAGCACGTAGTGGCCCATCTCGTGGCCGAACACGAACAGCGTCTCCGGCACGGCGAGATCGCGCGACGTGTTGTCCCAGACCACGACGCGCTTGCTGGCGCCGATGCCGGTGACGTAGGCGTTGTAGGTGGTCACCTTGTCGCTGGCCTGCATCTCGAACATCCGCGCCCGTTCGATGACGACCCCGCCGCGGGCCAGCACCTTCTCCAACTCGGCCACCAGGGCCGGTTGACGCTGCTCGAGCGGCGTGAACGTGTCGAACATCGGCGCGATGACGATCGGCCCGATCAGCACCAGCAGCAGCACGACGGGAATCGCCGCCAGCCAGCCGTAGAACCACCACCGCGTCGGGCTGCGGCGCAGGAACGCGTAGAGTCCCCAGATGAGCACGGTGGCCAGCGCCGTGCCGAGCAGCTCGCCCTTGGTCCAGTCCCAGAACCACGATCCCCAGCCCTGCACCGACAGCCCGTAGCGGAGCTGCAGCGAGTGGCCGTAGAGGCTCACCGGCAGGCTGAGCGCGTCGATGGTCAGCAGCAGCAGCGGCACGAAGACCAGCGCCTGCACGAATCGCCGGCGGCTGACCCGTTCGGCCAGGTCGCGATACCGGGGCGCGACGCGCAGGACCAGGAGCCCGCCCAGCACGGCGAGCCCGTACACCGTGCCGACGACCGTCATGGCGATCGTGGTGCGATAGAGGGCTTCGGATTTGGCGAGCGCCTCGGGCGGCAGGCGGTACTCCGTGATCGGCTCTTGCGCACCGAGCGCGCTCATCGCCAGCACGATGGCCGCGCCGACGGCGAGGAACAGCCGTCGGCTCGGCTGCGCACCATCAGGGGTTGGTCGGCAGCGCGTCACGGCGATCAAGCGGCCCGCGGCGGCGGGATCCCGGGGTCGTCGAAGTTCCAGCACACCGACGTGATCAACCAGCCGCCCTCCGACCGATGGAGGCTGCACATCGCCTTGCCGGTGCGTTCCACCGGCGGGTTGGTGCCGGCGAGCACCACCGTGAAGGTGGCGCGCGCCATGGCCACGTCGCCGTGGCCGTCGATGGCCTCGATGGGCTGCTCGAAGCTCGACACCGGCGGAAACGTCGCCAGCCACTCCCGAAGCTGGGCCCGGCCGCGGATCGCCGGATGGTCGGCCGGCATGTAGACGATGTTCTCGTCACAGAGCTGGAGCAGCCGATCGTGATTGCCGGCGATGAACGCCGCCGTCCATTCCACTTCCCCGAGGTCCTTGATCTGCCGGCGGTCGTCCGGCGTGAGCGGCGGCCTGAGTGCGGCGTCTGGCATGGTGCCTCCCGACTGGGGGGAGGCGCCGAGTTTACTCACTTTGCGGTGCGGCCGGCCGGGCCATAATGCGGCCGCGATGCTGGTCGTCCGCCTCTGTCTGGTGGCGCTCGCGCTCGTCATCGGCGCCGGATGCGGCGCCGAGCCGCGTTCGTCGTCCGCCGCCGCGGCAGATCCGCCGCCGGGCATGGTGCGGGTGCCGGCTGGCACCTTCCGGATGGGCACACTCGACGGCCCCGGGCACGAGA
>CAYUAX010000007.1:0-18639 GCA_964442845.1 uncultured Bifidobacteriaceae bacterium | reverse complement strand
CGAGGTGGCAGTGGCCGCCTTCGACATCGATCGCACCGAGGTCACGGTCGACGCCTTCGCCGCATTCGTCGCGGCCACCGGCCACCGCACCGAGGCCGAGCACTTCGGCTGGTCGGGCGTCTTCGATCCGGCGCAGCACAAGTGGGTGGCCGTGAACGGCGCCACCTGGAAGCATCCCGACGGACCCGACCGCCCCCCCGCCGCCGGCGACGAGCCGGTGACGCAGGTGTCGTGGAACGACGCGCGGGCCTTCGCCCAGTGGGCCGGCAAGCGCCTGCCGACCGAGGCCGAGTGGGAGTACGCGGCGCGCGGCGGCATCGATCAGGCGCCGTACGTGTGGGGCGAGGAGCTGCGGCCGGGAGGACGTCCCGTCGCCAACTGGTGGCAGGGGCCGTTTCCCGATCGCGACACCGGCGAGGACGGCTTCACCTCGCGCGCACCGGTCGGCCGCTTCGCGCCGAACGGCTATGGCCTGGTGGACGTGACCGGCAACGTGTGGGAGTGGTGCGCCGACTGGTTCGATCCCGGCTACTACGCCGTGAGCCCACGCGAAGCCCCGAGGGGCCCCGATGCGGGCACCGAGCGCGTGCTGCGCGGCGGATCGTGGCTGTGCAGCGAGAACTTCTGCACCAACTACCGACCGGGCGCGCGCAGCCAGGCGACGCCCGATTCAGGCTTGAACAACACCGGTTTCCGGCTCGTGCGCGATGTTCCGGGCCCCTGACCGTCCACGCGAGGACGCACCGATGAGGCTACGCCGTCTGCTCGTGCTGTTCGCCGCGCTGGGCCCACTGTCGTGCGGCGGCGGGCCGGCCGACACGCCGGCGACGACGGCCGCGCCGGCCGCGGCGCGACCCCCGAACATCGTGTTCGTGCTCGTCGATGACATGCGCTGGGACGACTTCGGCGCCGGCGGTCATCCCTTCATCGAGACGCCGCACATGAATCGGCTGGCCGCCGAGGGCGCGCGCTTCACCAATGCCTTCGCGACGACGCCGCTGTGCTCGCCGAGCCGCGCCAGCTTCCTCACCGGCCAGTACCCGCACACCAACGGCATCGTCGACAACACGGCTCGTGAGAGTCATGGCCTGCCGGTGTTTCCGCTCGAACTGCAGAAGGCCGGCTACCGCACCGGCTTCTTCGGCAAGTGGCACATGGGCAACGACGACAGCCCGCGGCCGGGTTTCGACCACTGGGTGGCGATGCCCGGACAGGGCGAGGCCATCGACCCGTCGCTGAACGTGGACGGAAAGCGTGTACAGGAGACGGGCTACACCACCGACCTGCTCACCGATTACGTGGAGCGCTTCGTCGATCGACCCGGCGATCAGCCGTTCCTCGTCTACCTCGCGCACAAGGCGATCCATCCCAACGTGATCCAGAACGACGACGGCAGCCTCACGCCGCTGGCCGGTCAGCCGGGCGGCTTCGTCGCCGCCGAGCGGCACCGCGGGCGTTACGCCGGCCGGACCATGCCGCGCCGCGCCAACGCGTTCGTGCCGCCGGCGGACAAACCGGCGTTGCTGCAGCGCATTCCCGGGCTCGGCCCGCTCGGCAAGGCCACTGCGACGACCGATGAGGAGATCCGCGGCCGGCTCGAGATGCTGCTCGGCGTGGACGACAGCCTGGGGCGCATCGTCGCGACGCTGGCGCGCAAGGGCGTCCTCGACGACACGATGGTCGTCTTCACCAGCGACCACGGCTACTTCTACGGCGAGCACGGGCTCAACGAGGAGCGCCGGCTGGCCTACGAGGAGACGATCCGCATTCCGCTCATCGTCCGCTTCCCGCGGCTGGCGAAGGCGGGCGCGACACCGGCCGAGATGGCGCTCAGCCTCGATCTGGCGCCGACGCTGCTCGAGGTCGCGGGCCTGACGCCTGGACCGGCGATCCAGGGCCGCTCGCTGGTGCCGGTGTTGCAGGGCAAGGCCGAGGGCTGGCGCACGTCGTTCCTCGTCGAGTACTTCAGCGACACGGTGTTCCCGCGCATCCGCACGATGGGCTATTCGGCGGTGCGCACGGCGCGGCACAAGTACATCCAGTTCCGCGAGCTGAAGGGGATGGACGAGCTCTACGACCTCGAGGCCGATCCGTACGAGCTGACGAACCTGATCTCGGAGCCCGAGGGCCAGGCGCTGCTGCCGCGGATGCAGGCGGAGTTGGACGCCCTGCTCGCCGCGACGAGGTAGCCGCCCTTTTCAGCCTTGCCAGGAGTTGCCAAACGGCAGCTCTGAAGAGCTGCCCGACATGATGAACGGCCGCGCAAACTGCCCAGTCGTCACCGCGCCACCGGTCCCAGGTAGCGGTCGAGCCAATCCAGGATCTCCTTGTAGACCAGCTGCGGCCGCGGCGGCACATGACCGCCTTCGAGCACCACGTGCCGCTTGTCGGCCGGCGCGGTGCCGAGCGCTTCGAACAGCGGAACCTGGGCGGTCTCGTACGGCAGATCGAAGTCCTCACGGCCGTTGACCATGAGCACCGGCTGCCGCACCCGCGGCGCGAAGTTGACCGGGTCGGTCTCCGGCGGCACGTTCCACGTCTCGAACCCGCCCGACAGCAGCACGCCGGTCTTCAGCCGCGGCTCGATGGCGAGATAGATCGGACCGAGCTGTGCGCCGAGGCTGACGCCGAAGAACGTCAGGCGGCTCGCGTCGATGTCGGGCCGCGTGGCCAGGTAGTCCACGGTGCGGCGCAAGTCCTGGCCGCGCTGGATGCTGATGGTGCGGAGGAAGTTCTGTCCGGTCGGCTGTTGCCGCCGTTCGTAGGTCTGCTGGTACACGGGAAACGCCACGGCCCGGCCGCTGCGCACCAGGAACTGCAGCCCGTGCGTGAACGCGGTGCGGCTCGACGTGGAGCGCACGGCGTCGGATCCGGGGAAGAAGATGGCGGTCTGGTAGGGCGGCCGGCCGGTCTTCGGCAGCAGCAGGATCACCGGCAGGCGCTCGTCGCCGTACGCGGCCGACACCGACACCCGCTCGACGTTCCAGTCGGCGGGCACCTCGTCGCGTTCGTCGATCCGGGCATCGAGCGGCCGGGCGTCGTAGTCGTACAGGCTGGCGTAGGCGCGGTACAGCGTGTCTCCCGCCGCCACCAGCGTGCGCGGGTCGCGCTCGAGGGTCGTGATCGGCGCATCGAGGCGGGTTACGTTCGCGCCGATCTCGCGCATGCAGCGGAAGCCGAAGCCCGGCTCGCGGGTGAAGGGGGGACGGCCGTCCTCGTCATGAAAGGCGTAGGCCGATTCGAACCACGCGCCGCCGAGCACATAGCGGATGCCGCTGCGGCTTTCGTTCCACGCCCATTCCTTCACGTTGCCCGCCTGGTCCGCGGTGCCGTACGGACCAAGGCTGCCCGACGTGCCGACCGGCAGCGGCCCCTTGCCGGCGAAGTTGCTGACCTGCAGGACGTCCGAGAAGATGCCGGAGAGTCCGGCGGCGCGCTGCCAGTGGTAGATGGTCGGCAGGCGCTTGCCGGCGAAGCGCGCGTAAGCGGCCGCCTCGTACCAACTGACGCCGCTCACCGGCAGGTCGGCGCCGCCGTCGGGGAAGGTGCCCACTTCCCACGTGGCCGGGCCGGGGCGGCCCGTCGTATCGCGGAAGCGCGCGATCGCCTCGTCCCACGACAGCGTGCGTCCGCCCTCGACGAACGGCTCGGTCCAGTACTCGCGCTTCTGGTAGCCGCCGGCGTCCACGAACGCCTTGAACTGGCGGTTGGTCACCTCGGTAGCGTCGAGGAAGAACTCGGGAACGGGGATGGTGTCGACCTCGACCGGGCGTTCGAGCTCCCCGGCGGGCACCAGCACCATCCCGTCGGGCCAGGCCCCGGGACGAGCCAGCACGACGCCGTCGGGCACCGGACTCGGGATGATCTCTCGCGGCTGATAGCCGTCACGGGTGAACCGCCAGCGGATCTGGGCGAACGGCAATCGCACGGTGAGCGGCGTGCGGCCGAGGACGATCCAGCCTTCGTCCCTGCCGTCGAGCGCGCGGATGGCCACCTCGGCGCCGTCAGGCTGTGAGGTGATGACCCGCTCGTGGGTGGCGCCGTTCCAGACGGCGGCGAGCTGCGCGTCGTTCGGCGCGACCGCCAGCGCGCGCTGGGCCAGGCGGAACGCGGCCACCGGGTCGCCGTCCGTGACGAGGCGGCTGATGCCGGGAATCGCCTCCTCGCGCACCCAGCGCTGCCGCGCGTCGCGCGAGCGCTGCCACCACAACCCGCCGCCGGCGATCGCCAGCACGAGCGCCGCGGCGACCGCCACCGCCGTTTTCGACACGCCAGCCCGCACGGTCGGGTGCAGCGAGGCTTGCGCCGCGACCAGCGCGTCGCGCAGTTCGCGTCCCGAGGCGAAGCGCCGCGCCGGGTCCTTCGCCAGCGCCTGCGCGACGATAGCGGCCAGCGGCCGCGGCGTCTGTGGGGCCAGCGCCTCGATGGCCGGCGGCTCCTGGCGCACGGTGGCGTCGAGCACGGCCCACGTCGAGGCGGCGGCGAAGGGGCCGCGGCCGGTGAGCATCTGGAACAGCACGGCGCCGGCGGCGAACACGTCCGACGGCGGCCCCGCCGGATGCCCTTGCACCTGCTCGGGCGCCATGTAGCCCGGTGTCCCGGCAACCACGCCAGGGGCGTTCACCGTCGCGCCGAGCGTGCCGGCGCGTGTCGCGTCGTCGGGCAGCGCCGTGCGCCGGGCGATGCCGAAGTCGAGCACCTTGACGCGTCCATCCGCCGTGATGACGACGTTGGCCGGCTTGATGTCGCGGTGCACCACGCCGTGCGCGTGCGCGGCGGCGAGCGCGTCGGCCAGGCCGATGGCGTGGCGGAGGGCCTCGGCCGGCGGCAGGCCGCCCTCGGGAATCGCGCGGTGCAGCGGCACACCCTCGACGTGCTCCATCACGATGAACGCGGTGTCGCCCTGCTGCTCGACGGCGTGGACCGTGACGATGTTGGGATGGTTCAGCGCCGAGGCGGCGCGCGCCTCGTGCAGCAGGCGGGCGCGGGCGTCGGTGTCGCCGACGTCGAGCACCTTGATGGCCACGGTGCGGTCGAGCACCGTGTCGCGGGCCAGATAGACCGTGCCCATCCCGCCGGCGCCGAGGCGGGCGTCGATGACGTAGTGGAGCAGCCGAGTGCCGACCATGCCGCGGACCGGATTCTACGCCCGGCCGCCGGCGCGGAGATCAGCGGCTGCCAAGCGCGCCGCGCAGCTTGTCGGCCAGCGTGCCCAGCGACGGCGCCGCTTCCGTCCGCTGCCGCTGCGCGTAGTCGCGCAGCTCGGCCTGTTCGCGCTGCTCCGCCACCGCCTTCTTGCTGACGCGGATGCGCCGCCCGGCCGGATCCACCTCGAGCACCACGACCTCGACCTCGCTGCCCGCGGGGAAGGCCTTGCGCAGGTCGGTGTCGCGCTCGGTGCCCGTCTCGGCGTTCGGCATCAGCCCGGTCTTGCCGGGCGCCAGGAACACGAACACGCCGAACGGCTCGTGACGCTCCACCTTGCCGACGACGATCGCGCCCGGGACGATGGCGTCCTTCGGTGGCGCGGGCGCGGCGCCGGTGGCGGCGGCGCGGGCCGTGCCTTCCTCCACCATCGCCACGCCGAGCCGCTTCTGCGGCACGTCGATCGACAGCACCTCGAAGGCGCCGGTCGTGCCGACCGGCACGGCCTTGGCCCAGCCGCCCGGCCGTCCCGTGGGCGGGAACGTGGACGCATGGGCCAGCGCCTCGATGCCTGGCTCCAGCTCGACGAACGCGCCGAACTCGGCGATGCGCGTCACGCGGCCCTGGCGCACCTGGCCGACGGCGTAGGTGGTGGCTACCGTGGTCCACGGGTCGTTCTGCAGCTGCTTGAGGCCGAGCGAGATCTTGCCGGTGGCTTCGTCCACGCGCAGCACCTTCACGGTGATCTCGTCGCCGGGCGAGACGATCGACCCGGCCGTGGCCACGCGCGACCAGCTCATCTCCGACACGTGCAGCAGCCCCTGGATGCCGCCGCCCAGATCGACGAAGGCGCCGAACTCGAGCACCGAGGTGACGCGGCCGGGCAGGACGGCGTCGGGCACGATGGTCTTGCGCACGGCGTCGGCCTGCACGCGCTGCTCGGCCTCGAGGTAGGCGCGGCGTGACACGACCAGGTTCTGGCCGCCGTCCTTGTACTCGATGATCGTGAACGTGTAGGTCTTGCCCTCGTGCACCGCCGGGTCGGGCGTGCGGATGAGGTCGATCTGCGACAAGGGGCAGAAGGCGCGCTCGCGGGCGATGCGCACTTCGTAGCCGCCCTTCACCTGCCGCTCGACGCGGCCCTCCACGGCGAGGCCGGCCTGGAAGGCGTCCTCGAGTTCGCGCTGGGTGGCGGCGTTGCGCACGCCCTTGCGCGACAGCACGATGCCGCCGCTGGTGGCGATCACCTTGGCCTGGAGGCGATCGCCGACGTTCACCTCGACGTCGCCGTCGGCGTCCTTCAACTCCGCGAGGTCGATCTCGGCCTCGCCCTTGCCGCCGATGCTCACGAACGCCACCTTGGGACCGATGGCGACGATCGTGCCCTCCACCAGCTGGCCGCGCGCGAACTGCTTCGCCTTCGACTCGGACGCCGCGAACAGCGCGGCGAAATCTTCCTCGGGATTGCTCACTGCAGACTCCTCACCAACACCCCAGCTTAGCCGAGGCGAGTCCGCGGCGTGGGCGGCCGGGGCTAGCCCGGACCGAAGCCCGGCTTGACGGTGAAGGGACCGGCCACCACCAGCCGGCCGCCGTCGGCCTTGAGCGGCAGCGCCGCCAGCCGGGCGTTGGCCGGCCCGCCGATGACGCCGCCGCCGTCGCGGGCGTCGAACGACGAGCCGTGGCAGCTGCAGAAGATGCTCTCGTTGCTGCCCAGCCCCTCGTCCACGTCGCAGCCGGCGTGGGTGCACACCGCCGAATAGGCCACCACGTCGTCGGCGGCGCGTTGCCGCGTCGCCTCGCCCATGTTCGCGGGGTTGAGGCGCGCCAGCAGGATCTTGTTGAGCTGCCCCGTCTTGGGGGTGCTGTCGGCCGGCCCGATCGCCCACACCATGACGCCGCGGCCGTCGAACGGCACGTCGTCGGGCGACAGCGGGATCATGGCGTCGTCGCCGACCCGCACCAGCAGGTCGCCGACGGCCGGCGGCGGTCCGGTTTCGTCCTGGGCGGCGAAGGCGCGAATCGGCGTGAGCCAGGCCAGCACGACGCCGGCGGCACCGCGCAGCACGGCGCGGCGCGGACAGTCAACGGACGGGGTGGACACGCGCGGAATCTCGGCCATCGGCTGCCGATCTTATCGTCAGGCGCGGCGCGAGCCGTCATCGAACACACGCCGGGCGGTGACAGTCGATGACATACGCGATCGCGTGCAGCGGCGGCTACCGGCGCGCCCGCTCGCTTTCGAGGGTCGCCAGGCGCGCGGCGAGGGCGTCGAAGGCCGCGCGCTGGGCGTCACGTTCGGCTTCGAGTACCTGCACCCGCGCGCCGAGGGCCGTGCGCTCGCGCTCGAGGCGCTGGACATCGGCGAGCAGCAGCGGCGCCAGCAGCTGGTAGCGCACGGTCCACGGCGCCCCGGCCTCGTCGCGAACGACGAGATCGGGCAGCACCTCGGCGACCTCCTCGGCCACCAGGCCGTACTGGAGCTCGCGGCCGCCGCCAGCGTACTCGGGCTTGTAGACGAAGCGCACCGGGCGCAGCGCCTGCAGCCCCGCCAGTTCGTCCGGCCGCACCGCGGCGATCTCGTCCTTGAATCGCCGCGACGAGGTGAGCGTGCCAAGCCGCCCGCCGGGGTTGATCAGCACCGGCACGCCGCCGATGGTCGTCTGGCCGGCGATGCCGGCGATGACGGCCCCTACGTGCGTCGAGTTGCCGACGCGGATGGTGTTGACGTCGGGTCCGAAGCCGTTGCTGCCGATGTAGATGTTGTTCGACCCGCTGCCGCTGGTGTCGAACCCGGCGCGGTGACCGATCATGATGTTGTCGGTACCGGTCGTGATCGAGGAGCCGGCCTCATGGCCGATCGCGACATTGCGGCTCGCGGCGGCTCTGAACAAGGCCGTATGGCCCACGGCGACGTTCTGCTGTGGGCTCAGGCTCACGGCCAGCGCCCACCTGCCGACAGCGACGTTGGACGAGCCGTCCACGTTCTGCAGCATTGCGTCGGCTCCCACAGCGACGTTGGCGCCACCCGACGTATTGGCCATGAGCGCCCCAGTGCCGGCCGCGAGGTTGACCGACCCGGTGGTCAGTGCCTTCAGGGCGGCGGCGCCGACGCCGGTGTTGTTGACGGCGTTACTGGCCGGCGCCGTCATGGTCTCTGCGCCGAGTCCGGCGTTGCCGGTCCCGGGAAACGTCACCCGTGCCGCCGATCTGATGAAGGCCGGGTCCACCGACAGCTGCCGGAGTTCCTCGTTGTCCGGGGTGGTCTCGGCCGTTACGGTAAGGCCCGGTCCGATGACGACACCCGGCAGGGTCGGGGTGAACGCCGGGCGCGGCGATCCGGGCGCGGCCGCCCCCGGGGTGAACGCGAACGTCCCCAGATGGCCGTCGCTGTCCTTCCAGGTGCCGCTCAGGGCCGGCAGCGTGATCGACGCTGTGACCTGCACGGCTGGCCCCTGCGGGGGGACCACCGTGACGCCGAAGCCGACGGTGCCGTCCGGGTTGAGGTAGGCGGTGCCGATCGCCGACGCCGCCTTGCCGGCGCCACAGAGGTCGTCGCGACCTTCGACCCGATAGGCACCGCCGACCTGCGTGACCGCCAGCGTCAGGACGTTGCAGTACGGCTGCAGCTGCCACCGAAACGTACCCAGTGGCTGCGCCTCGGCGGTCCCGGCGGCACCGACCAGCACCCAGCCGGCCGCGAACACGGCCAATCGTCGAAGAGTCATGAGGCCTCCGCCAAGAGGTGTGCGACCGGTCAGATCCGTGTCGGACCAACGGAGCCGGCGGGTCAGCGCATGTGCTGTCGGGCGTGGCGCGGGACCGCCGCTTCGCCGAGCGTCACCCGCCACCAGGTGTTCTCGTCCCAGACCAGCAGGTGGGCACGGGTGTCGCCGGCCACGAAGGCCCCGACCGCGGCGGGCGGCTCGACGCTCGGATTCTGCAGGGCCTCCCAGCTGCTCGTGCCGCCGCGCGACACCCGCCAGCGATACAGCCCCGACGGCGTCGTCGCCCCGCTGTTCAGCTGCACCCTGTAGCTGCCGACGTCGGCCGCGCGATCGCCGTCGAAGTCGGCGACGACCAGCGACGCGACATCGTCGCTCAACTTGGAGCGCAGGAACGTCCAGCTCGAGGTCGCGCCGTAGCTGACCCGCCAGGCGTTGGAGACGACGCCGAACACGTCGGTCCGGCCGTCGGCGTCGAAATCGCCGAACCGCAGATCCTTCACCCGGAAGCCCGACGTCTGGGTCATGACGAACGGGCCGTTGTCGTAGGCCACGACCCACCGGGAGCCATCCGCGTAGAAGACGTCGGCCTGCCCGCTGGCATCGAAGTCGCCGACCGCGAGATCGCTCAGCGGGGCGTCGATCTCGTTGACCTTCTCCCAGTCGGACACGCCACCCCAGGACACCACCAGGTTGACGCCGTTCTTGCCGAGGACGTCGGTACGGCCGTCGCCGTCGAAGTCGCCGAACTTCAAGGTCGACAGCCGGTCGGGGTGCTGGTTGAGCAGACGCCACTCGGCGACCGCGTGCGGCGAGTAGTACCACGCCGTCCCGGTGGCGATGAAGGCGTCCGGCACGCCGTCGCCGTCGAAGTCGCCGACGCCCATCAGCTGGTTGGCCGTCGGGTTGGGCAGCTCGAACTGCTCGGGCGCAGAGGGTATCTCCCATCTCACGTCGCCGGTCCCGAAGAGGCCCGTATCCAGGCTGAGCGCGTCGTCGCGCTCCTGCAGCGAGACGTTGTTGCGGAACTCGACGACGTCGCACGGTGTGCCCCGCACTTCGAAGTTGTGGCGATTCGTGCCGAGAAACGTGTTCCGGTAGAGGTCCATGTAGCCGCCGGCGCGTCCGCCCTTGCCGCCGTCACCGGTGCCGTGCATGTCGAAGTCGTGGGTGTGGAAGACCCCGCGCTGCAGCGGCGCCACCGACAGGACGAAGTTGCGCCAGGCGCGATAGCCGGTTCCCGAGGTCGAGGCCGTGCCGGCGATGGCGTGGCGGTTCTCGTAGAAGACGTTGCCGTCGATGAACGGGAACGCCCCGGAGTTGGCGTTGATGCCGTAGCCCTTCTCGTACTCCCGGTTGTGATGGATGAAGTTGCGCGCCACCCAGGTAGCGCTGGTACGGAACCGGGGGACCGACAGGTCGGTGCACTCCAGGTCGGCGGCGTTGTCCCGGTCCTGGCCGCCGAGCACGTAGACCCCGCGCCAGGTCCAGTCGCTGATGTCGTTGTGGTCGATGATGGTGCCGCGCGCGACGTACTCCGGCACGCGGATGCCGTTGGCCTGGTCCTGGCCGCCCGCCGAGCTGCGGCTCGGCCCGCGCAGATGCAGATTGGTGATCCGGACGTTGTCGCCAGCGACGTCGAGCATGATCTCGAAGTCCGTGCCCGCGGTTCGCTTGTGCAGGCGCCCGGTGCCGAGCAGGCCGCGGCGATCGCCGCGTATCGTCGTGCCGGCCGGAACCAGCAGCGACGGCAGCGCGGCGGGCAGCTCGATCACGCCGTCGATCACCAGCACGTGGCCGGGGCCGAGCTCCGGTGCGCACTCCCGACCGCGATCCGGGCAGCCGTTGGTGCTGAGCGTGGCCAGCAGCTCGTCGGCCGTGGTGATCCGCCGGAACGCGGCGGTCGGAAAGCGGCCGCTGCCGTCGGTGGCGCGCAGGTCCCAGAACTCCTCGACAGAAAGCTGTCGGGCCCCGGCGACGATCGGCGTGCCGTTGGCGCCGCGGGTGTGGTGGACCTTGGCGACCATGTTGCGGTCCGCGGCGAGAACGATGCTGTCGCCGTCGAGCACGAAGGTCTGGTTGGCCAGTGCGTAGTACTCGGACGTCGGTTCCTGCAGCTCGAGCGGCAGCTCCTCTTCACCCTGCGGCACCGGCTCGGGCGCGAACAGGATGATGACCGGCCGGGCGCGGACGCCGATCCGCTTGGTCCCGGCGCGCAGGAACACCTCGAAGCGCTGATTCGGAATCGTCTCGACGACGATCGGGTGCGCCACCGCGCAGTCGTTGAGGAACACCGGCGACCCGGCGACCTCGGGCTGGTAGTCGAGGCACTTGCCGCCGTTCTTGACGATCGTGCCGTTGAACGCCCGCACCATGAAGCCCGCGGCGGGCGGCTCCTGGCCGGCCACCGGCGGACCACCGGTTACGGCCAGCGCGAGCGCCGCCGAGACGAGGATCCAGCGGGTGGCGGATATGGGTCGAGACATCGAGGGCCTCCAGCATCAAGTGCGGAGGCCGCCCGAAAGATGTCGCCGCCGGGGCGAACCGGCGTTCGGCGCGGCTACGGCAACCCGAAGGCCAGCAGCACGTTGCCCGGCCGGCCGCGCCAGCGGCCGTAGCCCGAGCCGGTGAAGAGCATGCCGCCGGCGATGGTCGGTCCCGGGCCGTCGATCGAACCGCCCGAGGCCGCCACGCCGTTCACCGTGGTGAAGTCGCGCGCCGTGGCGACGTCCCAGATCACGCGCCCGTCGGCGGCGTCGTAGGCGCGCAGGTGGCCGTCCACGGCGCCCGAGAAGACCACGCCGGGAATCACGCTGATCGCCGCCGACTGCGCCGCGCTGCAGCCCAGCCCGGTGGTGCACGGCACCGCGGCCGCCGCCGCTTGCCACACCCGTTCGCCGCTGCCGAGACTCACCGCGTGCAGCCCGCCGGCGTTCGCATGGAGCACGTCGGAGACCGGGATGTACATGAGCCGCTCGTCGGCCGCCGAACCCCACTCGATGCCGCCGAGCGCGCTGCCCTGCCCGGCGCGGTAGCGCCACAGCACGGCGCCCTTGGCGTCGGGATCGAGGCCGTAGGCGACGCCGGATTTCTGGCCGACGACGATCACGCTGCGGCCGTTGGCGAGCCGGCGCAGGATCGGCGAGTTGCCGAAGTCGAAGTCTGGGCCCTCGTCGTCGGGGCAGTTGTCGTTGCCGGGCTTGCAGCCGACGACGTACGCATCGCCCGGCGTGACCTGCGACACCCACTGCACGGCGCCGGTGTCGATGGCCAGCGCCAGCACGGCGTCGCTCGTCGGCGCCGCCGGCGCGGTGTAGGCGTTGCCGGTGGCGACGTAGATCTGCCGGCGCTGCACGTCGATGGTCGGCGCCGTCCAGATCGCCGCGCCGGCGGGCTTCCACAGCGGCGTGCCGGCGGCGTTCTTGCCGACGATGGCCGGTGGGTCGGGAATCGTGTAGGTCTTCCAGGCCTGCTTGCCGGTGGCCGCGTCGAGGGCCACGACGCTGCCGCGGAACGTGCAGCACGGGTAGTCGGGCCGCGCGCCTGGCACTTCCTCCACCGACGACACCGGCACGTAGAGGCGGCCGTCGTGCAACGTCGGCGCGCCGGTGATGCGCGCCGCCGGGTGGTCGTCCACCTTGACCGCCCAGAGCTTGCCGCCGGTCTCGAGGTCCACGGCATAGACCATGGCGCGCAGATCGCCGAAGTAGGCGGCGAAGCGAGCGGCCGCGGCGCCGGCGATCCGTCCCACCGACACCGCCGTCCGCACGCCCGCGTCGGCCTTGAACTGCCAGCGCACGCAGCCGGTGGCGGCGTCGAGGGCGTAGACGGTGCCCGACTCGGTGCCGAATATCACCCGGCCGCCGAACACGGTCGGCTGGCCGCTCATCG
This sequence comes from uncultured Bifidobacteriaceae bacterium, assembly GCA_964442845.1. Classification (GTDB taxonomy): domain Bacteria; phylum Acidobacteriota; class Vicinamibacteria; order Vicinamibacterales; family UBA2999; genus CAWAYR01. Next base: position 5,878 of record CAYUAX010000007.1, on the reverse strand, counting down.
CGGTGGCGCCCGGCACGCCGAACGCCCATTTCAGAGTGAGCTTCGGCACCGACTGGGCGGTGAGCCCGGCGGCCGCGGCGCTCTGGAACCGCGCGTTGGTCAGGTCGTTGCCCCAGCCGTTCCACTGCGGCAGCGACGCCGCCTCAACGGGCGGACGGGCGGCGCTGGCGCAGCGGCCGGCCTGGGGATCCACGGCGGCAGCGGTGGCCGGGACCTTCGACAGGAAGGCGGCGAGCGCCGCCCGCTCGACGGCGGTGATGCCGGCGGCCATCGACGCCATGACCCCGCCAGTCGACAGCGCCGCCACGATCCGCTCGCGGGGCAGCGCCGCCAGCGAGGCTCGCAGCGGCGCGCGCGACGCCACCTGCGTCGGCCCCTCGTCGTGGCACGACGCGCAGTGCTGGCGATACAGGCTCGGCGCGGTGCCGCCCAGGGGCAGGGCGTCCTGCGCGTGGAGATCGGTGGTTGGACGCACGGCGAACGCCGCCGCGGCCAGGCTCAGGAGCGTTCCGACCGTGAGGACACGACGAGGACCGAGAGCCATGCGCGCGACATTACACCGAGTCGCCGCCTCCTTCGTATCGTGTAACCTACCCGCCGGCGCAGGTCCATGCCCCTGGCGCGTGGCACCGTCATCGGCGCGTACGAGGTCCGCGACCTTATCGGCGCGGGCGGGATGGGCGAGGTGTATCGCGCCCGCGACGCGCGGCTCGGCCGCGACGTGGCCGTCAAGGTGCTGCCGGCGTCGTTCGCCGGCGATCCTGATCGCCTCGCCCGCTTCGAGCGCGAGGCGCGGCTGCTCGCCGCCGTCAATCATCCGCGCATCGCCGCCGTCCTCGGCGTCGAAGACACCGAATCCGGCCCGGCGATCGTCCTCGAGCTGGTCGAGGGACAGACCCTCGCCGAACGTATCGCCCGCGGGCCGCTCCCGATTCCCGAGGCACTCGCCATCTCGCGGCAGATCATCGAGGCGCTCGATGCCGCGCACGCGCACGGCATCGTCCATCGCGATCTGAAGCCCGCCAACGTCAAGGTGCGGCCCGACGGGGCGGTGAAGGTGCTCGACTTCGGCATCGCCAGGCATCTCGGGGGCGATCAGGCGGCGCCCGAGGCCGCGACGGCGACGCTGACCGCCGGCAGCACGCGGCCCGGCAGTGTCGTCGGTTCGCCAGCCTACATGAGCCCCGAGCAGGTGCGCGGCCAGCCCGCCGACACGCGCGCCGACGTCTGGGGCTTCGGCTGCGTGCTCTACGAGATGCTGGCGGGGCGACGGGCCTTCGACGGGGCGACGCCGGCGGACACCGTCGCGGCGGTGCTGGAGCGCGAGCCCGACTGGCGCGCGCTGCCGGCGGCGACGCCGCCCGGCGTGCTGCGCCTGCTGCGCCGGTGTCTGGCCAGGGATCCGCAGCGGCGCCTGCGGCACATCGCCGATGCCGCCCTGGATGTCGACGACGCTCTCCAGCCCGAGAGCAGCGGTCGCGCTGCCGACGGTGCGGGCGCGACAGCGGCGCCGGCCCCGACCCCGCGACGCGGCGTCTGGGTCGGGACCGCCGCGGCCGCACTCGCGGTCGTCGCCATCTTCGCCGCATGGCGAGCCGACCGACGCGAGATCGGTGACCGGCCACGCGTCGTGACGCTCACCGTCACGCCGCCGTCCGGCACGTCCTTCCCCGTCGGCAACGGCGCGCCGTGGCCGATGGTGTCTCCCGATGGGCAGCAGCTGGCGTTCGTCGCGGTCGGCCGCGGCGGCGAACAGCGCGTGTGGGTGCGCCGTCTCGACTCGGCGGCGATGCGCGCGCTCACCGGCACCGACGGCGCGGCCCGGCCCTTCTGGTCGCCCGACAGCCGCTCGGTCGGCTACTTCGCCAACGGCCAGCTGTTGCGAGTCGAGGTGGAGAGCGGCGAGACGCGGGTGCTCGCCGACGCGCCGTATCTCGGCGGCCTGGCCGGTTCGTGGGGCGACGGCGTCATCGTGTGGAAAGGCGCCAGCGGCTTCTATCTCGTCCCGGCGACCGGCGGCGGCGAACGGCTGCTGTTCGCCAATCCCGAGGGCTACAATCCGGTCGTCCCCGACTTCCTGCCCGACGGCCGCCGCTTCGTCTTCACGCAGCTGTCGCGCCGGGCGGGCGAGACCCGGGTGTGCGTGGGCGCGATCGACGGCACGCCGCCGACCTGCATCGCGCCGACCGAGGCGCCGGTGCGTTACGCTGCACCGGGTCTCCTGCTGCGCATCGAAGACGGCCGCCTGGTCGCCACGCCGTTCGACGCCGATCGACTGCAGGCGACCGGGCCGGCGCGCGTGATCGCAGTCGATCGATTTCGACCGCTCGGCACCTTCGCCCCACCGCCGTTCTCGGCCTCGACCGGTGACGTCCTGGCTTATTCGGTCGGCGCCGGACCGGGGCTGCTCACCTGGGTCGATCGCACCGGAATGCCGGTCGGGCCGCCCGTCGGCCCGGGCCTCTCCGCGGCGCTGTCGCCCGACGAACGTCGTCTGGCCATCGCGCGGCGCGACCCGCAATCGGACAACACCGACATCTGGCTGATCGACCGGACGACCGGCACCGAGACGCGATTCACGTTCGACCGCGACCGCGAAGCGGAGCCGGCGTTCTCGCCCGATGGCGCCCGACTGGCCTACGTGCGCGGCGGCGGCAACGACACGGTGCGCATCTACGTCAAGCGCCTCGACGGCAGCGGCGGCGACGAGGATCTCGGCATCAACGGCGGGACTCCTCAGTGGGCGCCGGACGGCCGGTACCTGCTGTATCAGACGAGCGACGCGACGCTGAACTTCGACGTGCGGGCGATGCCGTTGACCGGCGATCGCACGCCGGTCGTCGTCGCCGGGAGCGAGCACGGCGAGCGCGCCGGCCGCTTCTCGCCCGACGGCCGCTGGGTGGCCTACGACTCCACCGAGTCGGGCCGTCGCGAGATCTGGCTCCAGCCGTTCCCGCCCACCGGCAGCCGCTGGCAGGTGTCGACGGCCGGCGGCGCCACGCCCGAGTGGCGGCGTGACGGCAAGGAGCTCTTCTACGTCGCCGCGGACGGCGCGCTTATGGCGGTCGCGGTCACCCTGGCCGCGACGCCGACGTGGGGCACGCCCCAGGCGCTGTTCACCACGATGTTCGCGGGCGGCGCCTACGGGGAGTACGTCGTCAGCGGCGACGGCCAGCGGTTCCTGCTGCCGACGCCGCCGACTCTGGAACAGGCCACGCCGATCACGGTGGTGGTGAACTGGACGGCGCTGCTGCCGGGATAGTCGAGCCGAAACCAGGAAGGGGTGAGACCCCTGCCTCAATTCGGGACGGACAGCCGGCCATCCTTCACCCACGCCTGGCCGTTCACGGTCACGGTCAGGTCGGTGAAGAAGTTCCAGCGCACGTAGCCGCCGGTGACGTTCCCGCCCAGCTCAGAGTTGTCGCCGAGCGACAGGCGCACGACGCCGGCGCCATAGCCGTAGTACGGGATCCACGGCGTGCGCTCGGGGACGGCGAGCAGCGGGTTGAAGCCCAGCGCGAACTCGCGGAAGCTGCGCCCGGCGGCCCCGGCGGCCTTCATCTCGCGCTCCACCGCCTCGCGGCCGCTGGTGGCCTCGACGCGCGACACGACGCCCTTGGCGAAGTGCAGGCGCAGGCCCTCGACCGGTCGGCCGTCCCACTGCGACGGCGGAAACGCGATCGTGCCTTCCACCGACTCTTCGAGCGGCGCCACGCGCACCACGCCGGCGGGCAGTTCCACTTCGCGGTCGATCAGCACCCGCCCCTTGGCGGTGCGTGCCGCCGAGGCGTCGCCGTCCTGCCGGTTGACCGCCCGGTCGCCGATGCGGAAGCGCAAGTCGGTCCCGGCCGGCGAGGTCACGCGCACCTCGCCGGTACGCAGCGCCTGATCGAAGCGCTCGAGCACGCGCGCCAGCGCCGCGTAGTCGGTCTGCAGCAGCGCGCGCTGGTAGAGGGCGTCGATGGCCGCGCGCGACGGCAGCGGCTGCCCCGGCAGCGGATAGGGGCTGCCGTTCTCGACCCAGTGGAAATGGACGGTGCGGCCGCGGCCCTCGCGCAGCAGGTCCTGGATGGCGGCGTACGCCGGATGCGCCGGCACCGCGCCGGGCATCATGATCGCGCCGTCCACGCTGGCGAACATCGTCTTGTAGGCGGCGCGGGCACGGGCGTTGCCGCGACGCACCACGTCGAGGTCCCAGCCCTGCGGCACCGGCTCGGCCAGCACGTCCACCACGCCGACGTCGGTAGCGCCGGCTCTGGCGATCGCGTAGCGCAGATGGGGAATCAGATCCTCGAACAGGCCCGGGTGCGCCAGGATCAGCAGCCGCTCGCCGGGCTGCGGCGCCAGCTGCTGCACGAGGCGCGCGGCGATGGCCGGCCAGTCGAACGAGAACTGCGTCTGCGCCGCGGCGGGATGCGTGACGGCGACGACGAGCAGCGTGGCGATCGTCGAGCGGAGGGCGGGTCGCATTCGCGGATTATCGCCGCTCCGCCCCGCCCGTTCTATCATTCGCCGCGGATGTCCGCCCCCGCCTCGCCTGCCCTGCCGACCCGGCCGCCGCTGACGACCGAGGTCGTCGCCGGCGTCACCACGTTCTTCACGATGGCCTACATCCTCGTGGTGAACCCGTCGATTCTCTCGACGCAAGGCACCGGCCTGCCCTTCAGCGGCGTGCTCACCGCCACGGTGCTGCTGGCCGTGTCGATGACGCTGCTGATGGGCCTCTACGCGCGCCTGCCCTACGGCGTGGCGCCGGGCATGGGGCTGAACGCGTTCTTCACCTACACGATCATCCTGCAGAATGGCGTCCCCTGGCCGATGGCGCTCGGCGCGGTGTTCTGGGCCGGCGTGATCTTCCTGGTGATCTCGGCCACGCCGCTGCGCGAGTCGGTGGCGATGGCCATCCCACCGCAGCTGCGCGCCGCCTCGGCGGCCGGCATCGGCCTGCTGCTGACGTTGATCGGGCTGCAGAACGCCGGCTTCGTCGCCGCCAACCCGGCGACGATGATCGGCCTCGGCGCACTCGATCACCGCGCCGTCCTGACCGTCGTCGGCATCGGCGTGATCGTGGTGCTGGCGCGGCGGAACAACCCGCTGGCCTTCCTGGCGAGCATGGCCGTCGCCAGCGCGGTGGGCTGGTGGTTCGGCGACGTCCGCGTGCCCGAGCAGCTGTTGAGCGCGCCCGACTTCTCGATCGTCCTGCAGCTCGACGTCCTCGGGGCGCTGCAGCTGGCGCTGGTGCCGTCGATCGTCGCCATCGCCATGACCGACCTCTTCGACTCGATCTCGTCGTTCATCGGCGTGTCGCAGGCGGCCGGGCTGGTCGACGAGCACGGCCAGCCGCTGCGGCTGCGCGAGGGGCTGATCGTCGACGCGGTGGCCACCTTCGGCGCCGGCCTGCTCGGCACCTCGTCGGGCACGGCCTACGTGGAAAGCATCAGCGGCATCCGCATGGGCGGCCGCACCGGCCGCACCGCGGTGGTGACGGCGCTGTGCTTCCTGCCGTGCCTGTTCATCGCGCCGCTGGCGGCGGCCGTGCCGCCCTACGCCACGTCGGCGGTGCTGATCGTCGTCGGCGTGTCGATGTTCCAGGCGGTCACGCGCGTCAACTGGGAACGGCTCGAGGAGGCGCTGCCGGCGTTCGTCGCGGTCGTGCTGATTCCGCTCACCTTCTCGATCACCCAGGGCATCCTGTGGGGCTTCGTGCTGTTCGCCGCGCTGCACGGGCTGGTCGGCCGCGGCCGCGAGGTGCGGCCGGTGCTGTGGGGACTGGCGGTGGTGGCGGCGCTGCTGCTCGTGCTCGAGCACCTGCGGCCCTGATCTGGCAGGCCTGAAGTGTACGCCCTCAGGACATCCCTAACGGGTGTTATCAGGACAT
>CAYUAX010000006.1:0-74945 GCA_964442845.1 uncultured Bifidobacteriaceae bacterium | reverse complement strand
CTCGGCAGAGAGGTACCATGACCCGAGTACTACGTACAAGGGGAAAACGCTCTAGACCGGCCGCGGAGCACGACGGTCACGGGTCCGGCGCCGCGCCGGACCCGTGGCGCGTACCGCCGCCGCACCGTACACTCTGGCCGTGTCCCGTTCTCGTAGTCTCGCCCGCCTGAACCTGCTGGCCGTCATCCTGCTCGCGGCCGCGGCGTGCCACGCGCCGCCGCCGCTGACCGGGGGGGCCGAGTCGCCCGACGCGTTGGCGCGGCAGGTGCTCGCTGGCGTCGCGCGGGCCGACCGGGGCGCGCTGGAACGGCTCGCGCTCGACGAGCGCGAGTTCCGCGACCATGTCTGGCCGCACCTGCCGGCCTCGCGCCCCGAGCGCAACTTGCCGTTCTCCTACGTCTGGGGAGACCTCCACCAGAAGAGTCAGGGCCGCCTCGGCCAGGTGATGGCCACGTATCGGGACCGGCCGTTGCAGCTGGTGGCCGTCCGATTCGACGGCGGACAGACGCGATACGCGGATGTCGTCGTGCATCGCGAGGCGGTGTTCGTCGTCCGCGGGCCGGACGGGCAGGAGGAGATCCGGATCTGCGGGTCGTTCCTCGAGAAGCAGGGCCACTGGAAGGTCTTCAGCTACGTCGTCGACGACTGAGCCGCCGGCCTCGCCCATCCGTTCGCCGCGACCAGCGCGGCGACGTGGCGCCCGATGTCGTCGCGAACCGCCCGCACTTCGTCGCGCGATCGCCCCTGCGGATCCGGCAAAGGCCAGTCAGCCCGGACAGCGCCGGGGATGTACGGGCAGGCATCGCCACAGCCCATCGTGATCAGGTGAGATGCACCGTCGGCCAGCTCGGGCGTCAGCAGCCGGGGCCGCGTCGCCGCCAGGTCGATGCCGAGTTCCTCCATCACCGTGATGACCTCCGGGTGGACGTGCCGGCCCGGTGCCGTGCCGGCCGAGATCGCCCGCGCCACCGCCGGATCGGCGACGGCGTTGAAGAGCGCCGCGGCGATCTGCGATCGGCCGGCGTTGCGCACGCAGGCGAACACGACCAGTGCCGGCGTCCCACCTGGGTCAGTCATCGCCCGCGGCCTTCGCCCAGGCCACCGTGGTCGCCGACACCGGCGGCAGCGTCAGCGCGACCACGCCCGCCATCGCTGCCAGCACCACGGCCCCCCACAACGACGCGGTGACACCGGCCCACTGGTAGAGCAGGCCTGAGAGCAGGGTGCCGAGGAGCCGCCCGGCGGCGTTGGCCATGTAGTAAAAGCCCACGCTCAGCGAGACGCGGTCCGCCTCCGAGTAGGCCAGCACCATGTAGGAGTGCACGGCCGAGTTCAAGGCGAAGGCGACGCCGAAGAGGCCGAGTCCACCCAGCACGACGCCTGCCGCCGGCCAGTCGAGGCCGAGCCCGATCGGCATCAGCGCGGTCACCGCGGCCAGCGCCAGGCCCAGCCCGCTGACCAGGCTTGGCGCCGGTGCCAAGCCATTCGTGAGCCGCCGCAGCAGCGCCGGCGAAATCCCCTGGACCCCGCCGTAGGCGATCACCCACAGTGCCAGGAAGGCGCCGATCCCGGTGAAGGTCCAGCCGAGCGCGCTCGCCAGGAAGATCGGCACGCTGACCACGAACCAGACGTCGCGGGCGGCGAAGAGCGCCATCCGTGCCAGCGAGAGCCGGTTGATGCCGCTCGAGTTCGACAGCACACCGGTGAACGGCGGCTTCGACTTCGCCTGGCCGAGCGACGCGGGCAGGGCCGCCAGCACGAACCCGAGCACGAGCAGCACGCCGGCCGCCATGGCCAGCAGGCCGTCACGGAAGCCGAGCGCCGACAGCAACACGCCGCCCAGGAAGAACCCGGCCCCTTTGAGCGCGTTCTTCGAGCCGGTCAGGGCCGCGACCCAGCGGAAGAGGCGCGAGTCGTCGCCCGCCGGCACCAGCACCTTCACGGCGCTCTTCGCGCTCATCTTGGTGAGGTCCTTGGCGATGCCCGACAGCGACTGGCAGGCCATCACGTAGGCCACCGAGGCGCCCAGACTCCAGGTGCGATCCAGCACGGCGAGGAGCACGAGGGCCACGGCCTGCAGACCGAGTCCGAGGACGAGCGTGAAACGGAGGCCGGTGCGGGCGGCGAGCCAGCCGCCGACCAAGTTGGTGACGATGCCGAAGAACTCGTAGAGCAGGAACAGGAAGGCGAGCTGCACCGGCGAGTAGCCGAGCTCGTGGAAATGCAGCAGCACCAGCAGCCGCAACGCGCCGTCGGTGAGCGTGAAGGCCCAGTACGCGGCGGTGACGATCGCGTAATGGCGCAGGCCGATCATGCGCGCTCGGCGAGGGCGGCCCCGACCTTCGCGGCCAGTTCGACCATCCGGTGCACGTAGCCGATCTCGTTGTCGTACCAGGCCAGCACCTTCACGCAGGTGCCATCGACCACCATCGTCGATGGCGCGTCGACGATGGCCGAGCGGGGATCGTCCTTGAAGTCCACCGACACCAGCGGGCGCGTCTCGAAGCCGAGGATGCCGACCAGCGGTCCGGGACCGTCGGCGGCGGCCTTGAACGCCGCATTGACCTCGTCCACCGTGGTCGGCCGCTGCACCTCGAACACGCAGTCGGTCAGCGAGGCGTTGAGCAGCGGCACGCGCACCGCGATGCCGGTCAGCTTGCCGAGCAGCTCCGGGTAGATGAGCCCGATGGCGCTGGCCGAGCCCGTGCTGGTCGGGATGAGCGACAGGCCGCTGGCCCGCGCCCGGCGGAGGTCCTTGTGGGGCGCGTCCACCACCACCTGGGTGTTGGTGGCGTCGTGGATGGTCGTGATGACGCCGTGGCGGATGCCGACGGCCTCGTGGACGACCTTCACCACGGGCGCCAGGCAGTTGGTCGTGCACGAGGCGGCGGTCAGCAGCCGGTGCTGCGCCGGATCGTACATATGGTCGTTCACGCCCATCACCACGTTCAGTGCGCCGGCTTTCACCGGGGCCGCCACGATCACCGTCTTGACGCCGGCCTCGAAGTACGGCGCCAGCGTCTCGGGCGTCCGGAACTTCCCGCTGCACTCCAGGACGACGTCGACGCCGGCCAGCGACCACGGGACGTGTCCGGGCTTCGGCAGCGCGGAGTAGGTGAGCGATCGGCCGTCCACGAGGAGCTCGCCGTCGCCGTGGTGCACGGCGTGCGGCCAGCGCCCGTGCACCGAGTCGAACGTCAGCAGATGGGCGGCGGTCTCGGCGGAGCCGGCGATCTCGTTGACGTGGACGAACTCGAGGTCGCCGCGCGACCACCCGGCGCGCAGCGCGAGCCGGCCCATCCGGCCGAAGCCGTTGATGCCGATGCGGGTGACGGTGGCCGGTCGCGCCGGTACGGGCCCCGCGCTCACAGGTCGGTCAGCAGCTGCTTCAGCTGCGCAAGGGCGCTCGGCACCAGGCAGTAGCCGCCGCGCGGTCCCGCCTCGCTGGCGCGGACCAGACCGGCGGCACGCAGGATGCGCAGATGCTCCGAGATGGTGGACTGCGCCAGCGGCAGCTCGTCCACCAGGTGGCTGCACATCCGCGCATCGCGGGCCGCCAGAAGACGGACGATCCGGACGCGCATCGGATGACCCAACGCCTTGGCGAAGGCGGCCAGCCGGAGATCCGCCGCCGGATCACTGGGCGCGAGACGGGTGACGCGGGCCGGCTCGGGGGGCAACATGCGGCCACCACGGGGAAGGGCTTTCTGGCCATCGGTCCTCGTCGACGGCGACCGCCATGGTTGGTATATCGTCCATCGTCGATGGACGATATCAGCCACCGCGCCTGACGATCAAGCCCGGACCGCGCCTGTGCAGGGGCGCGGTGCGGCGGCAGGGCCATCGCCGCAGCACCCGCAGCCGCCGGCCGCCGGCGGCTCGTAGCCCATGACGCCGCCGCGTCGATCGAGATGCACGGCGCAACAGGCTTCCAGCGCCGCCCTGAGCTGGCGTCGCCCGCGCTGCACCCGGCTCTTCATCCCCGACAGCGAGATGCCTTCGGCGCGGGCCGCTTCGGCCTGGCCGCGGCCCTCGAGTTCGGTGAGCCGGATCGCGGTCTGATGCGCGGCCGGGAGCGTGGCGAGCATCGGGGCCAGGCAGGAGGCGAGCTCTCGCAGCGCGGCCCCTTCGTCCTCATCGGCTGCGGCATCGGCCGGCACCGCCGGCGCGACCTCGGCGGCGTCGCCGCTCGCGACCTCGCGGCGCGTCACCGGCGACCGATAGTGATCGACGATCGCGTTGCGGGCGGTGCGATAGACCCAGGCGTAGACCCGGTCGGAATCGCGCAGCGTGTCGAGTCCGGCGACCAGGCGGAGCATCACCTGCTGGACGAGATCGTCGGCGTCGGCAGTGTTGCGCACGCGCCGGCCGATGAACGTCCGCAGGTTGGCGTGGACGTCGTCCCAGGGCAGGTCGCCGGCGCTGGTCGCGGTGGCCATGTGTCTACCTTCCGGGTTGGCAGCCGCAGGTGCCGGCATCGTGTGCTGGTCCGCAGCAGGAGGCCTTCGCGTTCGGCGCGCAACACGACGTCTGCGCCGCCGGGGCACAGCAGCCGGAGGCGGGCGTCGCGTCGCTCGCGACCACCGGCTTCACCGCTTCGATCAACGCCGAGGCGACCACCCGTTCGGCGCCCGAGCCCGGACTCCACTGGCCGATGAGGTCGCGGCTGGCGGCGCGGACGCTGATGCGCACCTGTTCGAACCCGGCGGCGGCGAGCATGCGCTCGAGATCCGAGATCGACGCCGCGCCGGCGATGCAGCCGGTGTAGGCCGCCGGGTCGGCGGCGAGTGCTGCCGGCAGATCGCCGGTGGCGACGACGTCGGCGATGGCCAGGCGGCCGCCCGGCGCCAGCACGCGATAGGCGTCCCGGAACACGGCGGCCTTGTCGGGCGCCAGGTTGATCACGCAGTTCGACATGACCACATCCACCGCGGCGTCGTCCACCGGCAAGGCCTCGATGTCGCCGAGCCGGAACTGGACCTGCGGCAGGCCGACCGTCGCGGCGTTCGCCCGCGCGCGTTCGATCATCTGCGGCGTCATGTCGACGCCAATCACCACGCCAGTCGGTCCGACCTGCCGGGCGGCCAGGAACGCATCGAAACCGGCACCGCTGCCCAGGTCGAGCACCCGCTCCCCGGGCTGCAGGGCGGCGATGGCCTGCGGATTCCCGCAGCCGAGCCCGAGGTCGGCGCCGGCCGGCACGCTGGCGAGATCGGCGGGGGAGTAGCCGAGGCCGAGCGACGGCGAGTCGGCATCGCTGCCGCAGCAGCCGCCGCCTCCACAGCAGCCCGTCTGGGTGCCGCTGGCGACGGCTCCGTAGGCCGCTTGCACGGCAGAACGAATCTCGTCGGGGGTCGAACCACGCATGTCGCGCCTCCACGCTGATGAACGGACACCCCTACAGACGGGCGGTCCGCCGAAAGGACGCAGGGCCTGGGCCTCCCGCGTCCGCTGGGGCCGGCTTCCGTCTGTAAGGGCGCGAGGCGGGCGACCCGCCTTGACAGCCCGGCATCTCAGTGCATTATAGTTGCGACTGACAACGAATGGCGACCACCCGATCCGCACGCCGTCCGGCCGCCGCCGCCCTCGACCGCGACGCGCTGGCGCTCCAGGCCGCCGTCGCCGACCTGGTTCGCGTCTACCAGTTCAGGGATCGCGACCGCATCTGCTGCCACGACGTGTCGGTGACCCAGTGCTACGCGCTCGAAACCCTGGTCGAGCAGGGGCCGCTGCGGCTGGGCGCCCTGGCGCAGCGGCTGTTCCTCGACAAGAGCACGACCAGCCGCGTCGTCGCGGCGCTGGTGAAGAAGGGCTACGTCGAGCAGCATTCCGACGCCGCCGACGGCCGCGCGACGGCGCTCAGCGCCAGCCGCCGCGGCCGAACGCTGTGCGCGCGGATCACCGCCGACCTGGTGGCCCAGCAGCGCGACCTGCTCGAGGACCTCGACCCGGCCATCCGGTCCGGCGTCGTGGACGTGATTCGCCGGCTCGCCCGCGCGGCCGACGCCCGTTTTCGCGCTGGCAATGCAGTCGGCGAGTCCGCCGACTGCTGCGCCGTGGAGTCTGCCGCGGCCGTTCCGTAACCGACGCCGTCAGCTCATTTAGTTGCTAGTGACAATCATGGAGCCTTTCATGTCGCGCTCGTCGTTGCCCGTCGTCGTCATCGGCGCGGGGCCGGTTGGCCTTGCCGCCGCCGCCCACCTGCTCGACCGCGGATTGACGCCGCTCGTCCTCGAGGCCGGGGCCTCGGCCGGCGCCGGCGTCCGCCGCTGGGGTCACGTTCGAATGTTCTCGCCGTGGCGGTTCGGGGTCGATGCGGCCGCCGGCCGGCTGCTCGAGCGGCACGGCTGGGTCCGTCCCGACGGCGACCGCTACCCCACGGGCCGCGAGTTCGTGGAGCAGTACCTCGAGCCGCTGGCCGGCACCCCCGAATTGGCGCCCCACGTGCGGTTCGCGAGCCGCGTGGTCGCGGTGAGCCGCCAGGATCACGACCTGATGAAGGACGCCGGACGCGCCGCCGCTCCATTCCTGGTGCGTGTGGCGACGGCCGACGGCGAGTACGACGTGCTCGCTCGGGCGGTGATCGACGCCTCGGGCACGATCGACACCCCCGGGCCGCTCGGCGCCGCCGGGTTGCCGGCCCGCGGCGAGCGCGCGGCGGCCGCCCATGTCTTCTACGGCATCCCCGACGTGCTCGGGGCCGATCGGGCGCGCTACGCGGGGAAGCGGGTACTCGTCGTCGGCAGCGGCCATTCCGCCCTGAACGCGCTCCTCGATCTCGCCCGGCTGGCCGAGGGCGACCGCACCACCCAGATCACGTGGGCGATCCGGCGCCCCGCGATCGGGACGCTCCTCGGCGGTTCGCGCGCCGACCAGCTCGAGGAGCGCGGCAAGCTCGGGCAGCGCGTCCGCGGGCTGCTCGATGCTGGCCGCCTCGATCTGGTCACCGGCTTCCGGCTGGACGCGGTGACCCGCACCGCGGACGGATGGGTGGCGAGCGCTGGAAACCGGCAGCTGCGCGCGGTGGACGAGATCGTCGCGGCAACCGGGTTCCGGCCCGACTGGTCGATCCTCTCCGAGGTGCGCCTCGACCTCGACGCCGCCGTGCAGAGCCCGCGCGCCTTGGCTCCGCTCATCGATCCGAACCTGCACAGCTGCGGCACCGTGCGGCCCCACGGCGCCGAGGAACTCAAACATCCCGACGCCGATCTGTACGCCATCGGCATGAAGAGTTACGGGCGCGCGCCGACGTTCCTGATGCTGACCGGCTACGAGCAGGCGCGGTCGGTGGTGGCTGCGGTGGCGGGGGATTGGGAGGCCGCGCGGCGCGTCGAGCTGGTGCTGCCCGAGACCGGCGTCTGCTCGACCGACGGCGAGCACGACGGCGTCAGCTCGTGCTGCGCGCCCGCCGCAGCGGTCCCGGTGGCGGTGACGCTCGGCGGGCTGCGGACGCCGTCGCGCCCGGCCGGCGGCGGGTGCTGCTGACCCTGCACCGTCGCGCCGCCGATGCCGTCACGGGCCGTTGCCGCGCTGGGTCTCGGACAGCTGGTCAATTGGGGCGTGCTGTACTACGCCTTCGCGGTGCTGCTCCAGCCCGTGCAGGCAGAGCTGGCGGTCGCGCCCTGGGTCGTCACCGGCGCGTTCTCGCTGGCGCTCTTCGTCTCCGCGCTGCTGGCGCCGGCGGTGGGACGGTGGAGTGATCGCGGACGAGGGGGAGCGGCGATCGTCAGCGGCAGCCTCGTCGCCGCGGGGCTGCTCACGGCCTGGGCGCTGTGGCCCGGGGTGGTCACGCTGTATGTCGTGTGGGTCGGGCTCGGCGCCTGCATGGCCGCCACGCTCTACGAGCCGGCATTCGCGGTCGTGACCCGGGCGCATGCGGCGCCTGACGTGCGGCTGCGGGCGCTGGCGACGGTGACGCTGTACGGCGGCCTCGCCAGCACGGTGTTCCTGCCGCTGACGGCGCTGCTGGTTGGTGCGTTCGGCTGGCGGACCGCGACCGGCGTGCTCGCGGCCGCCTTGGCCGTGTCGGCGCTGCTCACGGCCTACAGCGTGACGACGGTCTCATCCGACCCGGCGCCACCCGCAGTGCGGGACGGCACGACCCGTCCGGTCGTCGTCCCGGGCTTCCCGACCCTGACCGCGGCCCTCGGCCTCGCCAGTCTGGCCAGCGCGTCGTTGGTCGCCAACTTGATCCCGGCACTCGGGGAGCGGGGGGTGTCCCCATCGACGGCGGCGCTGCTCGGCGGCGTGTTCGGCGTGATGCAGCTGCCCGGCCGGGCGCTGATGGTGAACCGCCGGCTCTCGCTCTCGGGGCCGGCGCTGCTCGCCGCAAGTCTCGCCCTGCAGGCGTGCGGCCTGGCCGCGGTCGCGACGAGCGGCGGCGCAGCGACCAGCACCGCGGGGGTCATGACCTTCGCCACCGGGGCAGGACTGACCACCCTGGCTCGACCGCACCTGGTGCAGTCGCTGGTCGCCATCGAGCACGCCGGCGTGGTCAACGGACGGCTGGCGCGCGCGCAACAGCTCACGCGGGCGGCCGGCCCGTTCGCGGTGTCGGCGCTCGCCGCCCGCGTCTCGCATTCGGCGGTGCTGATCGGCCTCGCACTGAGCCTCGCCGTCGCGGCGGCGCTGGTGATCGATCCGCGACGCTCCCGGGCCACGGGCGTGCGTCCTTCCGGCGCCGCCCCCGTCTGAAGCAGCGACGCGGTGCCACCCGGCGCTGCCCACCCTCGAGGAGTCCCGATGCCCACCTGGCCCACCCGCACCGCCATCGCGCTGCTCGTCAGCACGGTCCTCACGGCGAGCCTTGCCGCGCAGGATCCGCACGCCGTCAGCCCCCATGCCTACCGCCTCGCGTTCGAGAACGCCTGGGTGAAAGTGACACGCGTCGTCTACGCGCCGCGGGTGGTCATCGCGCCGCACTTCCATACCGAGCGCGCCTCGGCCTACGTCTATCTGAACGACGGCGGGCCGATCGTCTTCAAGCACGAGGGCCTGCCGTACGCCGGCGTGACGCGGCCGGCGACCCGGGCCGGCAGCTTCCGCGTCTACAAGGGCATCGAGGAGGTACACTCGGTCGAGAACCCGACCGACGTGCCCAGCGAGTTCCTGCGCGTCGAGTTCAAGACCGTGCCCCTCGACGAGGTGTCGCTGCGCGGCAAGTTCTTCCGCGACGAGCCGCCGCCGAGCGCCACCGGCAGCCGCGTGCAGTTCGAGAACGCCCAGGTGCGAATCAGCCGCGTCCGCGTCGTAGCCGGCGATGCGTTCGACCTGGCGACGGACGGGCTGCCGGCGCTGGTCGTCGCCCTGACCCGCGCCGGGTTGGCCAGTGGCGGCGCGGCGAACCAGGAGCTCGGCATCGGGCAGACCGGGTGGCTGGACGCCGGCAGCGCGGCCGTGCTTCGTGCGGACCTGTCGGCGCCGGCTGAGGCGCTGCGGTTCGACTGGAAGACCCGGCCTGTCGCCGGCAGCTGAGGGGCGTCGCCATGGCCATCGTCGTTCGCGACGCGCTCGAGTCCGACCTGCCGGCGGTGCTGGCCATCTACAACGACGTCCTGCTGACCTCGACCGCGATCTACGCCGACGAGCCGGCATCGCTCGAGGAACGCCGGGCCTGGTGGCAGGGCCGGGTGAACGCCGGCTACCCGGTGCTCGTCGCCGTGGACGCCTCAGGCGTCACCGGCTTCGCGTCGTTCGGCGACTTTCGGCCCTGGCCCGGCTACCGCTTCAGCGTCGAACACAGCGTCTACGTCCGCGACGACAGGCGCGGCCACGGCATCGGCGGGGCGTTGATGAAGGCGCTGCTGGCGCGAGCGACCGCCATGGGCAAGCACGTGATGATCGCCGGCGTGGACGCCGAGAACGCCGCCTCGCTGCACTTCCACGAGCGGCTCGGGTTCGAACGGGTCGCCCACTTCCGGGAGGTCGGGTTCAAGTTCGGCCGGTGGCTGGATCTCGTCTTCCTCCATCGTCGCCTCGACTGACCGCCGGGAGACATTTGTAACGTTCCTGTAACGCCACCTGTGGCACACTCGGCGTGCTCGCCCGGCGCCCGGGCGGAGGAGTGCCCGTGGCTGCCTTTCGACTGATCCCAAAGGAAGAGAAGTTCTACGCCGATTTCATCGCCCTGGCCGACCGCATCGTCTCGGGCGCCACGCTGCTCGAGAAGATGCTGGCCACCGACCCGCCGGCGTGGGACATGGGCATCGAGATCAAGCAGGTGGAAGAGGCCTGCGACTCGCTCACCCACGAGATCATCCAGCGCCTGAACCGCACCTTCGTCACGCCGATCGACCGCGAGGACATCTACCAGATCGCCAAGTCGCTCGACGACGTGATGGACGCCATCGACGCCGCCGCCGGCGTGGTGCGCCGCTACCGCATCCCGACCATGCCCTACGGCGCCCGCGAGCTGGCCTCGCTCATCTGGCGCTCGACCATGCAGGTGAAGGTGGCGGTCGAGGCGCTGGAGAAGAAATCCGGGGTCCACGAGCGCACGGTGGAGATCAACCGGCTCGAGAACGCCGCCGACACCCTGCACGACGAGGCGCTGCGCCGGCTGTTCGAGCTGGAGAAGGACGCCGTGGCGATCATCAAGTGCAAGGAGATGCTCGACCTGCTCGAGCTGGCGACCGATGCCTGCGAGGACGTGGCCAACGCGCTCGAAAGCGTCGTCGTCAAGCACGGGTAGGCCGCCGGCATGGACTTCTCGGTCGTCGCCTTCATCGTCGTCGTCGCCCTGGTCTTCGACTACATCAACGGCTTCCACGACGCCGCCAACTCGATCGCCACGGTGGTGTCGACGCGGGTGCTGTCGCCCGGCAAGGCGGTGGTGTGGGCGGCCTTCTTCAACTTCGCCGCCATCTTCATCTTCGGCACCGCCGTCGCCAAGACGATGGGGTCGGGGATGATCGACCTGAAGTTCGTGACCAGCGCGGTCGTGCTCGGCGGCCTGATCGGCGCCATCGTCTGGGACCTGATCACCTGGTACTACGGGCTGCCGACCAGCTCGTCGCACGCCCTCATCGGCGGCTATGCCGGGGCGGCGATGGCCAAGGCCGGACCGGCCGCCATCATCGTCGCCGGTTGGACCAAGACGCTGATCTTCATCGTTCTGTCGCCGCTCATCGGCCTGGTGCTGGGCTTCGGCCTGATGGCGGCGATCTTCTGGCTGTGCCGCGGCACGGCGCCGTCGCGCGTCGACGCGCTGTTCCGGCGGCTGCAGCTGCTGTCAGCCGCGTTGTTCTCGCTCGGCCACGGCGCCAACGACGCGCAGAAGACCATGGGCATCATCGCCAGCGCGCTCTTCGCCGGCGGCTACATCACCACCTTCGAGATTCCGCTGTGGGTGGAGCTGGCCGCCTACACGGCCATCGCCGCCGGCACCCTGTCGGGCGGCTGGCGCATCATCCATACGATGGGCTCGAAGATCACCCGGCTGCAGCCGGTCGGCGGCTTCGCCGCCGAGACCTCGGGCGCCGTCTCGCTGTTCACCGCCACCGCGCTGGGCGTGCCGGTGAGCACCACGCACACCATCACCGGCGCGATCGTCGGCGTCGGCGCCACGCGGCGGCTGTCGGCGGTGCGCTGGGGCGTCGCCGGGCAGATCGTCTGGGCGTGGGTGCTGACCATTCCGGCCTCGGCGTTGATCGCCGCCGCCACCTACTACCTGCTCGCGGCCAGCGGCCTCACCTAGCAGCCCGGGGTGAAATGGTGGCGCAGCACCGAGGGCGGCGATGCGCGCCGGCCGAATGCCGGCACCACTTTCACCCCGGGCTGCTAGCGTCGGACGCCGGCTCGGGCGCGGCGATCGGCAGGCGCAGCGTGAACTCGGCGCCGCCGCCCGGCGGAGCCGCTGCGGTCACCGTGCCGCCGTGCAGCTCGGCGAGGTGGCGGACGATCGCCAGGCCGAGGCCGGTGCCGCCGGGGCGGCCGCGTGATTTGTCGACCCGGTAGAACCGCTCGAACACCCGCGACAGGTCCTCCGGCGGAATGCCGGGGCCGTCGTCCACCACCTGCACCACCAGTTGGCCGTCGTCCACCGCGGCACGGACCTCGACGGCGCCGCCGGCCGGGGTGTAGTTGACGGCGTTCTCCACCAGGTTGCGGACGATGTCGTGCACCTTGGCGGCGTCGAGCCACAACGAGGGCAGGCCGTCGGCGCGGACGGCGACGGCCTGACGGCGCTCGGCGATCACCGGCTCGAGGTCGTCCACCACGCCCTGCAGCAGCGCCGCGACGTCGGTGGGCGTGCGGTCGAGCGATTCCTGGCCGGCGTCGAGGCGGGCGAGACGCAGCAGGTCCTTCACCAACCGCTCCATGCGCGCCGAGTGCCGCTGGATGATCTCCAGGAAGCGCTGGCGCGCCTCGGCGTCGTCGGCGCTGTCGATCAGCGCCTCGGCGTAGCCCTTGATCGCGGTGAGCGGCGTGCGCAGCTCGTGCGAGACGTTGGCGACGAAGTCGCGGCGGATCTGATCGGCGCGCTTCAGGTCGGTGACGTCGTGCAGCACCAGGATGGCGCCGCGGCCGGTGGCGACCACCGGCGCCAGCCGGGCCACGAGGTCGCGCGGGCCGTCGCGCGACACCGCCAGTTCGAAGGCCTGCGCCGGGCCGCCGGCGAGCACGGCGGCGAACTGTTCGGCGATGCCCGGATGGCGGATCGCCTCGACATACGGCCGGCCGACGGCGTTGCTCTCGACGCGCAGCATGCGGCGCGCCGCCTCGTTGACCACCTGCAGCCGGCCCGACTCGTCGACGACCAGCACGCCTTCGACCATGCTGCCGAGGATGGCTTCCATGCGGGCGCGGTCGCGGGCCAGCGTGTCGACGCGCCGACCCAGCTGATGGATGGCAGCGTCGAGGCTGCGGGCGGCGAGCCCCAGATCGTCGTCGCCGTAATCGGGGCCCGGGCGCGACAGGTCGCCGAGGCCGTAGCGGCGGCCGACGTCGGCGATGGCGACGGCGCGGGCGCGGTGGCGGCCGGCGAACGCCGACGAGCCGACCACCGCGACGATGGCGCCGAGCCCGAAGGCGAGGGCGGCGCTCAGCGGCGCGACGCCGCCGCCGAGGGCCAGGAACAGCACGGCGACCAGCACGGCGCCGAGTGCCGTGACCAGCATCGCGCGGCGGACGTCGAGGCGCACGGCGTGTCGATCAGGCCCGGCTCGATCGGGCCGGCACCACCGGTGCCGGGTCGAGCAGCTTGTAGCCGAACTGCTTCACGGTGACCAGCGCCTCGGTCAGGAACGGCAGCTTCTCGCGCAGCCGCCGCACGTGCACGTCCACGGTGCGCGTGCCGCCGGTGTAGGCGTAGTCCCAGACGTCCGAGAGCAGCAGATCGCGCGACAGCACCCGGCCGCGGTGCTGCAGCAGGTACTGCAGCAGCAGGAACTCCTTGGCGGTCAGCCGCACGTCGCGGCCGTCGGCCGTCACCACGTGGCGATCGACATCCACGGTGAGCGGCCCGTACGACAGCCGGCCGGTGACCGGCGCCGGCCGCTGGGCGCGACGCAGCAGCGCGCGGACGCGGGCGACGACCTCGCCCGGGCTGAACGGCTTGGTGATGTAGTCGTCGGCGCCCAGTTCGAGGCCGACGATGCGGTCGGATTCCTCGGCCTTGGCGGTGAGCATGATCACCGGCACCGCCGCGGTGGTCGGGTCGGCGCGCATCGCCCGGCACACGTCGAGGCCGTCCATGCCCGGCAGCATCAGGTCGAGGACGACCAGGTCGGCCGGCTCCTTGCGCAGCCGCGGCAGCACCTCGCGGCCCGAGCCGGTGACGTCCACGGTGTAGCCGGCCTTCTCCAGGTAGTGACGCACCAGCGCCGCGATGTCGGCGTCGTCCTCGGCGACGAGAATGCGGCTCATGCCGCGAAAAGTATACGCCGCGGCCCGGTCGGGCCCGGCGCGATGATCAATCGTCGTCGTCGCGGCGGACGCCGACCAGGGTCCAGGCGTCGCCGGCGCGGCGGAAGTGGACCACCACCGGCCGCCGCCAGATCGGGAACTGGCGATGGCGGGTGTGGATCGACACCTGCACGTAGTCGCCGCCCAGCACCTCGGGCGGCGCGGTGGCGCGTCCGGTGGTGACCGACTGCGGCGCGCCGATCGGCGTGGCCGTGCCGCTGGCGTTGTCGAAGCGCGCCCACACCACCTCGTAGCCCTCGGGCGCGGTCGCTCGCCGGGTGTCGACGGCGGCGTTGCCGAAGGTGAGCGTGCCGTCGCGGGCCAGCGCGAAGTCCACCACCGGGTTCACCGCGGTGAGCCACTGCAGGCCGACCTTGTCGCGGCGGGCGATGATCACGTCGCCGAGGTAGTTGCTGGCGCCGTCGTCGGTGAACTCGGCGGTGCGCACGA
Organism: uncultured Bifidobacteriaceae bacterium; assembly: GCA_964442845.1. Classification (GTDB taxonomy): domain Bacteria; phylum Acidobacteriota; class Vicinamibacteria; order Vicinamibacterales; family UBA2999; genus CAWAYR01. The sequence goes on along the minus strand of CAYUAX010000006.1, from coordinate 60,590 downwards.
CGGCGCGGATGGCTTCGTCCGAGACCGCCATCACCCGGCGGGCGGCCCAGAACAGGTCGTCGGGCCGGGCGTTGTCGAAGGCGGCGTTGGGGTACTCCGGCTTCCATTTGTCGGGCCAGAAATACGCCGCCTCGATGTTGCCGATTGCCTGGAACTCGGGGTAGCGCACCTTGATCCACGGCCGGACCCAGAAGCCGAGCGACAGCATGGTCAGCAGCGTCGGCCGCGCCTCCCAGATGTACTCGTTGCCGGCGCGGGCGCGCTGCGCGGTGACGCTGGCGCTGCCCAGCGTCGATCCGAAGTCGATCAGGTGGTGGCGCACGATGGTGCGGCCGCCGACCTCGACCAGGGTGTCGAGCGAGTTGATCGACCGCGAGTCGTCGTGGTTGAGCCACGCCGCGAACGCCCGCAGGCCGCGCAGCTCGCGGCGATGCTCGTGCGCGAAGATGTCGTTGGGGTCGTCGGGCCGGGTGCCGAAGTACTTGAACGGGCCCACCGGCTTGCCCTCGACCGCGCGGCTGGCGATGACGCGGAACAACCCGTCGCCGAGCCGGGCGCCCTTGGCCAGGAACTCCTCGACGTCCGGCCGGGTGAGCTGCCGCCGCTTGCCGAGGGCGTCGCGGAAGGTGGCGGTGTCGGCGATCACCAGCTTGGCCGGGTCGAGCACCGCCGGGTAGTTCTCGGGCACGTTGTAACCCAGCGCCCAGAACAGCTTGGTCGAGATCAGCTCGGCGCCGGTGGCCATCTCGGGGTTCGACGGCGGGTCGAACTTGATGAACCAGATCGTGCCGGCGGTGTCGCGGACCGTGAAGCCCGGAGTGATGCCGTCGCTCTTACCCGACACGATCGTCCATGGGCCCGGCGCCGGCGGCCCCGAGACGTTCGAGCCGCGGGCGATCTCGTCCACGGTCGGCGGCCGCGCCGTGAGCAGACGGTTGGTATACCAGCTCGAGTCGGGCACTTCGTCGACGGTGTTGGCGTTGACGGCGCGCTGCGGCGTATGGTCGCCGCGGTTCAGGAACGAGTTCTCGAGGAAGTCGTAGGGGTCGCTCAGCTCGTGGCCGACGACCTTCGATGCGTCGCGGGTCTCGGGATCGACCTGCAGGGGATCGTCGGGGTAGAACGCCGGGCCCGCCGAGCGCGCCGCGGCGGTGGCGACGAGCGCGAGTGCGAAGGCGATGGCGAGACGACGTCGTGTGGCCATGACAGGCACCGCCAATCAGAACACCGGGGCCATGCGGATCCAGACCCGCCGCCCGGAGTTGCCGCCGAGCGCCGCATCCAGCCGCAGAAAGACCCGCCGGTTGGTGTTGAAACGGAAGCCGAGGCCCCAGGCCGTGCTGTAGTCGGGGATCGACAGCGCCGTCCACGACGGCCCGGCCTGGCCGGCGTCGGCGAAGAGCGCCAGGTCGAGGCCCGAAAACGCCTCCCAGCGGTACTCGGCGTTGACGCTGAGCACGGCGGCGTCGCGGAAGCGGAAGTCCTGCAGGCCGCGGATCGACCGCTGCCCGCCGACGGTGGGCATGAGGAAGAACGGCACGCGGGCGCCGCCGACCGGATCGACCTTGGCGGCCAGCACGTTGACGGCGATCGTCCGCTTCTTGTCGAAGATCGGGAACACCTGCATCGCCGTGAGGTCGATGCGGTTGAAGTCGTAGGCGCCCGACTGGCTGCCGCGGTACATGCCCATGGCGAAGCGGTAGAGGCCGCCGCCACGCGGGTTGCCGCGCTGGTCGCGGGTGTCCACGCCGGCCACGCCCTGGACGTAGCGCAGGTCGGGGGCCCGGTCGAGGCCGGGGGCCGCGGTGTCGTCGAAGCGCTCCTCGATGCTCGGGAAGCGCGAATCGGTGCCGCGCCGGACGTCGAAGGTCTGCAGCCCGAGGTTGCCGCCGAGCACCAGCCAGCGCAGCGGCCGGCCCTCGGCGCCCACCGACGTGTCGATGCCGCGCAGGCCGAAGCTGACACGATCGCTGGCCAGGCTGGTGGGACCGACGCCGAAGAAGTCCTCCTGCGTGTAGTCGTACCAGCGGACACCGGCGCGCAGATCCACCGGGGACCCCATCGTCCGTGGCAGCGTCACGCTGGCGCGGGCCAGCTTGTAGGCGCGAAACGTGTAGGTGAGGCCGGTGTCGAGCACGACGCGGCCGCGCGCCGGCCGGCGGCGGTAGCCGGCGCCGATGCCCCAGCTGCTGCCGAGCGTGACCCCACCCAGGGCCGGATAGAACCCCTCGGGCGGATTGAGCCGCTCGAGGACGCGGTGCTCCTCGACGAAGATCATCGCCCGTTCGATCGGTCCGCGCGTCGGCGCGGCGAGCGACTGCTCGCGCAGCGCGCGGGCCTGTTCGAGCGCCGCCGCGCGCGTCGGCGCCGCCGTGTCTTGAGCGGTGGCGACGATCGGCGCGCACGCGCACCACAAGGCCACCGCGGCGAGGAACCTCATCCGCGGGATTCTACCGCCACCGGCGGGGTAGGATACAGAGATGCTGACGGGGACGACGCGATTGGCGCGGGCCTTCTGGATCGCGGCGGGCCTGGGGATCTGGCTGGCGGCCGCGCTGCCAGCCGCTGCGCAGATCTTTCAGCCGACGCCGCCGGCGACGACCGTGCCGGCCGGCGGCACCGCCACCGTGCGCACGTCGCATCTCACGGTGCAGGCCGCCGCCAGCGCCGCCCGGCTGGCGCCCGGCGGGCGCGTGTCGCTGTCGATCGACATCACGCCGCGGCCCGGCATGCATGTCTACGCCCCAGGCAAGCACGACTACCAGGTGGTGACCTTCACGGTCGACCGCCGGCCGTGGCTCACGACGACGCCGCTCAAGTACCCCGCGTCGGAGCTCTACCACTTCGTGCCGCTCGACGAGCGGGTCGAGACCTACCTGAAGCCGTTCACGCTCGTCCAGGACGTGACCGTGCCGGCGACCGCCGAGGCCCGGAAGGAACTGGCCGGCCAGGCGTCGGTCACGGTGCGCGGCACGCTCGAATACCAGGCCTGCGACGACAAGATCTGCTACGCGCCGGCCAAGGTGCCGCTCGAGTTCCGGCTCGACGTCGCCGCCGCCCAGTAGCCGCCGCCGGCGCGCTCAGCGCGCGAACATGTCGACGTAGTCGTCCATGGCCGCCTGCACCACCTTCATGGCGTGGGCGCGGCCGTAGACTTTGGCGATGCTGACGAGCGGCTTCTCACCCGGGACCAGGCGGTAGGTGAGGAAGTAGTGCTGCAGCCGCTCGATCAGCACGGCCGGCAGGTCGCGCAGGTCGCGGGCGTCGCCCCACACGTAGTCGCCGTCGAGCACGCTGATGATCTTGTCGTCGGCCTCGCCGCGATCGACCATCTGCAGCCCGCCGATCACCCGGGCGCGGACGATGATCTCGTTGCGGGCGATGGCCCGTTCGCTGAGCACGCAGATGTCGAGCGGGTCCTCGTCGCCGCGGGTGGCGCCGGGGGCCAGCCGCCGCACGCGGTCGCCGCAGTAGGTGCGCGGCACGAAGCCGTAGAGGCTGGGGTGCTGCGCCGAGGAGCGCTGCGGCCGATCGACGCGCAGGTAGCCCGAGGCCTTGTCGACCTCGTACTTCATCAGGTCGAACGGCGTGATCTCGATGTAGGCGTTCAGCAGGCCGGGCGGCTCGGGGCCGACCTCGAGGCCATGCCAGGGATGCGGGCGGAAGTGGTTGATGGCGGCCGGAGCGATCGGCGCGGATTGCGCCGCCGGGCGCGGTCGTCGTGATGCCATCCTCAAATCATAGCGGCTCGCGGCTCGCGGCTCGCGGCTCGCGGCTCGCGGCTGGCGACGGGCCCTTTCTGCTACTCTTCACCTTCCGTCCCTGAGGCCCCGCCGATGCTCATGAGATCCCGCTTCCGCACCGTGTCGGTCGCCACCGGATTCCTCGTCGCCGCCGGGTGGTTGACCACGCCGGGACCCGCGGCCCAGGCTGCGGCCACCGTGTTCGAGGGCGGCCGGGTCATCATCGGCGACGGCAGCGTGCCGATCGAGAACGCCACCATCGTCGTCACCGGCGGCCGCATCGCCCAGATCGGCCCGGCAGGGAAGGTGACCGTGCCGGCCGGCGCCACGCGGGTGAGCCTGGCTGGCAAGACGGTGATGCCGACGATCGTCGACACGCACGTGCACCTGAGCACGACCCGCGACGCGCTCGTCGCCGACCTGCGCCGCCGCGCCTACTTCGGCATCAGCGCGGCGATGAGCCTGGGCCTCGACCCGCCCGGCGATCCGTACGCGGTGCGCGCCGCGCCGCCGGCCGGCGCCGCGCGCTACTTCCTGGCGGGCCGCGGCATCACCATGCCGGAGCCGGGCCGCACCGACGTGCCCTACTGGGTGAAGAGCGCCGCCGAGGCCCGTAAAGGGGTCCAGGAACAGGCGGCTTTGAAGGTGGACGTCATCAAGATCTGGGTGGACGACCGCGACGGCAAGTACTCGAAGATGCCGCCCGAGATCTACACCGCGGTCATCGACGAGGCTCACAAGGCGAAGATCCGCGTCGCCGCCCACATCTTCAACCTGTCGGACGCCAAGGGCCTGCTGAAGGCCGGCCTCGACGCCTTCGCCCACGGCGTTCGCGACGTGGACGTGGACGACGAGCTGGTGGCGCTGGTCAAGGCGCGGCCGAACGTGGTGCTGATCCCGAACATGCCCGATCGCGGCGTCACGGCCGACTACAGCTGGCTGAAGGGGAGCCTGCCCGACGGCGAGGTGGCGAAGCTGCAGGCCGCGGCCACCGACCGGCCGCAGGCCAACGCCACGTGGAGCATCCAGGGCCGCAACCTCAAGCGGCTGTCCGACGCCGGCATGACCATCACCGTCGGCACCGACGGCAACACGGCTTGGGCGCCGCACGTCGAGATGGAAGACATGGTGGCGGCCGGCATGACGCCGGCGCAGGTGATCGTCGCCGCCACCCGCAACGGCGCGGCGTTCCTGCGCATGAGCGACACCGGCACGCTGACGGTGGGGAAGAACGCCGACCTGCTGGTGCTCGACGCCAACCCGCTCGACGACATCAGGCACACGCGGCGGATCTCGGCGGTGTATCTCCGCGGCGTCGCCGTCGATCGCGCCAAGATGCCATAGCCGAGGCCGGTCGAGGCGCCGCCGGCGAATCCCGGTTCCGGTGCCCGGACGACGCTGCGCTAGCCCTGCCATCACGACTGAGGTGGCCGCTGGACGGCAGCTCCGTGAGCTGCCTGGTTCCCACAGCTTGCTCGCGTCGTCGGATCTCCGCGCGGGCACCTCCACAGGGCTTCGCCGCCGGCGCCTCAACCGGCCTCGGGACAGTCGCCCGCTGCGTGTCAACTGAGCCCGGCCGTCGGGGACTCGTCCGGCGGCGACTCTGAGCCTCGCCGCGACGTCAGTTCGCCACTCGCACCGTGAGTCCGGGTGACAGGGCCAGGACGCGAATAGCGGGGGGCTGCTTGTACACGGGACAAGTCGGCGGAAGGTGCGAGTGGCCGGCGGGGCGAAGCGGAGCCGACGGATGAGTCCCCGATGGACGGGCGACTGATCCGCGCCTCCTGAGGCCGGTTCGGTGCGGCGGATTGACGTCACGCGCCGCTCAGGCCGGCGGCCGGCGCGCGTCGAGCACGGCGCGCACACGCGCCAGCAGGTCGCGGCGGCTCACCGGCTTCATCACCAGCTCGGCCCCCACCGTGGCCAGCCAGTCGCTGCCGATCATGTCGGCGCTGTAGCCGCTCAGGAAGATCGCCGGCAGGTCGGGCCGCAGCGCCCGCATGCGCGCGAACACCTCGGGGCCGTTCAGCCCCGGCATCACCGCGTCGAGCACCACCAGGTCCACCGCGCCCGGGGCGCGCTCGAAGGTGGCCAGCGCGTCGTGGCCGTCGGCGGCGTCGAGCACGCGGTAGCCGGCGCCCTCGAGCATGCGCCGGGTGACGTCGCGCACCGCATCGGTGTCGTCGGCGAGCAGCACCGTCTCGTTGCCGCCGTGCACCGCGGCCGGGGCGTCTTCGGCCACCGGCGCCTCGGCGGCGGCGCTCACCGGCAGGTAGATGCGGAACGTCGTGCCCTCGCCCGGGGCGCTGTCCACGCGGATGAAGCCGCCGTGCTGCTCGACGATGCCGTAGACCACGGCCAGGCCCAGGCCGGTGCCGTGCTCGAGGCCCTTGGTGGAGAAGAACGGCTCGAAGATGCGGGCCCGCACCTCGGCGCTCATGCCGGCCCCCGAGTCGGCGACCGTCAGCACCACGAAGTGGCCGGGCCGCGCCCACGGGTTGGCCTCGGCGAACGCGGGCGTGATGGTGGCCTCGCCGGTGGTCAGCGTCAGCCGGCCGCCGTTGGGCATGGCATCGCGCGCGTTGAGGCACAGGTTGAGCAGCACCTGCTGGATCTGGCCGTGGTCGGCGCGCACCAGCGGCAGGCGGCTGGCCGGCGCGAACTCGACGGCGATGCGTTCGGTGAGCGTGCGCCGCACCAGCGGCAGGAAGCCGGCGACGACGTCGGAGATCGCCGTCGGCTCCAGCGCCACCGGCTGTTGCCGCGAGAAGGTGAGCAGCTGGCGGACGAAGCCAGCGGCGCGCTGCGTGGCCTGCTCGGCGCCTCGAGTTCGGCGGCCAGCGCCGGTGCGGTGCGCCGCGCCTCCTCGATCGCGAACGTGAGGTAGCCGCCGACGGCCTGCAGGATGTTGTTGAAGTCGTGGGCGATGCCGCCGGCGAGCTGGCCCACCGCCTGCATCTTCTGCGAGTCGCGCAACTGCTGCTCGAGGCTGGTGCGGCGGGCCTGGGCGTCGTTGCGTTCGGTGAGGTCGCGCAGATACGCGGTGAAGATCGGCGAGCCGCCGTCGGGAGCGGCGGCCACCGCCAGTTCACAGGGGAACTCGACGCCGTCGCTGCGCCGCGCCGTCATCTCGACGCGCCGGCCGATGATGCGCGACGTGCCGGTGGCGAGAAAGCGCTCGCGCCCGGCGCGATGCGCCGCCCGGTCGCGCTCGGGCACCATCACCTCGCCGAGGTCGCGACCCAGCACGTCGTCGCGCCGGTAGCCGAACATGCGCTCGGCGGCCGGGTTGAACTCGACGACGCGGCCGGCGGCGTCCATCGACACGATGGCGTCGAGCGCCGACTCGAGCATGGCCGTCTTGCGCGCTTCGTTGGCAGCCAGTTCGGCGCGGTTGGCCGCCTCGATGCGACGGCGGTGGCGGATGCCGGCGACGAGCAGCCCCGCCGACAGCGTGGAGAGTATCGCCGCCGGGCCGAGCCGGCGCACCTCGATGTCGGCGATGCCCCAACCGACGACGCCGATCACCGCCAGGTTGAGCGCGGCGAAGGCCAGCGTCGCCCGCTCGCCCAGCAGGATGCTGGCGCCGACCACGTCGAGGACGAGGTAGACGAGCATCAGCTCCGGCAGCGGTACCGTGGCCGTGACCAGCCGCACCGTGACCACGAGCGGCGCCAGCGCCAGCGCGATTGCGGCGGCTGCGCGCGTCCAGCCGAGGCGGGTGAGGATCAGCGCCGCGGCGATGGCGATGTCGCGGGTCACCAGGATCCATCCCGACCAGCCCACGAAACTGACGCCGGTGGCCAGGTTGAGCACGTCGTAGGCGGTGCCGACCGCCAGCGCGGCGAGCAGCAGCCAGGTGAGCACGGTGGCGCGCCGCCGATCCTCGAAGGACGCGGGCGAGCCGGACGCCGAATACGGGCCGCCGCCGATGGTCATGGCGCGTCCTCCTGCCAGCTGTCGGGACTGGCCGCCGTCAGGCGGCGGCGTTCTCCGTTTCGCGCACCTTGCGGCCCTGGATCCAGAAGACGATCGCCGCCAGCATCAGCAGGCTGCCGTTCAGCGCGATCACCGCCGGCACGGACGTGGCGGTGGCGATGTTGCCGCTCACGAAGTTGCCGAGCGGCGAGGCGCCGCGGAACGCCACCATGTAGATGCTCATCACCCGGCCGCGCATCTCGTTGGGGGCGATCAACTGGACCAGCGACGTGGTCATCGAGAAGGTGGCCACCAGCAGCCCGCCGCCGAGGAACAGCAGCAGCTGGCTGAGCCACAGCTGGCGCGAGAACGAGAACGCGATCATCACCGCGCCGAACGCGGCGATGCCGCCGAGCAGCGTCCGGCCCATCGCCCGCGACTTGCCGATCCAGGCGATGGTCAGCGCGCCGGCGACGGCGCCGGTGCCCGAGAACGCCATCAGCCGGGTGTAGAGGCCGACGTCCTGCTGGTAGATGTCCTTGACGATCACCGGCAGGAAGGTGAGCAGCGGCAGGCCGAGGAAGGCGGCGACGAAGCCGAGGATGGTGAGCAGCACCAGCTGCGGCTCGGCCCGGACGTAGCGCAGCCCGCCCTTCATCTCGTCGATCATCCGCTGCTGGTTGCTGGGCGGGATGTGCTTGACCTGCAGCGCGACCAGCGCCGCGATCACGAACAGGAACGACACGCCGTTCAGCCCGAAGCACGCCACCATGCCGAAGGCGGCCAGCGCCGCGCCGGCGATCAGCGGGCCGACGACGCGGGCGAGGTTGAACTGGATCGAGTTCAGGGCGATGGCGTTGGGCAGGTGCTCCTTGCTGACCAGCGACGGGATCAGCGACTGGTAGGCCGGGCCGCCGAACGCCTGGGCGATGCCGGTGAGCGCCGACAGCCCGATCACGTGCCAGATGCGCACGACGTCGAAGTAGACGAGCAGCGCCAGCGTGAACGCCGCGGCCATCTGCGTGTACTGCGACATCAACAGCAGCTGGCGCCGGTCCTTGCGGTCGGCGACGACGCCGCCGACCAGCGTGAGCAGCAGGATCGGCAGTTCGCCGACGAACGAGTCGAGGCCGAGGAAGAACGCCGAGCTGGTGCCGGTGAGCGTGACGATCAGCCACGCCTGCGCCACCTTCTGCATCCACGTGCCGATGCTCGAGCCGAGCGCTCCCGTCCACAGCAGACGGAAGTCGCGATGGGTGAGAGCGACGGCCAGGCGGCGCACCGCCGCGGCGAACTGAGCCTGCACGCTCGGCGATCTTAGCAGGGCGGCGCCGGCGGGGCGTGGCCCGACCGGGCGGCGGTCCATGTGACAGCTGTCCCATACTGCTGAATATGGGTAATATGGGAACGTGAAGACGACGCTCGACATCGCCGATGCCCTCCTCGAACGGGCGAAGCGCCACGCCCGGAAAACCGGGCGCCCCCTGCGGGCCGTCGTGGAGGACGGACTGCGCCGGGTGCTCGACGCCCCCGCGCTGCCATCGGCCGTCGAGTTGCCCGATCGCAGCGTCGGCGACCCCGGGGCGAAGAACCCGCTGGCGTCGTACTCGTGGGCCGAGCTGCGCGACGAGATCTACCGCGCGCGGTGATGGTCGCCGTCGATACGAACGTCCTCGTCTACGCTCACCGGCGTGAAGCCGAAGAGCATGCGCAGGCGCGCCGCCTGCTGCAGACGCTGGCCGCCTCGCCAGGACCCTGGGCCATCCCGTGGCCGTGCGTCTACGAGTTCTTCAGCGTGGTGACGCATCCGCGCATCTGGCGCGACAGCGCCAGTACGCCCGAGCAGGCGTGGCTGCAGCTCGACGCGTGGTTCGCCGCGCCAACGCTCCGTCTGCTCGGCGAGACCGACGGCTTCGCGCCGATCCTCGAGCGGTTCGTGCGGCGCAGCCGGGTGCGGGGGCCGATCGTGCACGACGCGCGGGTCGCGGCGATCTGCGTGGCGCACGGGGTCGAGTCACTGGTCACGCGCGACCGCGACTTCACGCAGTTCCCCGAGCTGCGCGTCGAGAATCCGTTCGCCTGACGCCGTGCGGCGCTACTTGCCGCCGTACTCCGCGTCGGTCACCTTCTGCATCCAGCGCGTCTCGCCGCCGAAGCCGACGTTCACCTGCAGCAGATGGGTGCCGGCCGCGGCGCCGTGCCAGTGCACGACGTTCGGGCCGGTGTAATCGCTCTGGCCGACGCCGAGTTCCAGCACCGGCTGGCCCTTCTTCTGCGTCCGCATCCGGCCCTGCTCGACGTAGAGCAGCTGGCCGTTGTCGTGGCTGTGCCAGGCCGAGCGGGCGCCGGGCTCGAAGCGGCGCCGCGCCGCGCTCAGGTCCTTGGCGTCGAGCACGGTCGAGATCCCGGTGAAGCGGGGATCGTCGCCGGGCGGCTGGGCTTGCCCGGCGGCGGTGAACGCGATGGCCAGCAGGCCAGCAGTGGCCAGCGTGCCGTGCACGAGCCAGCGAACGGCGAATCGTGGCATGGGCAGCCTCACTTCATCGGCGAGTAGTCGGTGGCGGTGAAGAACGTCGAGTCCACTTTGGCGACGATGCGGCCGTTGACCTGCGATTCCGACGACACCTTCTTCCACTCGGGGTCGTTCTGGAACGCCGTCCAGCTGGCCTTGGCCGCCTCGCGGCTCTTGTGGGCCAGCAGATAGGTGAGCTGGTTCGTGGACGCCGGCGGGTCCATAGGCGACAGGTAGATCACGTTGCTCATGCCGTGCTTCTCGAAGATGCGCAGCGTGTGGTTGCGGAAGCGGGCGTGCAGATCGCCCAGCTTGCCGTCGGGTGCGGTGTAGGTACGCAGTTCGAAGACCTTGTCCGCGGACTGCGCGCTGATCGAGTGCTGGGTGAGGGCACCGGCGGCGAAACCGGCGAGAAGGAGCAGGACGGCGGCGAAGCGGGTGCGCATAGCGCGACAGCCTACACGCCCCAGCCTCCAGCCCCTAGTCCCCGTCCTCAGTCCTCAAGGCTTGACTTTCGTTTTTGATTCGCTATGATGGCCCTCCCACGCAAACAAAAGGCGAAACAACCATGAGCACCGCCTCCGCCCGCGTCGAATCGCCCGTTCAGGCCCGCGCCGCCGTCGAGTCCCTGCTGCGCGCCCGCAAGCTCGACCGCACGCTCACCACGTCGCGCCCCGAGATCGCCCCCGACTCGGGGGTGCCGTTCGACGTCCAGCCGCTCGACACCTATCTCCAGGGCGGCCTGCCGGCCGGGCAGTTGTCCGAGGTGGTCGGGCCGGCGTCGTCCGGGCGCACCTCCGTGGTGTGGCGGTGGATGGCCGCGGCCACCAAGCGCGGCGACACGGTGGCGCTCGTCGACACCTTCGATCGCTTCGATCCGGAATCGGCGGCCGCGTGCGGCATCGACCTCGACCGCCTGCTGTGGATTCGCGGCCAGGCGATCTCGAAGACCGGCGGCGCCGTGGACCCGGTGTGGCTGCCCGGCGTGCGCACGGTCGAGGGGCCGGGGACGATGGTGGAGCGCACCGTGGACCGCGCGCTCAAGGCGCTCAACCTGGTGCTGCAGTCGGGCGTGTGCCCGGTGGTGGTGATCGACATGGCGGACGTGCCGCAGGCGGCGCTGCGCCGCATTCCCTACACCACGTGGCTGCGCGTGCAGCGGGTGATCGAGGGCGGCGACACGACCTGCGTGCTCCTCGCGCCCGAGCCGCTGGCCCGCAGCGCCGGCGGCGTCACGCTCACCCTGCAGGCGCCGGGCCGCGGCACGGCGGCGGTGGTGGCCGGGCCGGTGCGCCGCTCGATGGCCGACGCGTCAGTGGCCACACACGTCGCCTGGCGCGGCGAGGGGGCGCGGGCCCGCCGCTTCGACGGCCTGCGCTTCGACGTTCGGGTGTCGTCGTCACGCCGCCAGACGGCGGGGCGGGTGGCGCTGGCCGCCGACCCACGCGCCGATCGGCGTTGGGCCGAGCGCTAGGGCGGCTCGGATCATGTTCGCCGCGCTGTACTCCGTGTCGTCGCCGGTGGCCACGCTCATCGGCGTGGCCCAGTCCTTCTCGCCGCGCGTGGAGGTGTCGGGCCGGCTCGTGCTGTGCGATCTCGTCGGCGTGGCCCGCCTGTTCGGCGGTGCCCGCGACGTGGCCGAGCACCTGCGCCGCGCCCTGGTCGATGCCGGCGCGGTCCGCGTCGCCGTCGCGCCCACCCACACCGCGGCGGCGCTGCTGGCGCTGGGGCGCCCGGGCGTCGCCGTCGCCGCCACCGCCGACGAGGCGCGTCAGGCACTGGCAACGCTGCCGGTGGCCACCCTGGCCGAATGGGACACGATCCACGCCGGGCCGGGCGCCGCCCCGCCGCGCGAGGCCGACGTGCCCTCGGGCTGGGGCCATCCGCGCGACACGCACCAGGGGCCGCAAACCCGCCGCCACGTGCGCGGCCGGGTGCAGATGCCGAAAGGCAGCCGCGCCGCCGACGACGCCGCGCGGGTCCGCGCCACCCAGGCGCTCGACGTGCTGCGCCGCTGGGGCATCCGCACGCTGGGCCAGTACGCGGCGCTGCCGGCGGCGGAGCTGTCGGCACGGCTCGGCCCGCTCGGGCCGCGCTGGCAGCACGCGGCCATCGGCCACGACATGACGCCGCTGGTGCCGCTGGTGGACGACGAGCCGTTCGAGGCGTCGCTGGCGCTCGAGTGGCCGGTGGAAGGGCTGGAGCCGCTGTCGTTCGTGCTGGCCCGCGTGCTCGAGCCGCTGGCGGCACGCCTCGAACGTGCCGATCGCGGCGCCGCCGTGCTGCACACCACGCTGCATCTCACCAGCCGCGCCACGCACGTGCGCACGCTGCAGCTGCCGGCGCCGATGCGCGACGCCAAGACGCTGCGCACGCTCATCCTGCTCGATCTCGAATCGCACCCGCCCGATGCCGCGATCGATCGCGTGGTGGTGCGTGTGGAGCCCACGCCGGGCCGCATCGTGCAGTGGTCGCTGCTCGACCGCGCCCAACCCTCGCCCGAGCAGGTGTCCACGCTGCTTGCCCGCCTCACCGCGCTGATGGGCGAATCGCACGTCGGCTCGCCGCAGCTGGTGGACTCCTGGCGCCCGGGGGCGTTCGCCATGCGAGCCTTCAGCATTCCCCAAGGCTCGCAGCGCGAACGCGTGGGCGCCGGGGCTGGGGGCTGGGGGCTGGGGACTGGGGCGTGTCAAGAACAGGGACAGCGTGATGTTGTTCCGGTGTCGAAGGACGCGTCTTTTCACAGCGTGACTGCGACGAGCCCTAGTCCCCAGTCCCCAGCCCCTAGCCCCTGTTCTGTAGCCTTCCGCCGCTTCCGTCTCCCGGTACCGGCGCGCGTCACGCTGCACGACGGCCGGCCGGTGCGGCTGCTGCCCGATCGCCGCGGCGTGAGCGGCGGCACGGTCGTGGACTGCGCCGGTCCGTGGCGTACCTCGGGCCACTGGTGGGACGACCCGGCCGCCACGGACGGCCCCGCCGCGCCCCGCGCCGCCACCGCCTGGGATCGCGACGAGTGGGATGTCGTGCTCGCCGACGGCGCCTCGTGCCGCGTCTACCTCGAGCGCGAGGTGGGGCAGTGGTTCATCGAGGGCACCTTCGATTAGCGGCTAGGGGCTAGCGGCTAGCGGCTAGAAAGCGCTTGGCATCCACATGGCTCACTTACAGATTCGCTCATTCCGCGACCTTCACACCTGGCAGCGAGCCATGCAACTTGCCGAAGCGAGTTATCAAGTCGCGGCTGGCCTTCCAGCCGGTGAGCGGTTCGGACTCGCGCAACAGATCCGACGAGCCGCGGTGTCCATTCCCGCCAACATCGCCGAAGGGCACAACGGTCGCACCCGCCAAGTCTTTCTGAATCACCTGGCCATCGCGCTCGGGTCCCAGGCAGAGCTCGAAACCCAGTTCGAGTTGGCCTCGCGGCTGTTGGCTGCGGATGTGAAGCAAGCACTCGAACTGACGGCGGAGGTCGGGAAGCTCCTGCACGGGTTGATCAGGACGCTCGAACATCCCACCGAGCCGGAGCGTCTGTCGTCCACGTACACAGTTCGCCAGTAGTTCAAGGGACGGCCGGCGGAGGCGGGTCTAGCCGCTAGCCGCTAGCCGCTAGCCGCTGTGTACATCGAGCTCCACACCTCCTCCGCCTTCAGCTTCCTCCGGGCCGCCAGCCTGCCCGAGCCGCTGGTCGACCGTGCGGCGATGCTCGGCTATCCGGCCGTCGCGCTCCTCGATCGCGACGGCATCTACGGCGCGCCCCGGTTCCACAAGGCCGCCCTCGCCGCCGGCCTGAAACCCCTCATCGGCGCCGAACTCACACTCGGCTTGGGGGCTGAGGAGACAGGGGCTGGGGGCTGGGGGCTGGGGGCTAGGGCTCGTCAAGGGCACAGAGACCGCTCCGGCGCGACGATCATTCGGGACAGGGTTTTCGACAGCGGGATAGCAAGACAAGCCCCAGTCCCCAGTCCCCAGCCCCTAGCCCCTGTCAGCGTTCTTGTCTCTTCCCAAGAGGGCTACCGCAACCTCTGCCGCCTCATCACCACGATGAAGCTGCGCGCGCCCAAGGGCGAGGGCGCGCTCACGCTCGAGGATCTCGACGGCCACGTCGGCGGGCTCATCGCCCTGGCCGGGCGGCCGCTGCTGCAGTCCCACCGCCACGGCGTCGGCGGGCTGCTCGATCGGCTGGTCGGCATCTTCGGGCGGGCCAATGTCTACGTCGAGGTGCAGCGGCACCTGCAGCGCGACGAGACCTGGGACAACGAGATGCTGGTGTCGCTGGCCGAGGCGTTCCGCGTGCCGATCGTCGCCACCAACGGCGTGCGCTTCGCCAGCCAGGCCGAGCGGCCGCTGCACGACGTGCTCACCTGCATCCGCGAGCACACCACGCTGGCCAACGCCGGGCGGCGGCTGGTGGCCAACGCCGAGCGCTATCTCAAATCGCCGGCGCAGATGGCCCGGCTGTTCGACGACCTGCCGCGGGCGGTGGCCGCCACCCGTGAGCTCGCCGATCGGCTCGAGTTCACCATGCAGGACCTCGGCTACCGGTTCCCGTCGTACCCGGTGCCGCCGGGCGACACCGAGGCGTCGTTCCTGTGCAAGATCGCCGACATCGGCGCCCGCGATCGCTATCGCCCGTACCACGACAAGGCGCGGGCGCAGGTGGAGCGCGAGCTCGCCCTGATCGAGAAGCTCGATCTGGCTGGCTATTTCCTGATCGTCTGGGACATCGTCAACTTCTGCCGCCAGCACGGCATCCTGGTGCAGGGCCGCGGCTCGGCGGCCAACAGCGCCGTCTGCTACAGCCTGGGCATCACCGCCGTCGATCCGGTGGGCATGGAGCTGCTGTTCGAGCGCTTCCTCTCCGAGGAGCGCGGCGAGTGGCCCGACATCGACCTCGATCTGCCGAGCGGCGATCGCCGCGAGCGCGTCATCCAGCACGTCTACGAGAAATACGGCCAGCACGGCGCGGCGATGACCGCCAACGTCATCACCTATCGCGGCAAGAGCGCGGCGCGCGAGGTGGGCAAGGCCCTGAACCTCGACCTGGGCCAGATCGACCGGCTGGCCAAGGTGATGCACAACTTCGAGTTCAAGGATCCCGACGACTCGCTGACGAAGAACATGCAGACGGTCGGCGTGGACGGCACGCATCCCACCGTCCGCCACTTCGCCCGGCTGTGGCAGCAGATGCAGGACCTGCCGCGCCACCTCGGCCAGCACTCGGGCGGCATGGTGATCTGCCAGGGCGCGCTGTCGTCGGTGGTGCCGCTCGAGAACGCCAGCATGCCCGGCCGCGTCGTCGTGCAGTGGGACAAGGAAGACTGCGCCGACATGGGCCTCATCAAGGTCGATCTGCTCGGCCTGGGCATGATGTCGGCGCTCCAGGACGCGTTGGCGATTATTAATACGCAGCGGCTAGCGGCTAGCGGCTTGCGGCTAGAGGACACGGAACACGATGCAGCTGATAGCGTGACAGCGGGATCCACTAGCCGCCAGCCGCTAGCCGCTAGCCGCTATCCCGGGCGGCCGCTCGAGATGGCGAACATGCCGCCGGACGATCCCGCGGTCTGGAGAATGCTCCAGACCGCGGATACGGTGGGGCTCTTCCAAGTCGAATCCAGAGCCCAGATGGCGACGTTGCCGCGCCTCAAGCCGCAGACCTTCTACGACCTGGTGGTGCAGGTGGCCATCATCCGGCCGGGGCCGATCGTCGGGCAGATGGTGCACCCGTATCTGGATCGCCGCGCCGGCCGCGAGCCGGTGGTCTACGACCATCCGCTGCTCGAGCCGGTGCTGAAGCGCACGCTCGGCGTGCCGCTGTTCCAGGAGCAGTTGCTGCGCATGGCGATGGTGGTGGCCGGCTTCACCGGCGGCCAGGCCGAGGATCTGCGCCGGGCGATGGGCTTCAAGCGCTCCGAGAAGCGCATGAAGCAAATCGAGGGGCAGCTGCGCGAAGGCATGGCGGCGCGTGGGCTCACCGGCGAGGTCGCCGATCGCATCGTCCGCTCGATCGGCTCGTTCGCGCTCTATGGCTTCCCCGAGTCGCACGCCGCCAGCTTCGCGCTCATCGCGTATGCGAGCGCCTATCTCAAGGCGCACTACCCGGCGGCGTTCTACACCGCGCTCCTCAACAACCAGCCGATGGGCTTCTACCACCCGGCCACGCTGGTGAAAGACGCGCAACGCCGCGGCGTCCGCTTCGCCCCCGTGGACGTGCAGGCTTCCGACTGGGACTGCACCGTGGAAGTGGACGGCACAATCCGCCTCGGCCTGCGCTTCGTCGCCGGACTGCGCGAAGACGTCGGACGGATGATTGCCGAGCAGATCGGGGACCGGGGACCGGGGACCGGGAGACGAAGCGGGGACCGGGGACTGGGGACCGGGGATCGGGGGAGAACCAATGCTCCCCGCGTGGATCTCGGCGGGGTGCGGCCGAGCGCACCACTGCTGCGATGCCCCATGTGTGGTTGCGACGATCCGTCAATGATCGAATCGGCCGGCGGCAGCATCGTGGCCGCCGTGAGGGAGCGGACAAGCGCTTTTGGCGAGCCCCAGTCCCCAGTCCCCAGTCCCCAGTCCCTGTTCTGCAACGTCTGCTCCCACTCGTGGACGGATGGCGCCGCCGACCGCCGCTTCCGTTCGCTCGATGAGCTCATCCGCGTCACCGGCATGCGCCGCGACGAGGTGACGGTGCTGGCCGAGATCGGCGCCCTCAACTCGCTCGGCTACGACCGGCGGAGCGCGCTGTGGCAGGTGGAACGGCTGGTGAGGCCTGCTGGCGAACTCTTCGCCGGGGACGGAAGTGAAGAGTCGGAGCAGGCCGACAAAGGGACTGGGGACTGGGGACTGGGGTCTGGGGCACGCCTGGGGGCTGGGGGCTGGGGGCTGGGGACTGGGGCGGGTCGAGGACAGCGTGACGGTAGGCCGATGTCCGAAGACGGATCTTTTTACAGCGTGACGCCTGCGAGCCCCAGTCCCCAGTCCCCAGCCCCCAGTCCCCAGCGAGCCCCCAGCCCCCAGTCCCCGCTCCCCGAAATGTCCGCGGGCGAGCGCCTGGTGGCCGACTACGCCGGCACCGGCGTCACCGTGGGCCCGCATCCGATGGCGTTCCGCCGCCACGTGCTGGCCACCAAGGGCGTGCTGCGGGCCATCGATCTGCCGCAGGTCAGGCACGGCCGGCGGGTGCGCACGGCGGGCATGGTCATCACCCGGCAGCGGCCGGGCACGGCCAAGGGCTTCGTGTTCCTCACCCTCGAGGACGAGACCGGCATCGCCAACGTGATCGTGCGGCCCGACGTCTACGCCCGGGATCGGGCCATCGTCGTCGAGTCGCCGTTCCTGCTCGTCGAGGGCATCCTCCAGGTGCAGGACGGCGTGACCGCCATCAAGGCCGAGCGGATGGAACGGCTCGAAGGCCTGCTGTCGTCGATGGCGGTGGACTCCCACGATTTCCATTGACGCCCGCGCCGGCCCGGCGCCAGCCTGGTACGCATCGTGCCCCCGGTTCCGGCAGCATTCGGACGCCCGTCAGCGGCGGCCGGGTTACGGACCGCCGGAGGGCGCCTCGGTCGGCGCGATTCGACACGGTCCGGCCCGCCGGCGCACACCGGTTGTCGTCTCGGATGACGAGGTGCGCACTTGCGGATTCGTAATCTGGTGTTCTGCGTCGCGGTCATCGCGAGCCTGCCACCCGGAACCGTGGCGGCCCAGGCGCCACCGGCGCCGCCGCTGTTCGAGCCGTCCGCCGCGGTCGCGGCGCCGCTCGCCGCCGACCAGGTCCAGCCCGGCTCGGGCGTGCTGCGCCGGCGCACCGCGCGGCTGAATCGCGCCCGCCTCGCCGACACGCTGGGGCCCGCCGCCGGCCCCGCACTCGAGCTCAATCTCTTCGCCGACGCCGTGTTCCAAGCCGCGATCGAGCGGGTTGAAGCCGATCGCTTCGGCCACCGCACGTGGGTCGGCCGCGTCGCCGGCGATCCGCACAGCACCATCACGCTGACGTGGCGCGACGAGACCCTCGTCGGCGGCCTGCAGACCGGCGGCGCCCTGTATCGTCTCCAGGGCACGATGGATGCGCTGGTCGTCGAGCAGGTGGATCCGGCGTCGTTCGGCGACGAACTCGAGCCGGTCGGCGTGGCCGCTGACCAGATCGCCGTCGCCGCCGATGCCGGCGCCGCGACCGCCGCCGACGGCGAAGTCGCCGACATCCTCGTCTACTACACGACGGCGGCCAAGAACGGCCAGGGCGGCGTCGCCGCCATCGAGGCGCTGATCGCCACGGCCATCGCCGACGCCAACACCGCCTTCGCGCGCAGCGGCGTCGTCGCCACGCTGCGCCTGGCCGGCGCGGTCGAGCTGACCGGCTACGTCGAGTCGGCGACCGACATGGGCGCCGACCTCACCGCCATCCGCAGCAGCAGCGCGGTCGCCGCCGCCCGCGACGCCGCCGGCGCCGATCTGGTCGCGCTGATCGTCAACGCCACGGCCGGCGGCGCCTGCGGCATCGGCTACCTCGGCCCGAGCGCGTCGGCGGCGCACAGCGTGACGGCGCGGACCTGCATCGTCGGCAATTACACGTTCGCCCACGAGGTCGGACACAACTTCGGCTCGCACCATGCGCCTGAGGACGGCGCCAGCGGCGCGTGGCGGACCTACGGCTACGGCTACAAGGACTACACCTCCGGATCCGCGTTCCGCACGGTGATGGCCTACTCGCCGGGCACGCGCATCTTGAACTTCTCGGATCCGGCGGTGCTGCACAACGGCCGGCCAACCGGCAGCGCCACCCAGCGCAACGCGCAGTCGCTACGCGAGGCCTTTCCCATCGTGCAGGGCTTCAGGACGGCGCCGGGCGGCGCGACGCTCGGCGCGCCGCGCACGCTGTCCGCGACGGTGACCGGCCCCGATGTCCGCCTGACGTGGCTGGCGCCGGCGACCGGCAGCCCTACCGGTTACGTGCTGCGCGCCGGCACGGCGCCCGGCGCCGCCAACCTCTTCAACGGCGCCATCGGCGCCACGCTGTCGATCGCCGCGCCGCTGCCGAGCGGCGTCTACTACGCGCGCGTCTACGCGCAGAACGCCGCCGGCCTGGGGCCCGCCTCCAACGAGGTGACGATCACGGTCGGCACGTCGGCGTCGCCCGGCATGCCCGGCGCGCCCGGCCCGCTGGTCGGGTCGGTCTCGGGATCCACCGTGAGCGTGTCGTGGGCGGCGCCGACGTCCGGCGGCGCGCCGACCGGCTACGTGGCCGAGGTCGGCACCAGCCCGGGTGCCGCCAACGTCTTCAACGCCGCGGTCGGAGCGATCACCGCGGCCAGCGGCACCCTGTCGCCGGGCACCTACTACATCCGCGTGCGCGCGCAGAACGCCGCCGGCACCGGTCCGGCGTCGAACGAGGTGACGGTCACGGTGGGCCCGTCGTGCACCCTGCCGGCGGCACCCGTGCTGAGTGGCGGCGCCAGCGGCGGCACCATCAGCCTGTCGTGGACCACGCCGGCCGGCGGGCCGATTGCCGGCTACACGCTGCAGGCCGGCAGCAGCAGCGGCGCCAGCAACCTGTACAACGCCGCGGTCGGTCTGACCAACGGCCTGTCGGCCGGGGTCGGCCCGGGTACGTATTACATCCGCGTGCTGGCCACCGCGGCGTGCGGCGCCGGGGCCGTGTCGAATCAGCTGGCCGTCACGGTGCCCTGAGCGACCTGGGGCATCGCGCCCGCGGTCAGGTGCGGGTCGCGATCAGCTCCTGCACCGCGCGGTGGCCGTGGTCGATCGCGCAGTCGGTGTAGGCGTAGGCGCCGGCGTCGGAATTGGCGATGGCGATGCGGCCGTGCCGCTGGCGGGCCACGACGCACGGCTGCTCGCCGCCCTCGAGCCAGAACGGGTCGGCCAGCGAGCTGTACTGGTAGGCGTAGCCGTGCGGCCAGCGGTTCGCGGTGATGCCGAGGATGTCGCCGGCCGGGTCGAAGCCGCCGCCGCCGAGCATGCGTCCCAGCTGGTCGCGGATGCCGCGTTCGATGGTCTCGAACGACGTCTGCAGCAACTCGGCGCGTCCGGCCACGTGCTGCGCCGGCCCGGGCAGGCCCGGTTTGCACGCCGCCTTCGTCATGTGCAGCACCACCGGCTCGGCGGGTGTCTTGGAGTGGGTGTAGCCGCCGACGCTCACCGGGAAATCGAGGTTGGTCGAGGCGTGCCACATCCCCGGCGACGCAATCGTATTGACCTTGAGCTTCTCGAACGCGGTCCAGTTGCGGATGAAGACGTTGGTGTAGACCAGCGGCACCTTCTTGGCGTAGCGCAGCGCCGTCAGCTGCGCCTCCGGGAGTTCGGGACAGATGTGCGGGATCACGTGGTGCCAGCAGGCCAGCACGCAGCTGGCGGCCTTGACGCTGTAGATGGTGTCGCCGCGCAGGTACTTCACCGTCACGCCGCTGGCGCCATTGGCCGGGCCGTCGTGGGCGACGTGGAGCACCGTGCTGTTGAGGCGAATCCGCGCCGGCGACGACGCATCGTCGAGCTTGGCGTAGTCCACGCGCGCGGTCACGACGTCCTCCGCCGTCGCGCCCGGCACCGCCGCCGGCACCAGGCGGCGCGCCAGCAGGCGGGCGATCGTCGCGTTGCCGTCGGGGAAGTGGAAGTAGTACTCCTCGGCGCCCGGGTGGCTCATCGAGTCGTAGTTCTGCCCGGGGCCGTTGCCCTCCTCGAGCGGCAGCCCCTGGAATCCCGGCAGGCCCAGGGCCCAGGCGTCCTGCGCCGGCACGGCGTCGACGCCGAACCCGAACAGGCCGTAGGTGCGGGTCTGGTAGATCCCCAGCACGCGCGGATCGAGCTGCCACTCCCTGGTGACGAAGTCGGTGTAGCTCATCCGCGCCAGCTTGGCCTTGATGTCGGCGGACGACAGCCCGGGATAGAGATTCCGCTTCTCGCTGTTGAGCCGCAGAATCTGCTGCTGGATGTCGCGCGGCAGCGGCGACTTGGCCAGAAATGCCGCCGACGGGTTGCGGGACGTGCCGACGACGAGCGCATCGCCGCCGAACGTCTCCTTGTCGAAGAACGTCGCCGGCGACAGGCCGAGGCCCCGGTACAGGTTGCTGTCGAGCACTCGCGAGTAGCTGGCGACGTCGATGCCGAGATCGCGGATGAGCGCCTTGGCCGTCGCCGAGTACGGCGCCGGGCTGTCGATCGACTGCGTGCCGCCGTAGCCGATCCAGGTGCGGCCCTCGTGGGTGAACTCGTTGCGCTTGGCGTGGCCGCCGAAGTCGTCGTGGTTGTCGAGCACCAGTACCCGGGCCGACGGGCCGGCCTGGGCGCGGAAGTAGTGCGCCGCGGCCAGGCCGCTGATGCCGCCGCCGACCACCACCAGGTCGTAGCGCTCGCGCGTGTCCAGCGCCTCGTCGAGGGCCAGGCGGCCGTCCTTCAACCGGTGCGCCGCCTCGAACGAGCCGTCGTGGCTGCCGCGCAGGCCGACCTTGGCCGGTGGGTAGTACCCGGCGGCCCGCTCGAACCCAGGGTCGGGCGGGGGCGGCGGCTCGCCCGGACCGCAGCCGGCCGCCAGGCCGGCGCCGCCGATGCCGACGGCGACGCCGTTGATGAAGTCGCGGCGGGTGATGGGCCGGTGCATGCCGAGGTCGCGGTCGCGGGTGTCGCTCATGGGCCCGGATTGTAGCCGCGCCGGCGTCCTGCGGGGGCTGCTGCCTTCGCCCCGACGGCCGTCCCGGACAAGTTTTTGGTGGGTGGGGAGAATTCCGATCCGGCGGCTTGGATTGCCGCGGATTCTTTGGCGTAAATCGCGAAAATCGCATGAGCACGATTTGTGGATCCGCCTTGACACATCCGTAACGGCGGCACCACAATTTGCGCGGTCACGCACCAGCTGGACGTTCGTCCAGATTAGGCGCGTGCTGGAGGTCTACATGCGATCTCGCTTGCTTTGGCTGTTGACGGCGGTTGCGCTGATCGCGGCGCCATCCTCGGGATGGGCGCAGCGCACCACCGGTGACATTCGCGGAGTCATCACGGACGAATCGGGCGCGGTGCTGCCCGGCGTCACCGTCACGTTGCGCGGGCCCGCCGTGCAGGGCACGCCGACGGCGGTGTCGAACGAGTTGGGCGTCTATCGCTTCCCGAACCTCGCCCCCGGCGTCTACGAGATCGAGGTCGAGCTGGCCGGCTTCGCCAACAAGAAGCAGACCGGCATCCAGGTCTCGCTCGGCGCCACCCAGGAAGTGCCGGTGCAGATGAGCGTCAGCACCCAGCAGGAGACCATCACGGTGGTCGCCGAGGCGCCGGTCGTCGATTCGGCCAGCACCGAGATCTCCACCAACTACACGCGCGAGTGGGTGCAGAACGCGCCGGTGCGGCGCTTCACGTTCTTCGACCTGATCAACGCCTCGCCCGGCGTCGCCTCGTCGACGCAGACCAGCTCCCGGTCGCAGGCGTTCGGCTCGGCGGCCAACGAGAACCTCTATCTGCTCGACGGCACCGACTTCACCGCGCCGTTGTCGGGCGCGGCGTGGCCGTGGCCGAACACCGACGCCATCGAAGAGGTGCAGGTGCTGTCGCTCGGCGCCAACGCCGAGTACGGCAACGTCGCCGGCGCGGTGTTCAACATCGTCACCCGCCAGGGTTCCAACCAGTTCCACGGCGACGGCAACTTCTACTACCAGAACAGCGGCCTCACCGGCCGCAACACCAACGACACCCAGGACCTCGGCCAGCCCTACAACCGCGCCCGCTTCCGCGACGGCACGGTGCAGCTCGGCGGCCCGGTGCTGCAGGACAAGCTGTGGTTCTTTGGCTCGTTCCAGTACCAGGAAGACTGGGAGTCGCAGCCCGGCACGCCCAAGGAGTTCCCGGCCAAGTCGAACGCCAAGCGCTACTTCTGGAAGCTGAACTACAGCCTCAACCAGAACCACCGCATCCAGGTCCAGACGCACGACGACTTCTACGAGATTCCCGAGCGCGCCGCCGCCGACACGGCGCCGAGCGCCGTCAGCCTGAACAGCGGCCACAACCCCTCGCCCGGCGTGCTCTACACCGCGGTGATCAACCCGACCACGGTGTTCGAGGCGCGCTACTCGGGCTTCTACGGCACCGCCGACACGCTGCCGCTCAACGGCGGCCCGAAGATCAACAAGCGCTTCTTCGACCTCGACACCGGCAACGTCACCGGCGGCATCTCCTACTGGTACGAGGGCAAGAGCTTCAAGACGGCGTTCGCCGGCAAGGTCACCAAGTACGCCGACAACTTCCTCGGCGCCCAGCACGACTTCAAGGTCGGCGTCCAGTACAACAGCGGCGGCGGCGAGTCGCTGAACGGCTACAACGACTACATCTACACCTACAGCGGCGTGCCGTCGTACGGCTACACGCAGAACCCGTTCTGGCGCGGCGGCCGCATGCGCGCGTTCGGCGGCTACGTCGACGACACCGTCCGCATCAACCGCCTCACGCTGAACCTCGGCGTGCGCTACGACTACAGCAAGGGCTACTTCAACTCGTTCGATCTGCTCGACCGTAACGAGAACAAGATCGGCACTTCGGCGGCCGTGGACAAGCTGTTCGACTGGAGCGTGTTCTCGCCGCGCGTCGGCGCGACCATGAAGCTCAACGAGGCCGGCACCACCCTGCTCAAGGCCAGCTGGGGCCGTTACTACCGCGGCATCGTCACCGGCGAGTTCGACAACGCCACGCCGTCGATCGCCCCGCGCTTCATCTTCGACGGCATCTACACCGGCGCCGGCGAGCCCATCGGCGCGGTCAGGATCAGCGACAACTCGCAGATCCGGATCGACCCCGAGTTCGAGAACCCCTACACCGACCAGTACATCGCCAGCTTCGAGCACCAGCTCACCGATCGCATCGGCGTGGCGGTGAGCGGCGTCTACAAGAAGAGCGAGAACCAGTCGGGCTGGCGCGACATCGGCGGCACCTACAGCCGGGTCCAGCGCACCGCCGAGGGCAAGACGTTCGACCTGCTGCAGCTCACCAGCGGCGCCGCCAGCCGCTTGTTCCAGCTCACCAACCCGACTGGCGACCAGGCGCTGTCGAACACCTACAAGGGCGTGCACTTCCAGGTCAACAAGCGGATGTCGCAGCGCTGGCAGGCAACGGTCGGCGTCACGCTGTCGAAGAGCGAAGGCAGCAACGGCTCGACCAACGCACGCAGCGGGCCGACGACCAACGCCAACAGCACGGCCGGCGTCTTCGGGCAGAACCCGAACGACTACGTCAACGCCGACGGCCTGCTCATCGGCGACCGGCCGGTGATCTTCAAGGCCAACATCGTGTGGGACATGGGCTGGGGGCTGACGCTGGCCACCAACTACGGCTACCAGTCGGGCCGCCCGTGGGGCCGTGAAGTGCGCTTCACCGGCATCGTGCCGGGGACGACGCGCGTGCTGTTCGAGCCGCTGAGCGGCGACCGCCGCGTCGATCCGCTGAACCAGGTGGACGTGCGGCTCGAGAAGGCGGTCAGCTTCGGCGATCGCGGCATCGAGGGCGCGGTGTTCGGCGACCTGCTGAACGCCCTGAACAACGACGCGGCGCAGAACGTGCTCGATCGCCGCTCGACCGTCGCCAACTTCGGCGTGGGTTCGGGCTTCGTGTTGCCGCGCCGCCTGATGCTCGGCGCGAAGTTCCGCTTCTAAACGGCGGGGACCGGGGACCCGGGAACGGGGACCAGGGAAGAGAACGAGAAGGGCGGCTCCCATGGAGCCGCCCTTCGTGCGTACGGACGATTCACCGGGTGGTGCGGCGGCGGCGGAGGTCGGCGGCGAGGGCGGCGCTGCCGGACTCGTCGGCGAGGGCGATGGCCACGCTCCACGCGTCGGCGGCGTCGCGGCGGCGGCCGGTGGCGGCGATGGCCTCGGCCAGCGCCGCCAGCACGCGCGGGTCGCGGCCGCCGGTGGCGTCGTTGACGCCGGCGACGAGGGCGAGCGCGGCCTCGGGATCACGCACGCCAGGCGGCGTCGCGGTGAGCAGCAGGCGGGCCAGGTTCATCGACACCGTCAGGTCGGCTGGCGCCGCGTCGCGCACGCGGCGGAGCAGGGCGATGGCCTCGGCGGCGCGTCCGGTCTCGGACCAGCCCAGCGCCAGGGCCCCGGCTACCGTGGCGTCGGTCGATGTGGCCGCGCCCGCCGCCTCGAGGTCGGCCACCGCGCGTCCGGCCGCGCCGGTCTGCGCCAGCGCCATGCCGCGATTGAGTCGCGTGCGGGTGCGGTCCGGTTCGAGCGCCAGCACCTCGTCGTAGGCGGCAATCGCCTCGCGCAGCCTGCCGGCGTTGGCAGCGGCGTCGCCGGCGCGCTGGGCGCGGTCGGCACGCAGGCCGTTCAGACGGGCGCGTGCCGGGTCGTGGTCGGGCACCTGGGCCAGGAGCTGCTCGAGCGCGACGACGGCCTCGTCGTCGCGGCCGCGTTCGAGGAGGGCGAGGGCGAGGTTGTAGCGGGCGACGTCGTTGTCGGCGTCGAGGGCCAGCGCCCGCGTCCACAGCGTCAGCGAGTCGCGCCAATGGGGCAGGGCCGCCGCCGTCGAGGCGGCCAGCACGCCGACGGCTACCGCCGCCGTGCCGAGCGCGGTCACCCGCGCGCGTCCACGCAGCGGGGCGAAGAGCACCGCCAGGGCCACGGCGAGCACCATGGCGGGCCCGTAGGTGTAGCGATCGGCGGTGAGCTGCAGTCCCGACGGCACCAGCCCGACGACCGGCGCGAGCAGCGCAATCCAACTGCTCCACACGGCGAGCGCGGCCGCCCGTCCGGCGAGACGCCAGGTCAGGGCCGCCACGGCGCATGCGCCGATCACCGCCAGCGTGACGGCGGTCCAGTCCACCACTGCCACGCGGGGCAGCGCATCGAGCGGCGTGAGTCCGACCGGCACCAGCGTGCGCCACACGTAGACGGCGGGATGAGTCGCCGCCCACGCCAGCCGCGCCGCCCACGGGTAGTCGGCGACCGAGTCGGCGCCGCGCGCGCCCGCCTCGATGGCCGCGAAGGCCAGGCCGAGCACCGCGAACGGAATGGCACCGCGGACCAGCGCGCCGAGCGGACGGCGGTCCGCCGGGGTCACTGCCGTCGCAGCGCCAGCCAGCACGATGGCGAACAGCGGCGCCGTGACGCGGGTGAGCTGCGACAGCACGAACAGCACGACCGCCGCCGCCAGCCAGGCGGCCGACCCGCCGCGAACCCAACGCACCCACGCGCTCGTGGCCCCCAGCAGCGGCGCGAACGACAGCAGGTAGGGCAGCGCGCTGGCCCAGGCCACCGGTTCGGCGCGCAGGGGGTGGAGCGCGAACAGCGCGGCGGCGGCGAGCGCCGCCGGCCACGGGGCGGCCGCCGTGCCCGCGCGTCCCGATCGCGACGGCTCGAGCACCCCCAGGAGCAGCGCGAACAGCAGCACCGCGTTCAGCGCGTGCAGCCCCACCGCCGCGCCGTGGACGCGGGCCGGCGACGGCGGGTCGCCGGCGATCGGCGCCAGCGCCAGCCACGCCAGCGGCTGGTAATGGCCCATCTCGCGCGTCGAGAACGCCCAGCCGACGCGCTCGGCGAGCGGCAGACGCAGCCGCGGGTTGGCGGCGACGACGTCGGGATCGTCCCAGTTCAGGAACGCGTGATCGACGACGGGGGCGAAGGTGAGGACCGTGGCGAGGGCCAGCCCGGCCGCCGCGAGCCACGGCGCGCGCACTAGCGCCCCATCTCGGCCAGCCGTTCACGCGCGGGCCGGAAGCCCGGTTCGAGCGCGAGCGTGCGCTCGAACCACTCGCGCGCCTCGGTGCGGCCGGCGCGCTGCAGCACCAGGCCCAGGTTGTAGGCGTAGCGGGCGTTCTTCGGCGCCCGCTGCACCGCCTCGCGGAACGCCGCGGCGGCGTCGTCGTGCCGGCCGCCGCCGCCCAGCACCATGCCGAGCGAATTCCAGTAGTCGGCGGTGTCGGGGTCGAGGGCGGTCGCCTCGCGGAACTGGACCAGCGCCTGGTCGGGGGCGCCCTGGGTGAGCAGCAGTTCGCCCAGACGCCAGCGCACCAGCGCGTCTTTCGGGGCCAATTCCGCGACACGGCGATACGCGGTCATCGCCTTGGCGGCGTCGCCGAGCTGCTGCCAGATCTGGCCCTCGCGGTCGTACAAGATCGGCTCGTTGGGGGCGTCCTTCTGGCCCTGCTGCACCGCGGCCAGGGCGCCGCGCCAGTCCTTGCGGGCGATGCGGACGTCCACGAGGCCGACGTGCGCCTGGGTGAAGCTGGGCAGCGCGGCGATCGCCCGCGCGAAGCCCTGCTCCGCCTCGCGGCCGCGGCCCAGGCCGACCAGGGCGCTGGCCTCGTAGAAGTGCAGCTGGAAGCTGTCGGCGCCGGCGCGGCGCAGCTCGGCGAAGCGCCGCTCGCTCTCGGCGAACCGCTTCTGGTGCAGCAACGTCAGCCCCTCGCGCATCAGCGTGCTCAGCGTGCGGAACTCGACGATCTTGTCCTTGGGGTCGGCGCCCTGGGCGACCGAGCCCTTGGCCGCCCCGGGGCTCACGTAGCCGAGTGCGCCGAGCTTCTGCAGCGTCTCGGCCGACAGCGCCGACACGCTCGCCGCCGGATCCACGGCCCGTTCGCGCTCGGCGCGCAGCAGGCCTTCGAGCGCGGCCCGCAGCTTGCGCGCGGTGGCGGTGTTGGTCGCCGCCAGGTCCTTCGTCTCGCCGGGGTCGGCGGCCAGGTCGTACAGCTCCGGCCGCGGCGCCAGGATGTACTTCCAGGGGCCGTCGCGCAGCACCCGCAGGTCGCTCCACTGGTAGTGGACCAGCGGCGTCAGCGACTCGGCGTACGTCGGCGTCGCGATCGGCGGCGCGCCGGCCGGCAGGTGCGCGGCGATGCTGGCGCCGGTGTGCGTGCCGGAGAGCGGCGGCAGGCCGAGCAACTCGAGCAGCGTCGGCGCCACGTCCACCAGGCGCAGCGTCCCGTCGAGGGTGCGGCCGGCCGGCACGCCGGGTCCACGCAGCACGAACGGGATCTTCAGCGTCGTCTCGTAGGCGAAGAACCCGTGGCCGGTCTCGTCGTGCTCGCCCAGCGCCTCGCCGTGGTCGGCGGTGACCACGACCAACGCGTCGTCCCACAACTGGCGCGCCTCCAGGCTGGCCCGCAGGCGGCCGAGCAGGGTGTCGGTCCACGCCACCTCGCCGTCGTAGAGCCGATCGGCGAAGCGGGCGGCGAACGGCTCGGGCGGCTCGTAGGGGTCGTGGGGATCGTAGAGATGGACCCACAGGGCGGTGCGCTTCGCCTTCGTCTCGGCGCCGCGCGCGTCGAGCCATTGCTCGACCTTGGTCAGCGTCTCGTCGCCGCGCCGCTGCACGGTGCTCAGGAACACCGCGTCCTCGTCGCTCTGCGGCACCTCGAAGGCGTCGTCGTAGTGATCGAAGCCGCGGTCGAGCCCCGACGGCGACGACAGCACGAACGTGGAGACGAACGCCGCGGTGGCGAAGCCCTGGGCGTGGAGCGCCTCGGCCAGGGTCGGCACGTCCTTGGCCAGCGGCAGCGAGATGTTGTCGCGGACGCCGTGCTCGGCGGGGTAGCGTGCCGTGAAGAGCGTGGCGTGCGAGGGCCGCGTAATCGGCACGTGAGTGGTCGCATCCAGCGCCCGGACGCCCTCGCCGGCGATGCGGTCGAAGTGCGGCGTCGGCACGGTGGTGCTGCCGTAGGCGCCCAGGCGGTCGGCGCGCAGCGTGTCGATCGTGACGATGACCAGATGCTTCGGGGCCGCGGCGACCGGCGCCGCCGCCGGCGGGTTCGAGCCGCATCCGACGCTCAAGGCCGCGATGAGCCCGACGAGCGCCAACGTAGGGCAGCTCTTTGGCGTTGCCTCCTGGCAGACCTGAAGGTCTGCCCTACGTCCTGTTCGGCGGACCTGAAGGTCTGCCCTGCGTACTGCCCTGCTCATCGCCCCCGCTCCAGCGCGCGGGCCCGGGCCACTTCACGGGCGGCCTCGTTCTCACGGCCCATGCGGCTGTAGACGTCGGCGAGCACGTAGTGGCCGAGCGGCGCGATGCCACGATCGGGGCGCTTGCTCAGCCCTTCCCGGGCCGCCGCTTCCGCGGCCTGGAGCCGGCCGCCGTCGAGCAGCGCCTTGGCCAGATAGAGATAGCCCTCGGCGAAGTCGGGGCGGGCCTCGACGGCCGCCTGGAAGCGCTGCGTGGCGTCGGGCAGCCGGCCTTCCTTGAGCAGCAGCCTGGCCAGGTTGAACTGCGCGCCGTAGTTCTTCGGGTTCGCCGTCACCTCGGCTTCGTAGGCGGCGCGGGCGCCGGCGGCGTTGCCGCGCTGCTCGGCCACCAGCGCCAGGTTGTACTGGCCGCGGGGGACGTCGGCGCGCAGCCCGACCGCCTCCTTCAACACCTTTTCGGCCTCGTCGAACCGCTTCAACTCCAGGTAGGTCTCGCCCAGCTTCACCAGGAACGGCGGCCGATCCACCTGCAGCGCCAGGCCCGCGGTGAGCACCGCGAGCGCCTTCGCCGGCTGGCCCTGCTGCATGTAGATGTCGCCGATCTGGAAGTGGGCCCGGCCGCTGCGCGGGTCGAGCTGCTGGCTGCGTTCGAAGCCGACGATCGCCTCGTCGAGCTGGCCGGCGGCGCGATAGGCCAGGGCGAGGTTGTAGGTGGACAACAGGTGGTCGGGGTCGAGGGCGAGGGCGCGGCGATAGGCGGCGATGGCCTCGCCGTGCCGACCTGCCTTGGTGTGGACGTTGCCGAGCCGCGTGTAGCCCTCGATCATCTCCGGGTCGACGGCCAGCGCCTGCTGCACCTTGGCGATCGCCGCGTCGTAGCGGCTGGCCTCCGAGTCCTCGCCGGCCTGCAGCAGCAGGTTGTAGAGGTCGATGGCCTCTTTCGGATCGCGGCGCGGCCGGTCCTCGAGGTGGCGGGCCGAGGTGGATCCGACATAGCCCAACGCCCGCAGCCGCTGCTCGGCGGCCGGATCGACCGGCTGCGGCCCC
Organism: uncultured Bifidobacteriaceae bacterium; assembly: GCA_964442845.1. Classification (GTDB taxonomy): domain Bacteria; phylum Acidobacteriota; class Vicinamibacteria; order Vicinamibacterales; family UBA2999; genus CAWAYR01. The sequence continues at coordinate 30,483 of CAYUAX010000006.1, read as the reverse complement.
TTGGTGGCTTCGGCGCGGGTGGTCTGCGCCACCAGGGCGCGCAGTGCTCGCTCCATGCGGTCGGCGCGGCCGGGGTCAGCGGCAGCCAGGTTGGTGGTCTCGCCGGGATCCTTGGTCACGTCGTAGAGCTCGCGGGTCGGCGCCAGGATGAACTTGAAGGCGCCGTCACGCACCGCCTGCAGCTCGCTCCAGCCGTAGTGGAAGCGCGGATACCAGCTCTCGGAGTAGGCGAGCAGCTCCTGGCGCTGGCCGTCGAGGGCCGGCCGCAGCGACGCGCCCTGCACCGCGGCGGGCCGCTCGACGCCGAGCAAGTCCAGCACGGTCGGCATCACGTCGACGATGCGCACTTGATCGGGCACGACCCGGGCGGCGATGCCCGGGCCGGCCATGATCAGCGGCACCTGCACCGACGCGTCGTAAACGAAGAAGCCGTGCGACTGCTCGCGGTGCTGGCCGAGCTGCTCGCCGTGGTCGGCGAGCACCACGATCAGCGTGTCGTCGCGGCGGCCGTCGGCGTCGAGGGCGGCGATCAGCCGGCCGACCTGCGTGTCGGTGTAGGCGATCTCGGCATCGTAGGCGCCGTCGCGGGTGGCCGGGAAGCGCCCGGCGAACTCCGCCGGTGCATCGTAGGGCGTGTGCGGGTCGTAGAGGTGCACCCAGGCGAAGAACGGCTGGGCGGCGTCCTGGCCCAGCCAGGCCAGCGCCCGATCGACGACGTCGCTGCCGCGGCGCTGGATGGCGTCGAGCCCCGGCCCGACGTCTTCGGACAGATCGAACTCGTCGAAGTAGGTGTCGAAGCCCTGGGCGATGCCCCAGCGGCGGTCGAGCACGAAGGCGCCGATGAACCCGCCGGTACGGAAGCCGCGTCCCTTCAGCGTCTCGGCCAGCGTCTGCACCGCGTCATCGACGTAGAAGCCGGTGTTGTCGCGGACGCCGTGGGTGGTCGGCCACGTCCCGGAAAAGAGGCTGGTGTGCGCGGAGAGCGTGAGCGGCGTCGTGGTCGTGGCCGCCGCGAAGCGGGCGCCGCGCGCCGCCAGGGCGTCGAGCACCGGCGTCTGCGCCTGCCGATACCCGTAGGCGCCGACGCGATCGGCGCGAAGCGTGTCGAGCGTGACGAGGAGCACGTGGCGCGGCGTCGCCCCGCCACCGCAGCCAGCCACGGCGCCAGCCAACGCGAGCAGGCCGGTCGCCGCGACCGATCGCACCAGCACTGCCCAGCACATCCCCCAATTGTACCCAGGGCCTGGGGCCAGTCGCTGGCTAGCGAACCACAGCATCCGGTCGCATCAGGTAAGTCCGCCAGAACTGCAGCGCTTCCGGCCGGGCCACCGGCCGCGGCCCGGGCCTCTTGCCGAGCTCCATCGTGACGGCCGCTCCTGGCTCAATCGGCGGCCATCGTGGCAGGCCCCCGCCGTTCGGGTCGCCCGTCTTCATGAAGTTCACCCAGTAGGCGCCCATCAAGTCGGCGAGCCGCCGATCCTCGTCGCTCCACGGCCGCGTCGACTGGTCGAGCGTGTTGAAGACATAGGGCACTTCCGAGGTGTGGAACGCGCCGTAGCGGGCCCTGTCCGGACCCGGCATCGGATGGGTCCAGCAATACGTAAAGGCGCTGTTCCTGGCCGTCTTCGCGCGGTGCTCGGCCCACATCTGCATCGACACGAGGCCAGTGTCGCGGATGGCGGCCTTCTGGGACTCGCCCGACTGCTCCTGCGTGTCGCTGGGATACAGCTCGAAGAAGGTCGCGGCCAGGGCCGCGCCGTAGCGCTCCCTCACGAACTTCTGGTATCGGGCCATCGGGACGACTCCGTAGTCGGGCAAGGAGCTCGGCTCATCCAGGTTCATGCCGGTGAGCTCGGGCACGTCGTTCTGCTCGCCGCGCGCGTAGATCGCGATCGGGTCGGCGGGCAGGAAGTGGCCGTCGATCACCGGCCGGAACGCCGGGCCAGGCGTGTCGCCGACCCTGGCCATGAGCTGCGCGGCCGGCATGGCGCGGAGGTCTCTCAGGCTGGCGGCGCCCTTGGCCTCCGCAAACGCGACGCCCGCCGTCTGTGCATCCACCAGGCGCCGAATGGGATTAGGAGCCACGTACCCTGAACCGCTCTCGGCGATGGCGCGATGGAACAAGCCCTTGGCGAGCGGCGACGCGACGAGATTGTGGACCCCGCTGGCGCCGGCCGACTGACCGGCGATCGTCACGTTGCCCGGGTCGCCGCCGAACGCGGCGATGTTCGCCCGGACCCACCGGAGGGCGGCGAGCTGATCGAGCGAGCCGTAGTTGCCCGACCGGCCGGCTTCCTGGGTCAGCTCGGGATGGGCGAGGAAGCCGAAGACGCCGAGGCGATAGTTGATCGTCACCACGACGACGCCCTTGCGGGCCAGCGCCTCGCCGTCGTAGATCGGCACCGCCGCCGACCCTTCGACGTTGCCGCCGCCGTGGATCCAGAAGAAGACCGGCAGCTTGGCGTCCGGCGCCTTCGCCGGGGTCCAGACGTTGAGGAACAGGCAGTCCTCGCTGACGGCGTTGTGCGCCATGAACTCGTAGGTCCACGGCTTCCGCTCCTCGACGATGGTCTGCATGCAGCTGCTGCCGAATCGGTCGGCGCGGCGCACCGCGGTCCACGCCGCTGGCGGTTCCGGTGCACGCCAGCGCCGGTCGCCGACCGGGGCGGCGGCATAGGGGATGCCCTTGTAGGACGTGATCGCGCCATCGGCCGCCGGCACGCCCTGGACCGGGCCGCCCGTCGTCGGCACCGCGGGCTGCGCGGCCGTGGCACGAGGCAGCGACACGGCGATCGCGCACAGCAGGAGCACGACAGACTTCACCATGAGGGTTCCTCTCTCCACCATCGTGTCAGATGACCACGCCGAGCGGCTTGCGCAGCAGCAGCACGAACGCGAACGAGGCCAGAAGAAACAGCACCAGCCAGTGCATCGACAGCCCGCCGACGTCGATGCCCCGTTCGGGATAGGCGATGCGGATGCCCGTGATCGGCCCGTCGAGCGGCGGCTCCGACGGCTCCAGGAGCTGATCCACGAACGACGGACCCGGGCGGAGCGGCGCCCGGCGCGCCAGGGCCTCGCCGGCGACCAGGCGCTTCTCGACGTCGCCGCCGTTCACGCGCAGGCGCAGCACGTGCGTCCCTGGTGATTGCGGCACCACGCGCCATGCCACCTGCTGCAGGCTCGGAAAGTAGACGGCGGCGCCGTCCACGGCCACGCCGTCGCCGTCGAGCTGCGGCAGGTCCGGCGTGACGCCGCCGGCCAGGTCGGCGCGCACCAGCACCGGCGCGCCGACGGCGACGCCCGTGTAGCCGTACCACGCCTGCAGTTGCGCCACGGCGAGCACGAGCGGGATGGCGGTGCAGATCAGGGGCACGAACGACAGCCGCAGGTAGCGGCCGTTGTGCACGAGCACCGCCCACTGGGCGCGCAGCAGCGCCCGCAGGTCGTCGTTGTACAGCCGCATCTCGAACAGGTCGGCCTGGATCTGCCGCTTGACCCCCGCCAGTTGCGTCTGGTCGGAGGTGAGCCGCACCAGCCACAGGATCGCCACCGCGGTCACCAGGGCCGCGGCCAGCACGCCCACGACGGGCGGCAGCATCGCCAGCGGCGCCATGACGGCGTCGGCGAGTCGGGTGGCGAGCGCGTTCACCAGGGTCACGGGCGGCGAGGCGCTACGACAGGTAGCCGAGCCCCTTGAGGCGCTTCTTCAGCTCCTGCTCCGACTCGGCGCCTTCGAGCTGGGCGATCTCCTTCTCGAGGGCGTGGGTGATGAACTCCTCGACCGACGCGTAGCCGGCCAGGTCCGAGTAGCGCTTGATCTTGGCGAGCAGCGCCTTGTCGAGCTTGACACGCGATCCGAACATCACTGGCCTCTCTTCACCGGAAATTCGGCCACGCCGAACTCCGCCAGAATCGACCCGGCGAGCTGCTGCAGGCCCGGCGCCGGCACCTTCAGCGGCCGGCTGGTGAACAGCACCCCGGGCACGTGGTCCGGATCCATGCTGTGGTCGCCGCTCCACGCCTCGCGATTGTCGCTGAAGACGTCGGCGGCGACGACGCCGAGGGCCGAGTCGCTGGCCACGCGCGTGCCGCGGGCGTAGCCGAGGACGACGTCGGGCGACAGGTCGAGATGGGCGCGGCCGGGGTAGGCGTCTTCGCGGACGAAGGCGCGGGTCACCGCCGGCTGCCCGGTGGCCGGGTCGAGCGTCGCCCGCAGCCGGGCGGCGATCTCGCGCGCCACCGCCTCGCGCTCGGCAGCCGGCACCAGGCCCTGGCGCTCGCGGCCCTGGGTGTTGACGTAGAGGCCGTTCAGGCCGACCGCGTAGGCGCGCGTGCGGCTCCAGTCCACGCCGGCCAGCCCTGGCGACAGGCCCGCCGCGGGGGTGGTCACCGCGAGGTAGCCCTGATCGCGCAGCCAGCTGTTGACGTTCATCGCCCGCCGCCACGGCGCGAAGCCGTGATCCGACATCACGATGAGCAGGTCGTCCGGCCCCAGCGACGCCACGGTGCGGCCGACGACGCCGTCCATCTCCACGTAGAGGTCCTCGACCACCTGGCGGTACTTCGCGTCGGCCTCGGTGTAGGCCGGATGCTGCGGGTCCATCGCCCGCCACATCATGTGCGACACCTGATCGACATGGCCGAAGTAGTAGAAGAGCAGGCCGTCGGCGACGCGCGTGCGCACGTAGTCGTACTGCCGGAAGTTCTCGGCGGCGGTGATCCGCGCCTGCGCCAGCAGCTCGTCGGCGGTCAGCACGCCGGCGTTCATGCCGCGGGTGTCCTCGGGCATGCCCTGCGTGTAGTAGCGGCCGCCGGCCGCCGTCAGTTCCGCGGCGTAGTCCGCGGGCGACGAGATCGGCAGCGCCGGCGCATACGGGTCGAGGTTGATCGGGCTGGCGTAGAGCTCGAAATGCGGCTCGAGGCGCTTGAGCAGGAACCGCACCTCGCCGGGCAGCGTGGTCAGCGGCGCCAGCGGCAGTGCCACCGGCAGCCAGTCACCCCATTCGCCGACGCGCAGCAGCTGCGACTGGTCGCCGAGCACGATCTGCACCGCCGACTTGGCGGCGTCCACGTGCACCTCGAACGGCACGGTGGTCGGCGCCGGGGTGGTCAGGTACGGGTTCGGCGGCCCTGCCAGGGCGGCGCGGGCCACGCCGTCGATGACGTCGATGGGCAGGATCACGCCGCCCGAGACGTCCTGGCGCTCGAACACCTCGGGCCGCGACGTGAACAGCGTGAAGATGCCGTAGGTGCCGAGCATGTCGGGCGTGCCCATGCCGCTCAGCTCGCGCGTCGCCGTGCCCGACGGCGGGAAGTTGGCCGGCATGCGCACCACCGTCGTCTCGACGCCGCGCTGCTCGAGCACCTCCCAGAACGGCGTGCCCTGCCGCAGCAGCTCGACGCGGCCGCCTTCGAGCGGGAACTGCCAGCGGCCCAGCGTGAGCATGCGGCCCGGCGGCACGGTGCGCGAGGTGGAGAGGAACGACTCGAGCGTGGCCGGCTGGCGATGGATGAAGTCGAAGATGCCGTGCTCGCCGGGGTCGAGGCCGGTGAGGAAGGTGGACCACGCCACGGGACTGAGCGGCGGCGTCGTGGTGGCCAGCGGCGTGAAGCGGCCGCCGTCGCCGAGGCGGGCCAGATGCGGCAGGCGACCGCGGTCGATGAGGTCGCGGACCAGGTGGTAGTCGAGGCCGTCGATGCCCAGCACGATCACGCGCCGACCGAGTGGTGTGTGGCGTGGTCCCCCGCATGCGGCCGCGACCGCGAGCGCCGCGGCCAACACGGCTACGGGCGCCAGGCGGCGGCGCCTCCGGCTCATGACGCCACGGCCCACGCCCGCCCCTCCATGTGCGCCGGCGGGGTCAGTCCGAAGAGCGTGAGGGCGGTCGGCGCGACGTCGACGATCGACAGCTCGCCGTCGGCGGTCACCTTCCGGCTGCAGAAGAACACGCCGGGCACGAGCCGTGGGTCGATGCAGTGGTCGCCGCTCCACGCCTTGGTGTTGTCCTCGAACACCGGACCGGCGACGACGCCGGTGGCGCCGTCCCACGAGGCGCGGTAGCCGGCGTTGTAGCCGATGATGAGGTCGGGGGCGTTCTCGAGATACGGCCCCTGATAGAGCGCGGCGGTGTCGAACGCCTCGCGGACGCCGACCTCGTGCTTGTCCTCGTCGCGCAGGCCCGTCAGCTTGCCGATGAGCTCCGCCTTCAGCGCCGCGGCCTCCGCACCGGGCGCCACCACGCCCTGCTGCTCGCGGCCGCGCAGGTTCAGGTACAGGCCGCTGAGCCCGACGCAGTAGGCGCGCGTGCGCGACCAATCGACGTCGCGCAGCCACTCGGCCCGGCCGTCGCTGTCCGGCATGAGGTGCAGGTAGCCTTCGCGCCGCAGCCACGCGTTCAGGTTGACGCCGCGGCGAAAAGCGCTGAAGCCGTGATCCGAGAGCACCATCAGCACGTCGTCGGGACGCAGCGTGTCCAGCACCTCGCCGACCAGCCGGTCGTTCTTCTCGTAGAGCCCGCGAATGGCGTGGGCGTGGGCCTCGGGCACGTCGGCGCGGTGCGCCGGATGCGTCGGGTCGAGGTAGCGCCAGAACATGTGCTGGATGCGGTCGGTGGCGTCGAACACGCACACCAGCGTGCCCTTGCGCAGCTGGGCCAGCGCGGTGAGGCACATGCGCCGCCGCTCGTCGTCGATGTCGTGCGCCTGCCGCAGGAACGTCGCGTCGTCGGTGACGCCCTCGTTGAGCGCCCAGGTGTCCTCGGCGAGGCCGAGCGTGGCGTAGGGGCCGTGCCGGCGGGCGAGATAGCCGGCGTAGTACGACGGATGCGAGATCGGCATCGCCGGCTGTTCGGGGTCGAGGTTGATCGGCGAGACGTAGAGCGACACGTGCTCGCCCAATTCGAGCAACTGCACGCGGGCGATGCCGGTGACGGTGACGGCGGGCGCGGCGGGGAAGGGAATCGACACCCAGTCGCTCAGCCGGCCGGGCTCCAGCGGCACCGCCACGCCGCCGACCGTGAGCACGGCGCGCCCGGTGGCGCGGTCGAGCGCCAGCGAGAACGGCGCTTGCAGCGGCGGCTGGCCGGCGACGAACGTGTTGTCGGGGCCGGTGATCACGCCGTCGATGCGGCCGTCGCGTTCGGTGACGGCGACCCGCAGCCCGCCCTCCTTGAACGCTCCGGTGGAGGGGCGCGTCGTGATGAGCAGGAAGGTGCCCTGCGTGCCCAGCAGATCGGGCACGCACATCGCGCTCAGCTCGGCGCCGTAGAACCGATCCGGCGGGAACGTGATCGGCACGCGCAGGATGGTGCTCCAGATGCGCCGCTCGCCGAGCAGCGTCCAGAACGGCGTCGAGCGCCGCAGGTTGGTCAGCTCGGGGCGGTGGCGCGGGATGCGGTACTTGCCGAGGCGGAAGAACTTCTCGACGGCGCCGATGCGCGTCGACGACAGCCGCGGCAGGTAGGTGCGCCGATCGCGATCGAGGAAGTCGAAGATGTTGTGCCTGGCGGGGTGCGTGCCGGTGCTGAACGACGACCACGCCACCGGCGACAGCGCCGGATAGGTGGTCTGCAGGCGGCGATAGGTGCCCATGGCGGCCAGGCGCGCGAAGTTGGGCAGCCGGCCGTCCTTCAGGAAACGGTCGGTGAGCGCCGGATCCTGGCCATCGAAGCCGAGGACGACCAGCCGGCCGATCCTGGCGGGCGGCGGGCCCGAGCCACGCAGCGCCCGCCACAGCGCGCGGAACGGCCACGCCAGCACCGAGGCGGCTACCGCCAGCAGGGTGACGAAGACCACCAGGAACGACGACATCACGGCGAAGCCGGCGCCGGGGCCGATGTAGGCGTCGGCCGGCGCCGCCGTGCAGAGAAGGGCGGCGGCGGCGAGGCCGAGGGCCGCGCGCCCGTGTGGTACAACTCTCGCCGTGCAGAACCGCATGGACGACACGAGGTCGGCCGCCATTGTACCGCCGCGCTCCACGGGGGCGTGTCGGCGGGCCCGGGGCCGATGATCGGCGGGCTGATCCGCCGTCTCCGCTACGGCGCGCCGATCGTGGTGGTGTCCGGGCTGCCGCGGTCGGGCACCTCGATGATGATGCGGATGCTGGCCGCCGGCGGCCTCCCCGTGCTCGAGGACGGCCAGCGGGCCGCCGACGTGAGCAACCCGAAGGGCTACTTCGAGTTCGAGGCGGTGAAGGACCTCGACAAGGGCGGCGACCTGTCGTGGCTGCCCGAGGCCCGCGGCAAGGCCGTCAAGATCATCTCGTTCCTTCTCACCCATCTGCCCGAGCGTCACGACTACCGCGTGGTCTTCATGCGCCGGGACCTCGGCGAGGTCCTGGCGTCGCAGCAGGCGATGCTGGTGCGCCGCGGCGAGGCCGGGGAGGCCGGTGACGACGCCCGGACGCGGGAGGTCTACACCGCGCACCTGGCCCAGGTGCGGCGCTTCCTGGCCGCCCGCGATTGCTTCCGCACGCTGGAAATCGACTACGCCGCTGCGGTGAAAGCGCCGGCCGCGGCTGCTGCCGAAGTCGCGGCGTTCCTCGGCCGGCCGCTCGACCAGGCGGCGATGGCCCGCGCCGTGGACGACGCCTTGTACCGCAACCGCGCCTGAGGCGGCAGGCCTGAAGGCCTGTCCTGCGAAGGCCCTGACGGCCGGCCCTACGAAAGCCCTGGGGTCGTTGGCGCCCGCCGGGCGAAGCGGATGCGCAGGACGACGAGCAGCAGGTTGAGCGCCAGGGTCACGGCGTTGGCGGCGATGATCGGCCGCGAGCCGAGCGCCAGACCGAAGATCAGCCACAGCAGCACGCCGGTGGAGAACGCCGCGAGCATGCCGAGCGACAGGTCGTCCACCGAGCGCGATCGCCACGTCCGCAGCACCTGCGGGATCCACGACGCCGTGGTGCAGATGGCGGCGGCGTAGCCGATCAGGTCGATCGTCTCGGGGGACAGCGCGGGGCTCATCGCCGTCGATTATCGCCGCGCTCCCGTACAATGCGCGCCATGTCGCCTCGTGTCCTCCTGTTGCTCGCCGTGCTCGCCATCGGCGGCGCCGCCATCTGGCTGCGCGCGGGAGGCGAGCCGCCGCCCGCCGCGGCGGCCGAGCCGCCGACCGTCCACTGGGTGGCGACCGCGCATCAGCGCGGCATCGTCGGCTATCGCGACCCAGCCGTCGCCGTGTCGCCGAGCGGCCGGCTGGTGGCCTACTCCGAGGGGCGGCAGGTGCGCATCGTGCCGATCGGCGGCGGCGTGGACCTCGCCTCGGCGGCCGGCGAGGGACAGGTGCGGCACGTCGCGTGGATCGACGACCGCCGGCTGATCTTCGAGGACGGCGGCGCCGCGGCGCGTTGGCAGTTGCTCGAAGTCGGCGTCGGCACGCGGCCCCTGTGGCCGACGACGACGCTGAAGGGCTCCGGCGCGACGACTGGCGTGGAGTTGGGCGCGAACAGCCTGCGGCAGATCGCCGTCAGCCCCGACGGCGGCTGGATCGCCGCGCTGGCCACCGATCGCGACGGCCCGGCCCTGTGGCGGATTCGCCTCGACGGGCAGGAGCTGTGGAAGACGGCGATCGCCAGCGGGCGACCGCTGGCGCCGGCCTGGGCATCGCCGACCGAGATCGCCTGCGTCGTCGCCGGACCCGAGGGCGGCCGGCTGTCGTCGCCGTGCGGCGCGCCGCCGCTGGCCACGACGCCGGTGCTCGACCTGGCCGGCGCGGCGGCGTTCTCGCGCGACGGCGCCATCGTCTATGCACCCGCCGCCAATGCCCGTGGGTTCCTCGATCTGTGGCGCATCGACCGGGCCACCGGCGCGGCTACCCGCCTCACCGCGACCGGCCGCGACAGCTACGGCGCCACCGTCGCCGCCACCGGCACCGTCGTCTACAAGACCCAGGAGTACCGCACGTTCCTCGGCGAACTCGCCGACGGCCGCGTGCGGCCGCTCACCACCTTCCAGGCCGAGACGCCGTGGTGGCACCCCACCGAGCCCCTCGTGTCGATGACCTTCGGCACGTGGCGCCGGCAGATCGACGACGCGAATTATCCGGACATCGCTCAGGAAGTCGGCGTGGTGGACGTGCGCAGCCCGGTGGCTGCCGACGCGCCATCGCAGGTGCTCGAGGACTCCGATTCCGAGGACCAGGGGATGGCATGGTCGCCCAACGGCCGGTGGATCGTCTTCCACTCGCACCGCGAGCAGTCGGACGACGTGTGGCTGCGGCCCGCCGACGGAAGCACGCCGGATCGGCGGATCACCATGCTGGGCCGCGGCGCCGAAGTGGGCTGGCCGCGCTGGTCGCCCGACGGCCGCACCGTGCTGCTCGACGGCACGCGCGCCGGCCGCGGCGTGATGTTCACGATCGGCGTCGATCAGGCGAGCGGCCAGGTCACCGCGGAGCTACGCGAGGTGGCGACGGCCGGCTTCGACGAGGTGACGCACGGCGAATGGCTGCCCGACAGCCGGCGCGTCGTCGCGATCGCCAAAGAGGCGCCCGGACGCCACGCCGTGCTGCTGGCCGACACCTCGGGGGCGGCGCCGGTGCAGGTGCTGCACCGCTTCGCCAGCGAGCACGACTTCCCGGGCCTGGCGGTGGCCCCCGACGGCTCGGCGTTCACCTTCGTCGCGCCGGCCGCCGACGGCTACTTCCAGTTGTTCCGGCGGGCCCTGACGGGCGGGCCGGTGGAGCAGCTCACCACCGACCCGATCCACAAGTCACAGCCGGCGTGGTCACCCGACGGTCGCCGGCTGGCCTTCACCGCGTGGAGCTACGACGCCTCGATCTGGCGCTTCCACTAGCTACTTCGACGCGACGAACATGATCTCGACCAGTCCATCGGCGTTGACGAGGCCGGTCTTGACCGTGGCGCGCGCCGGCAGCTCCTTCACCACCGAGCGGTAGCCGCGGTTCATGGCGTCGAACTGCGCGGGGTCGGTGATGTAGACGATGCCGTCCACCAGATCGCCCCAGCCGAACCCGGCGGCGGTGAGGGTGCGGCCGATGCGAGCCAGCGTCTCCTTGGTCTGCGCTTCCATGTTGCCCTTGGTCTCGGGCGTGTTGCCGAGCATGCCCGACAGGTAGAGCCGGTTGCCCACCTTGACGGCGCTGCTCAAGATCGGGCTCGGCTTCCCCGGGGTGCCGTCGGCGGCCGGCGTGGTGAAGGTCTGCTTGGGCGCGTTCACCGCGGTCATCGTGATCTCGACCACCGACGCCCCGCCCATCAGCGGCGCGACGACGGTGGCGCGGGCCGGCGGGTCCTTGGGGAAGTAGGTGCGATAGACCTCGTTCATCGCCTGGAACTGCGTCACGTCGGTGATGAACACGCGCGAGCTGACCACGTGCTCGAAGCCCATGCCCGCGGCCTTGAGGATGGCGGCGCCGTTGTCGAGCACCGCCTTGGTCTGGACCGTCATGTCGCCAGGCACGGCGCTGTTGTCCTTGCCGTTGCGGGCGACCAGCCCGGCCAGGAACAGCGTGTTGCCGGTCTTGATGCCGTAGCTGTAGGGGTTCGGCGACTTCATCCAGTCGGCCGGGTGGATCACCTGGCGCGGGCCGCCGGTGGGCACCGCCACCGCGGCGATCTCGATGAGCGCGTTCGGCACCACGAAGTCGGCGACGATCGTCGTGCGCACCGGCGGGTCGGCCTTCCAGAACGTGCGGTAGACCTCGTTCATGGCCGCGAAGTCGCTGGCGCTCTTCAGGTAGACGTGCATCGACGCGGCGTTGGCCAGGCTGGAGCCGGCCTTCTGCAGCGTCTGGTCGATGCTCTCGAGGACGCGGCGGGTCTGGTTGCGGATGTCGCCCTCGGCGACGATCGTGCCGGCGACGTAGACGAGCCCGTCGGCCTTGGTCGCCGCGCTGAAGGGGAACTGCGTGGGCCCGCCCCATCGCTGGATCTGCGCCGCCATGCTGCTGCCTCCCACACCCACGAGTCCGATGAGAACGGTCGTTGCCAGTCGTCGCACGGTGTGCCTCCTCCGGGCCGAGGCCCGGGAACCGGCGTTCACTCTACCTCAGCGACTGCATCGGTGCCATCGATCGGATGGCGGGCGCGCATGCGCCGGCTGCCGCGGCGCGGGTCGGGCTGCTACACTGTCGGACGCATGTCGTCGTCGTTGTACTTCCCGAAGATCGTCCGCCGGCGTTCGAAGCTCCACGGCTGGGGCGTGTTCGCGGCCGAACCGATCAACAAGAACAAGATCATCGTGGACTACGCCGGTGAGCTCATCACCAACAAGCAGAGCGACGTCCGCGAGGATCGCTACCTGAACCAGGGCTGCATCTGGGTGTTCCGGATCAACCGCAACTGGTCGCGGGATGCCAACGTCGGCGGCAACGTCGCCCGCTTCATCAACCACTCGTGCCAGCCCAACTGCTACAGCGCCGTGGACGGCAAGACGATCTGGATCAGGGCGGCCAAGCGCATCGAGCCGGGCGACGAGCTGACCTACGACTACAACACCGAGGGCGACAAGACCATCCCATGTCGCTGCAGGCCCGGCTGCAAGACCAAGCTGTGAGCGGCGGCCGCGGCCCGGCGATCGCCGGGCTGGCGGCGCTGCTGTGGGCCACGGCGGTGGCGGCGACGGCGCAGGCGCCGCGGGTGCCGCCCGAGGCGGCCGTGCTGGTCGTGGCTGGCGTCCCGGCTCGGCCGCTGCTGCAGGCGCGTCCCGACGTGCTCGACACGCCGGTGCTGCCCGGGTCGATCGCCAAGGTGTTCGCCCTGGCGGCGGCGGTCGAGGCCGGCGTGGTCCGCGAGACCGACGGCCATCTGTGCCGGCGCGTCGTCACCGCCGACGGCCGCCGCTTCGTCTGCTCGCACCCCGACCTCAAGCGCCCGCTCTCGCCGGCCGAGGCGCTGGCCTACTCCTGCAACGACTACTTCGTGCAGCTGGCGGCGCGGGTGCCGCGCGCGGTGCTGAACGACGTGCGCCGGCGGGCCGGCCTCGTGCCGATTCCCGACGGCACACCGTGGGCGGCGGCCGTCCTCGGTCTCGCCGGCCCCGCCACGACGCCGCGGGCGCTCCGCGACGCGGTGGCGACGGTGGTGGCCGACACGTCGGCCGCAGCGATGACGGTGTCGCCGGCGGCACGGGCGCTGGTACAGGCCGGCATGCGCGGCGCCGCGGAGTACGGCTCGGCCGGCCCCGCCGGCCGCGCGCGCCCCGGTCTGCTGGCCAAGACCGGCACCGCGCCGATGCCGGGCGGGCGGTCGCTCGGGCTCGCCGTGGTGTTCACCGGCACCGACGGCGCGTCGCCGTCGGCGATCGTCGCTGCTCCTGGCGGCGCCGGTATCGACGCCGCGGACCTGGCGGGGCGGCTGCTCGTCGAGACGCCGGGGTCGGCGACCTCGCCCTCGCCGCGGGAGGCGGCCGCGCCGGTCGGGGCCGTCGCGGCGCCGGGTGTTGCGGTCACCGACGCCGACCTACGCGCCGCCAGCGGCGGACGCACGATCCGCATCGGCGTCACCGCGGCCGACGGATCGGTGCGCCCGGTGACGCTGGCGGTCGAGGAGTACGTCGCGCGGGTGATCTCCGGCGAAGGCCAGCCGCGCGCCGGCCGCGCCGCCCACGAGGCGCTGGCCATCGTCAGCCGCACCTTCGCGGCCGCCAACCGGCATCGCCATCGCTCCGAAGGCTTCGACCTGTGCGACACCACGCATTGCCAGGTGATGCGGCCGGCCATCGCGGCGGCGCGCGCGGCGACGCTGGCCACCGCCGGCCGGGTGCTCCTCGATCGCGGCCAGCCGGCGTTCGTCTACTATTCGGCGCTCTGCGGCGGCATCCCGGCGCTGGCGTCAGAGGTGTGGCCCGGGGCGACCGACTATCGCCCTGCCGCGGCGCACGACGACGCCTGCGCCGACGAGCCGGCGTGGTCCAACGAGCTGCGCGCCGATGAGCTCGAGCGGGCGCTGCGCGCCGCCGGGCTGCGCGGGCAGCGACTGCGCGGCCTGCGCGTCGTCGATCGCACCGCCTCGCGCCGTGCCGGCACGCTGCACGTCGAGGGCTTCACGCCGCCAGAGATCTCGGCCCACGAACTGCGCATGGCGGTGGGCCGTACGCTGGGCTGGCAGCTGCTGCGCAGCACGGCGTTCGAGGTGACGCGCACGGCCGCCGGGTACCGCTTTCGCGGCGTCGGCTACGGGCACGGCGTCGGCCTGTGCGTGATCGGCGCCGGCCGCCGCGCCGCCCGTGGCGAGTCGGCGACGGCGATCCTCAAGGCCTACTTCGGCGATCTCACGATCGGCGGCGGCCCGCCGATCGAGACGACCGCGGCGGTGGCGTCGCCCCCCTCGGTCACCGCGCCGGTGCCGCCGGCGGCGCCCCATGCCGGTGATGGCGAGCCCGACCTCAAGCTGGCGCTGCCTGCGGCCGACGAGCGCGAGCGCGCCGCCGTGGTCGGTCTGGTGCGCCGGGCGCGTGCCGACATCGCCCAACGGGCCGGGTTGCCCGAGCCGTCGGGGATCACCATCACCGTCCACCCGACCGTCGAGAGCTTCGGGCGGGTCACGGGCCAGCCGTGGTGGGTGGCCGGTGCCGCCGTGGGTCGCACCATCGACCTGCTGCCCGTGGCCATCCTGCGCCAGCGGGGGAGCCTCGAGTCGACCCTGCGGCACGAGGTGGCGCACGTGGTGATCGACGCGGCCGTGGCGTCGCGGCCGGCGTGGGTGCGCGAAGGCCTGGCGATGTATTTCGCCAGCGCCGAGGCGCCGGCCACGGTGACCGGCGCGCGCGGCGGCTGCCCCAGCGACGCCGAGGTCCTGCGGCCGGTGTCGGCCGGGGCCCAGCGCGAAGCCTACGCCCGCGCCGAGCGGTGCGTCCGCCGCGCCATCGCCGCGGGCACGCGCTGGACCGACATCCGCTGAAGTTCCTGCCACTGGTCTGGCCCGTGGCGGGTAACGCCGCCTGCCGTCGTGATCCCACCAGACGCGCCGCACTGACGCGACGCCACCAGGAGGACACGATGCCGACCGCTGCCACCACTTCCCGTCCCGCCCCGACGCCGCTCAATGGCGTCAACACGCCGGTGCTCTTCGCCACCATCGACGCCGTGAAGGGCGCCCCGGCCCTGGCCGCGTTCACGTTCCGGGCCCGCAACCGCTGGGTCGACGGCACGTGCAGCGAGACCACCATCGAAGCGTTCGACGGCGCCGGCGGCCGTCACGAGCACGCCGCGCCGTTCCGCTACCAGGCCGATCACCCGGCGGTGCTGGTCGGCGCCGACCGCGGTCCGACGCCGGTCGAGTTCCTGCTCCACGGCCTGGCCTCGTGCATCACCGCTGGCATCGGCAACATCGCCGCCGCGCGCGGCGTGCGGCTGACCTCGGTCGAGTCGACCATCGAAGGCCAGATCGACCTGCAGGGCATCCTGGGGCTGTCCAAGACGGTCCGCAACGGCTACCAGAAGCTGCGTCTGAACGTCGCCATCGCCGGCGACGCGCCGGCCGAGGTGCTCGAGGGGCTGGTCGCCCAGGCGCGGGCGCGCTCGGCGGTCTACGACGTGCTGACCAACGGCGTCCCGGTCGACATCACGGTCGCCGCGGCGTAGGTCCGACCATGCGACGCATCGACACGCTGGTCGTCGGCGGCGGACAGGCAGGTCTGGCGATGAGCCGCTGCCTGTCCGACCGGCGGATCGACCACGTGGTGCTCGAACGGGGCGAGGTCGCCGAGCGCTGGCGCCGGGAACGCTGGCGGTCGCTCAGGCTGCTGACCCCCAACTGGATGACGCGGCTGCCCGGCTTCGCCTACGACGGGCCCGACCCCGACGGCTACATGCGGGTGGCCGACGTCGTCACGTTTCTCGAGCGCTACGCCGAAGGGTCGCAGGCGCCGGTCATCACCGGCGCGGCCGTCGAGTCGATGCACGCCGCCGCCGGCGGCTACGACGTGCACACCACCGCCGGCGCCTGGCGCGCCCGGCAGGTGGTCGTCGCCACTGGCCATTGCGACACGCCGCTGGTGCCGGGGCTGGCCCGCCAGGCGGCGGGCCGGCTCACTCAGCTCGTGCCCGGCGACTACCGCGCGCCGGAGGCGCTTCCCGACGGCGGCGTGCTGGTCGTCGGCGCCTCGGCCTCCGGCCTGCAGATCGCCGACGAGCTGGTCCGCGCCGGGCGGCGGGTGGTCGTCGCCGCCGGCCAGCACACCCGCGTGCCGCGGCTCTACCGCGGTCGCGATCTCTTCCGGTGGTTCGACCAGCTCGGCATCCTGCGCGAGGCCACCGACGCGGTGCCCGATCTGTCGGCGTCGCGGGCCCAGCCGTCGCTGCAGCTGGTCGGCCGGCCGACCCACGAGTCCATCGATCTGCGCGGACTGGCCGGGCGTGGCGCCGCGGTGGTCGGCCGCCTGGTCGCCCTCGACGGCGTGCGCGCCACCTTCGACGACGACCTCATCGCGACGACGGCCGCCGCCGACCTGAAGCTGGCGATCCTGCTCGGCCGTCTCGACCGCCAGGACGCCGACGTCGCGCCGCCGCCCTTCGTGCCGCACTGGCCGGCCTTCGCCGATGCGCGCGTCCACACGCGCGACCTGGATCGCGAAGGGATCCGGATCGTGCTGTGGGCCACCGGATTCCAGCGCCGCTATCCGTGGCTGCAGGTGCCGGTGCTCGATGGCCGCGGCGAGATCGTCCATCACCGCGGCGTCACGCCGCTGCCCGGCCTGTTCGCACTCGGTCTCCACTTCCTCCGCCATCGCAGTTCGAGCTTCCTCGACGGCGTCGGTGTCGACGCCGCCGCGCTGGCCGACGCGATTGCCGCCAACCTCGGTCACCACGGAGCTGCCGCATGACGCCGCCTCTGCCTGCCGCCGTCGACGTGCTCGTCGTCGGCGCCCGTTGCGCCGGTGCCGCCACCGCGCTGTGCCTCGCCCGACAGGGCGCCCGGGTCCTGGTGGTCGACCCGGGGCTCCCCGGCAGCGACACGCTGTCCACCCACGCGCTGATGCGCGGGGCCGTCGTCCAGCTGCACCGCTGGGGCGTGTTGCCGGCGATTGTCGCGGCGAACACGCCGGCGATCCGTCGCACCACGTTCGTCTATGGCGACGACGCGCTCGAGATCGCCATTCCCGACAAGCACGGGGTTGCGGCGCTCTACGCCCCGCGCCGCACCGTGCTCGATCGGGTGCTGGCCGAGGCCGCCGTCGCGGCCGGTGCCGAGGTGCGCTTCGGCGGACGTCTCGCCGGCCTGCACCGTGACCACGCTGGCCGCGTCGTCGGCGCGGCGATCGTCGACCGCGACGGCACCACCCACGACGTCAGGGCCGCGACGGTCGTCGGCGCCGACGGCCGCCACTCCACCGTCGGCAAGCTGGTCGGCGCCGAGGTGATCCGGGCGGGCGAGGCGACCACCGCCACGGTGTACGGCCACTGGGGGGGTGCCCCGGCGATGCCTACCGCTGGGTCTACGGCACCGACGCGTGTGTCGGCGTCATCGCCACCAACGACGACGCCGCGTGCGTGTTCGTCACCGTGCCCTCGGCGCGCTTCGCGGCGACGTTCCGCGGGGACGTCGCCGGCGGCTTCCGTCGCGTCCTCGCCGGGCTCGACCCGCGGCTGGCCGACCAGCTCGCCGGGCGCGCGCCGGTGCACGGCCTGCACGGCTTCGGCGGCCAGCGCGGCGTGTTCGTGGGCAGCCACGGTCCAGGCTGGGCGCTGGTCGGCGATGCCGGCTACTTCAAGGACCCGCTCACCGCCCACGGCATCACCGACGCCCTGCTGCACGCCGAATTGCTGGCGCGAGCCCTGGCGGCCGGCGGCGACGCGGCCCTGGCCGGCTACGAGGCGGCGCGCACGGCGCTTGGCACGCCGGTGTTCGACGTCACCGAGGCGATCGCCGGCTTCAGCTGGTCGCTCGACGAGGTGCGGGTCCTGCACCGGCAGCTCGCCAAGGCGATGAGCGCCGAAGTCGAGTCGGCGCTAGCGGCCTTCCGCGACCCGGCGCCGCACGTCGTCGCCCCAGTGCTGGACCACGACCAGGTGCGTGGGCCGGCGCGGCGGCGGCGGCTGGTCGAGCACGAACAGGAACCGGCGCCCGTCGGGTGACACCTCGTAGTCGGCGCCGAGGCGCGTGCCGTAGGGCGCGATCTCGAACAGCCGCCGGATGCGGGCGACCATGAACGTCGCGCCCGGTGTCACCGGCATCGCCGCCAGGCCGGTGCCGTCCATGAACAGGAGCTCGCGGCCGTCGGGGCTCCAGCGCGGCGACGAGCCGCCGGCGGTCGAGATCTGCCAGCGGCCGCCGGTCACGTCGGGATAGGGGCGCACCATCACTTCGATGCGGCCCGACTCGCTCGACTGGTAGGCGAGCCAGCGTCCGTCGGGGGACAGCTGCGGCTCGAACTGCGCGAAGTCCCCGTCGAGCAGCACCCGCACGGTGCGGTCCGGCGGCGTCACCGCTGCCACCGCCTGGCGCGTGTAGCTGCGGAACAGGGAGAAGAAGAGGGTGGTGCTGTCTGGCGACCACGCCGACGGGCTGTGGATCGGCCCATCGGTGGTGCTGAGCTGCTCGATCGGTCCGGCGCCGAGGGCATCGCGGCGGAACAGCCCGGGGCTCTCGCGTTCGGACCGGAACGCGATCCAGCGGCCGTCGGGCGACCACACCGGGGCGCTGTCGATCGTCGGCTCGGAGGTCAGCCGCGTCGAGGTCCCACGCACCAGGTCCACGACCCAGATGTCGGCGTTGTCCGGATCGTCGATGCCGACCGCGGCCTTGCTGCCGTCGGGCGACAGCGCGATGCGGGTGAACGGCTGCGGCGGCGCCGGAATCGGCGTGACCCGCCCGTCGCGGTCGAGCCAGACCAGCTCGCGCTTCGGCGGCGGTACCTGGCCCGCGGGCACGAAGGCGAGGGCGCCGGCGGCGGCGTCGAAGTGGCCCACCGTGCCGTCGGTCGTGGCCACGCCGTCCACCAGCGGCACGGCCGGTCCCGACACCTCGCCGGCGTCGACGTCGAAGCGCTGGCCGAAGAGCGTGCCTTGGCGGACGAAGAGCAACGTGTCGGGCGCGAGGAAACGCCCGTGGGTGCCCTCGGCCACCACCGTAACGCCGCCCGTGGCCAGGTCGGCGATGCCGACGTGGTGGGCGCGCCCGGCGACGATGGTGAACAGCACCCGCTGGCCGCCGGGCAAGGCCTGCGGCAGCAAATGCAGCGTGTCGCCGCGCGCCGCGTCGAGCGCCGTCACCGCCACCGGCGCGCCGCCGCCGACGGGGATCCGCTGCAGCACCCGGCCGGTGTTGGTGGCGAACACGATGGTGTCGTCGGCGGCCCACGCGGCGGTGACGCCGCCGGGGGCAGGTCCGATCGCCACTGGCGTGCCGCCGGCGAGCGCCACGCGCTTCAGGACTCCGTCGCCGTCGAAGCCGAGCCACTGCCCATCGGGCGAGAAGAACAGTCCGGTGGCGCCCTCGGTGCCGTCGAGCGTCCGCACGGCGAGATCGTCGGCGCGGCGCAGATGGATGCGGGTCGCGCCGTCGCGGCGGGCGCGATAGGCCACCGTCTGGCCGTCGGGTGACACGGCCAGCATGGGCTGATAGCTGAAGACCGGATCGGCGTCGTCGAGCGACACCGCGAAGCGGACAACCGGGGGCACGGAGTCGGGCCGTGTCGCGCGCCACGCCAGCGCGCCTGCCCCGGCCGCACCGAGCGCCAGGCCGAGCAGGCCGGCCGCTACCCACGACCGGCGCGCGCCGGCCGCCGGTCCGGGGTCGCCGTCATCGGGCGGGCTCTGCGCGGCGTCGTCGAGATCGAGCCGCGCATCGCCGATGTAGCCGAGCCGGCGCTGCGGCTCCTTCTCGAGCGTGCGGCGCAGCAGCCGGCGCAC
Organism: uncultured Bifidobacteriaceae bacterium; assembly: GCA_964442845.1. GTDB lineage: Bacteria > Acidobacteriota > Vicinamibacteria > Vicinamibacterales > UBA2999 > CAWAYR01. The sequence continues at coordinate 10,671 of CAYUAX010000006.1, read as the reverse complement.
CGCCGGCGGGGTCGTGCCCGGCAGCAGCGAATAGGCCGGCTCGCGCTCGAGGACGCGGGCCAGCACGTCCTGGAGCGACGTGGCCGGGAAGGCGCGCGTCCCGGTCAGCATCTCGAACACGATGCAGCCGAAGGCCCAGATGTCGGCACGCTGGTCGAGCGGCTGCCGCCGCACCTGCTCCGGACTCATGTAGGACGCCGTGCCCAGCAGCATGCCCGGCGTCTGGCCGGTGAGGTCGGTGGTCTCGACGGCGTCGGTCGCCGAGTCGAGCGCCTTGGCCAACCCGAAGTCGAGCACCTTCACCGCGCCGTCGGCGGTCAGCTTGATGTTGGCGGGCTTGAGGTCGCGATGCAGGATGCCGCGGGCGTGCGCGGCGTCGAGCGCGTCGACCAGGCCGCGGGCGATGCGCAGCACCTCGGGCAGCGTCAGCGGCCCGGCGGCGATGGCCTCTGCCAGCGTCGGCCCCTCGACGAACTCGAGTATTAGGGCTTCGACCCCGTCGGCCCTGGCGATCCCGTAGATCGCGCCGATGCCGGGATGGCTCAGCGAGGCCAGGACGCGGGCCTCGCGGCGGAAGCGGCCGAGGCGATCGGGATCGGTGGCGAAGCGCTGCGGCACCACCTTGAGGGCGACGGCGCGGCCGAGCTGCCGATCGCGCGCCCGGTAGACCTCGCCCATGCCGCCGCGGCCGATCAGCGCCTCGATCACGTAGTGTTCGATGGCGCCGCCGGGCACCAGCACGTCGGGCCCGCGGTCGGGCGCCGCCGTGCTCACCTCCAGGGCCTCCACCACCGCCGAGGCCACCGCCGGATCCGGCGCCAGGAACCCGTCGGTCGTGCTCGCTTCGTGCAGCACCGCCCGCAGCACGTCGAGCAGGGCCGGGTCGTGGCCGGCACGCGCCTGGAGAAACGCCTCGCGCGCCTCGGCCGGCAGGCCGAGCGCCTCGTCGATCAGCGCGTCGGCCGCCGCCCAGCGCGAGCGATCGATCACGGCCTCGCTCCGCCGAGTTCGGCGCGCAACCACGCGCGCGCCTTGAACCACTCGCGTTGCGCCGTGCGCAGCGACACGCCGAGCGCCTCGGCGGTCTCCTCCTCCGACAGGCCGGCGAAGTAGCGACACTCGACCGTGCGGGCCAGGCGCGCGTCCACCGCCTCGAGCTTCTGCAGCGCGAGATCGACGCTCAGAATCCGCTCCCAGTCGTCAGGGGCGGCGTGTCCGCTGTCGAGCGGCACGCGGGCCTCGGGGCCACCGCGCTTGAGGCGCACCCGCCGCCGCACGTGGTCCACCGCGATCTGCCGCATGGCGATGGCGGCAACGGCCAGGAAGTGGCCGCGGTCGTGCCAGTCGGCGCGCGACTGATCGACGAGCCGAAGATAGGCCTCGTGGACCAGCCCGCCGGTGTCGAGCGAGTCGTGCCCGGCGCGCCGGCGCAGCTGGATGCGGGCGATGCGCCGCAGGTCCTGGTAGAGCAACGGCACCAGCTGGTTGACGGCGTCGGGGTCGCCGGCGCGGTGCGCCTGGAGGAGCTGGGTGATCTCGGACAGGGCGCCCCCCACGGAATTCACGGTCTGACACGCGCTGGCGGGTTCGACGCTCCTCCGTCGTGAAACAGGCAGAGCGGCCGCCGGCGCCATCTTAGCGCGCGCCGCGACGGAGAGATCATGCCCGCTCCTGCCGACGCGCCCGCCGAAGTGATCGCCGCGGTCGAACGCGGCGGTTCCGTGCCGCCCGGCGCCGGCGATCGCTACCTCGGCTACGGCGTGCTCGGCGTGGCGTTCGCCTCCGGCGACCTGCTGGCCCTGCGCCGTTTTCCGGTGGCGTCGAGCGGCTGCGGCTACACCGCCGTCTGGCATCGCCGTGCCGACGGCGCGTGGACGTTCTACACCGACGCCGCCTGCGACCAGGGCTGCACCAGCCACTTCGCGCCGGCGCTGGAGCGTGTCGCCGTCGTCCCCATCCGCCTCGAGTGGGACGGTCCCTGGACGCTGAGTGTGGCCGTGGACGGCGGCCGCGCCGTGGCGTGGCGGATGACGATGGCGGCCCCATGGCGGACACGCCTGCTGACTGCGGTTGCAGCGGCGGTCCCCGAGTGGCTGTGGCGCGATCGCCGGGGGTTGTCGGCGATCGCCGCCACGGCCCGCGCCGTGCTCGGTACCGGACCGCTGCGCCTGGCGGGCCGGCTGCCGAGCGGCGCCACGTTCCTCTCGAACCCGCGGCGCCTCTGGGTGATTGCGGCGAGCCGAGCGGCGATCCAGGGCGTCGATCTCGGGGCCATGGCGCCGACCCCGCCGCGGCTGGCGCTCGGCGAGTTCCTGATCCCGCGGGTGGCGTTGCTGGCGACCGGTCCGCTGTTCATCGACCCGGCGCCGCCGGCTACAGCGGCGGTGCCGAGCCCGGGTGCACGCGATCGGGCTCCATCGCTGCCAGCCGGATGAACCCGGCGCCGACCACGGCCAGTCCGGCCAATCCCAGCGCCACCTTGGCGCCGGCGAAGACCAACTGCACGGCGGTTGGCGGCAGCGCCGGCCGCCACGCCTCGAGCCACGGCCACGCGCGTGCCAGCGCCAGCACCAGCAGCCCGCCGATGGCCAGCGCATGCAGCGACAGCGACTGGCGCAGCCAGCGCGTCGCCCCGGCGAGCGCCGCACCGCGGGTGAGCGCGCCGAACAGTCCCAGGGCGAGCAGCGGCCCGGCGACCCACGCGGCCAGCGCCGTCAGCCATGCCGCGGCGGTGAAGATCGGCCCGGGATCGGCCCAGCCGAACCAGGCAATCAGCGTGGCCGTGATGCGCCCCCGCGAAGCCTCGACCCAGGCGCCCGCGGCGCGGGCCAGCCACCACACGAGTGCGAACAGCGCCACCGCGGGCACCAGCCGCACCGCCGGCCACAGCAGATCGCCCAGGCCGGTCGGGCGCAGCGGACGGCCGCGCCACAGGCGGATGGCCACGTCCACCGCCAGACCGGCCACGACCAGCATGGCCAGCACGAGCAGGGCCGACAGCGTCAGCATCCACACGTTGGACTCCGGCGTCGAGACCAGCGCCCAGAAGAGCGCCGCCAACGCCGCCAGCGCGACGGTGAGCCAGAGCGTGACGCGCAGGCCGGCGCGGATCATCGGCCGCCGGCTCCGGGCGTCGTCGTCACCTGCAGCGTGAACGGCTCCGACGACGCGTGCACGTCGGGCACGTACATCGGCGTCACTCGCGCCGGTGACGCGCGGAAGGCGCCGTCGCTGACGACCTTCAGCAGGTAGAGCACGTCGGCGCGGCCGTTCTCGAGCGCCTCGAGGAAGAACGCCGAGCGGTCGTCGCGGAACTCCTGCCGCGACAGCCGCGCCCACGGCGTCTCGCGCGCCAGCGGGTAGCTGCCGCGGTCGGCCAGCGCCTCGGTGCCGGCCGGAATCGGATCCTCGAGCAGCAGGTAGCGCCAGTCGCCGCCGCCGGCCACCGTGAGGCGTACCGCCAGGACGTCGCCGGTTCGTACCGGCCCGGCAATCGGCACCTCGCGATAGACCAGCCGGCCGTTCTGGCGCGTGGATTCCAGCCGCGTGTAGGCCCGGGTGATGGCCAGGTCGCTGGACCCCCGACGATGCTGCGCCGCCATCGGATCGAAGTACTCCGCGGTCGCCGCCCAGTGGACGGTGCCGGTGCCACGCGCGACGACGCGCACGGTGTTGGCGCCGGCGACGGCTGGCGCGGTGATCTCGACGGGCGTGGACGCGACGAGCGACTCGCGCGTGAACGTGTGCGTGCCGGCCGGTGCGCCGTTCACCAGCACGTCCACCGCGCCGACGGCACCGGTGTCGCGGCGCGCCCGCATGTAGGCGAGCATGCCGTCGAGGGCCAGCGCGGTCTGCTTGGTGGAGCCCCACCACCCGGCGGTGCGGTTCAGCATCAACCAGCGCACGGCCGGCTCCAGCAGGGGCGAGTCGGGGGTCCGTGCGGCGATCGCCTTCACGGCCAGCGCGGTGGCCTCGACGCTCGTGTCCACGCCGTCGAACAGCAGCGGATCGCGGTCGCTCGCCCAGTGCGCGAGCGCACCCTCGCGAAGCACCGCCGCGGTGAGCAGGCGTACCGCCTCGTCGGCGCGCGCGTCGTCGGCGGCGCTGAGTGCCAGCGCCAGCAGGGCGTGGCCGTAGGCCGACATGCGGGTGCGTGCGGCCCACACGTCGTCGAGGGCGGCAGCCCGCGTGTAGGTACGGACGTCGCCCTCGCCGTAGACCTCGAGCTGCGCCCGCTCGCCCAGCGCCCGGCTGAGGACCCACGTCATGTAGACCTTCAGCTCGGGCTCGGCGCGCGGGTAGTCGAGCGCCATCGCCGCCAGCCGCTGCACCGCACGCTCGCGCCGGCCGGTGTCTACGCGGTAGCCGTGCGCTTCGGCCTCGACCAATCCCGACAGCGCATAAGCGGTCATGAACGGGTGGTTGCCGTCCGACGACCACCAGCCCCAGCCGCCGTCGTCGTGCTGCAGGTCGTAGAGGCGACGCAGCCCGTCGGTCACTTGCCGGCCGAGCACCGACGTCCGTTCGGTTGGCGCGAGCTGCAGTTGGGCGAGGGCCCGCGTCACCACGAGGTTGGGAATGAAGCTCGACAGCGTCTGCTCGGTGCAGCCGTAGGGGAAGCTGGTGAGCTGGTCGGCGGCGCCGAGCAGCGCCCCGGCCATCGACGGCGCCAGGCTGACGCGGATGGTCCGCGCGGCGGGATTGGCCGTGTCGGCCACGGCGAGCGTCTGCGTCGTCTCGGCGCCGCCGGCGAGCGACCCGGCGGCCGCGGCTTCTCGGCGCACGCCGTACGGCCGGATGGGAACGGTGAGTTCGAGCGCGTCGCGATCGCCACCGGCCGCCGCCGTGGCGGTGAACACGGCCGAGCCCGGCGTGCCGGCGGTGTAGGTCCACGGGTCCCGGCGTTCGCCGTTGCCGGCGACCGCGCCGCTCACCGGCGTCGTGGCGCCGCCGGCGGTCACACCGGTCGCCGCCACCGCCACGCGCGTCTCGCGGGTGTCGGCCACGTAGTTGTGCACGATGGTCGGCGTCGCCACCGTGTCGCCTTCGGTGAGAAAGCGCGGCGTGACGAGCCGCACGATCAGGTCCTTGGTCGTGGTGGTCCGGGCCACCGCCGCGCCCACCTTGGTGTCGGTGGTGACGGCGCGCGCGGTGAGGCGCCAGGTGGTCAGCGAGTCTGGATAGCGCACGGTGATGCGGCCGCGTCCGCCGCCGTCGGTCACCAGCCCGGCCACCCAGTAGATGGCGTCGGGGAACTCCTTGCGCACCTGCGGCTGCTGCAGCCGATCGGCCTTGAAGTCGGCCAGCGACATCGGCCGGCGGCGCCGCGACGCCAGCGGCAGCCGGTCGGTGCCGGAGTAGCCGGTGAAGTGGTAATTGCGCGAGAACGCCGTGCCGACGCGCGAGTACTCACGGCGATAGAACACCCGCGTCGGATCGGGCGTGGCGTCGGCCTTGACGCCGAACACCGACTCGTCGATCACGGCCAGGCTGACGCTGGCCCGCACCGGCCGGCCGTCGGCGTCGGTGACCTGCACGGCGAAGCTCGCCGGCTCCTGCGGCCGGGCCACCGGTCGATCGGCGGTGAGCGCGATCTGCAGCGTCCGCGAGGCGGGGGGCACGGCCAGCCGGCGGTCGGCCTGCAGCAGGCGGCCATCGCGCAGCAGCGTGACATGCACGTAGACGTCGCCGATGTCGGCGTCGGTGACCGGGATCTCGAACGCGCCGGCCACGGTGGGGCGCACCACCCGGTGCCACGCGACGTGCTGGCCCTCCTTGGTGAGCAGCACCGGGCCGACCACGTCGCGGCCGCGCACGACCACGCGCGCCGTCTCGCCCGGCGCATACGTGCGCTTGTCGGCCAGCAACTCCAGGTACTCGTTGGTGGTGTCGCTCGGGCCCTCGCTAGGACCGGGCACCCACAACCACGCGTCGTCGCGCAGGTCGCGGTCCTGCTCGCGGGCGACGACGGCCACGCGGTAGCTGCCCGGTGTCGCCGGCACCGGCACGCGCGTCGTCAGCAGCCCATCGGGTCCGGTGCGTGCCGCGGTGTCGCTGACGACGGTCACGGTCGGCGCGCTGTAGTAGCCGCTCTCGTACTGCAGCCGCTCGACCAGGATCCGCACCGGGACGGCGGGCCTCGCCACACCCTGGTAGTCCACGGTGCGCGCGTCGAGCGCCACGGTGCCGCCGGCACGGGCCATGTACTGATCGAGCCGGGCGGCGACCAGATACGACCCGACGGTGGCCTGCACCACCCCGGCACCCGTCACCTCCCGGCCGCTGGCGTCGGCGACGCGGGCTTCGATGCGCGCCGAGTAGTCGCGGCCGTCGGCGTCCAAGTCGAGCGGCAGGCGAATCTGCCCGCGGCCGTCGGCGCCGAGCCTCAAGTCGCCCTCCGAGCGCAGGTCGCCGCCGTACCAGCCGCCGCTGGCGTCGGGGTCGGCGTCGTCGCTCCAGCGCAGGGGCGACCAATAGGGCTGCTTCTCGACGACGTAGTGCACGGTGGCGTTGGCCACCGGCTGGCCGAAGTAGTAGCGCGCCTGGACGTCGGCCACCGCCTCGCCGCCCTGGACCACGAAGCGATTGGCGATCGTGACCAGCACCTCGAACTCGGGGCGCCGGTACTCCTGCACCTCGAAGCTGTCGGTCACCTCGGCATCGCCGCTGGCCACGGCGATGCCGTAGAGGCCCAGCGCCGCGCCGGGGCCGAGCGGCACGTCGGTGCTCACCCCGCCGAACTCATCCACGCGCAGCCGTTCACGGCGCACGACCATGCCGGTTGGATCGGTGACGCGCAGCTCGACGTCGGGCCGATCGAACGCCGCCAGCGCGTCGCGATGCCGCCAGCGCAGCACCGCCTTCACGTGCGCCGTGTGGCCCGGCCGGTAGATCGGCTTGTCGGTGTAGATGAAGGCGGTCAGCTCGCGTCCAGGGGTGGAGAACACCCAGCCGCCCGGATCGGCGAGGCCGACGTCGTCCCCGCACACCACGACGCCGAGCGCGTCGGCGGTGCCGTCGGGCAGCGTGGCGTCGAGGACGCCGTCGGCGGACGTCCGGCCGGTCGCCACCGCCGCACCGCGGGCGAGCACCCGGGCCTCGCAGTCGGCGCGCGGCTCGCCGCTGTGACGGTCGGCGGCGAACAGCAGCATCTGGCCCGGCGACGCCTTGGCCACGACGCCGACGTCCGACACCACGACGACCGTGTAGGCGCGCAAGCGGTCGTGCACCGCTTCGACGACGTACATGCCGCGCCCCGGCAGGTCGAGCGGCAGGCGGCGCATCTCGGCGTCGCGGTAGTTGGGGAGCAGCTCGCGCCAGGAACTCACCAGCTGCTCGGGGTTGAGCAGCGGCACCTGCGCGAACGTGGCGACCTGCAGGCGGACGCGCTGCGACACCTGGGTCGTGTCGGCGGCGGCGCGGCGGGCCTGGCGGTAGGTGAGTGTGGTCTGCGCGCGGACGAAGTCGCGGACGCGGCGGCGCTGCGCTGCCTTCCACTGCGCGACGCGCTCCAGGACGGTCGGTTCCTGCGGCACCGGCAGCGGCTCGTCGGTGCCGAACTGGTGGGGATCGCGCAGCCCGCTCAGGAACGCGATCGGGTCGCGCACCTTGTAGAGACGGAAGTCGAGCGACGGCACCTGGCGGAAGGTGAGCCACACCTCGGCGCGGTCGCGGCTGGTGAACGTCTCGCTCGACGACAGCGAGAACGCCGGCCCGCGGGGCGCCGCCGCGTCGTCCTGCGCGCCGACCGGTGAAGCCGCGGTCAGCAGCACGGCGGCCGCAGCGAGGAGCTGGACCAGTCGTCTCATAGGAGATCGAGCCGGAACACGCCGACGAAGGCGGTGTTCCCGGCGAGCGGCCGCCACGTCGGCGCCGGATGCCGGCGCAGGTCGGCGAGGCGCACCTTGCGCACTTCGCCCGGGTCGTCGCCGTCGGGCCCGGTGTGGTACACCACCCAGTCGCTGCCGGCGTCGAACGGCGATCGGCCGACGAACACCATGAGGTGGTCGGGCTGGGCGGCGGCGGGGCGCCGGAAGTAGAGCAGGTCGCCGGGCTGGGCGTCGGCGGCCTCGCGCGACACCCGGCGGGCGTTCAGACCGACCAGCGTCCGGGCGTCGGCGAACTCCGCATAGCGCGGGTCGGCGCCCGCCGCGGTGCGGAACAGCGGCCAGCCGGTGGGACCCGGCGGCGGGCCCGACGTCACGTCGGCGTAGCGGGGGACGAACGTGAGGCCGGTGCGCCGTGCCCACTCGGGCGAGTGCGGCCGCAGCGCTTCGCGGAAGGCATAACGGACCAGGGCCGCGCAGTCGGTCACTTCGGCCGCGGGCTGCTCGAACTGCGCGTCGGCGACCAGGACGAACCAGTCGCGAAAGGCCGCGCGGTCGGCGGCGGCGAGTCGGCGGCCGTCGGCGGCGAGGCCGGCGGCGCCGAGGGCGACGACACCCGCCATCGCCATCGCCCGCATCAGCCGTCGCTGTCGCCCGCGCCGCGCGCTCACGAGCGCCAGTATACCGACGGGATCACGCGATCGGCAGGCGCAACTCGATGCCGGCCGGGGTCTCGCCGCTGACCAGGTCCTGCGCGTCGCCGCCGAGACGCCGGACGTGTTCGAGCGCGACGACCAGCCGCAGGCCCATCCCGGGCCGCAGGTGGTGGAAGTCGACACGGCGCGGTTCGGCGCGGAAGTTGCGTCCGCGCGGCAGGAACGCCAGCAGCGCGAAGGCGTGTGCGCGTCCGGGGCCCTCGCGGGTGACGTCGCACACGACGGGCGAGGCGTGCTCGCGTGCCACCGTGACGGCCAGGGCCAGGAACGACTGCACGAGCACGTCGCGGGCGGCGCTGACGCTGAAGTCGGCGTCGGGATGGATCGACACCTCGAGATCGACGTCGACGCCGCCGCACGCCTGCACGGTCCGGTGCAGCACGTCGGTGAGCGGCACCGGCTTGACGGCCGGCGCCGGATCGCGCCAGACCTCGACCAGACGGCGGACGTCGTCGAGCACCTCGACCAGGGTGTGCTGGGCGCGCCGGGCGCCGTCGAGCGCCCGGGCCTGCTCCGGGGTGAGCGGCTGCCGCTCGATCATCGTCAGGTAGCCGCCGATGACGCCGGTGGGCGCCCGCAGTTCGTGGCCGAGCAGCGTGAGCAGACTGGGGGAGTCACGCGTCGTCATACCGCCACAAGGTACTACTACCGCTGGGTCGGGCGCAGGTGCCGGGCGGACGGCATCGACACGTCCTCCCCGAGACGGCATCACAGACGGCAAGGGGAACGGCCCAGGCGGCAGGCGGCGCCAATCGGCTGACGCCGTGACCCGGTGACGGGCATCCGTGTGGCCGGTCGCGTGCGTAGGTATGATCGAGCGAGGCCGGGACCGGACGTCCCGAGGTGGACATCGATGCTGATCAAACAGGCCCCCGACACCCGCGAGTCCGAGGTCACCCCGCACGGACTCTACCTGCGCCGCCGCGAGTTCATCGGCACCGCCGGCGCGGCAGCCGCCGCGGTGGCGACCAGCGGACTCGGCACGTCGCCGGCGTTCGCGCAGAATCCGGCCGCGCAGAAGCTGGCCGCCAGGAAGAGCAGCTTGAGCACCACCGAGCCGCTCAACTCCTACCGCGACGTCACCACCTACAACAACTTCTACGAGTACGGCCTCGACAAGGGCGACCCGGCCAAGCACGCCCACAGCCTGCGGCCGCGGCCGTGGTCGGTGAAGGTGGAAGGGGAGTGCGCCAAGCCGGGCACCTACAACATCGAGGACATCCTCAAGTGGTTCCCGCTCGAGGAGCGCATCTACCGGATGCGCTGCGTCGAGGCGTGGTCGATGGTGATTCCGTGGATCGGCTTCCCGCTCGGCGACTTCGTGAAGCGGATGGAGCCGACCGGCAAAGCCAAGTACATCGAGTTCCGCACGCTCGTCGACTTCAAGCAGATGCCCGGGCAGACCGAGCCGGCGCTGCAGTGGCCGTATCGCGAGGGCTTGCGCCTCGACGAGGCGATGCACCCGCTGGCCATCCTGGCGGTCGGCCTCTATGGTGAGGTGCTGCCGAACCAGAACGGCGCGCCGATTCGCCTCGTGGTGCCGTGGAAGTACGGCTTCAAGGGCATCAAGTCGATCGTCACCGTGCGGTTCGTCGAGCGCGAGCCGCTCAACACCTGGCAGCAGACCCGCGCCGAGGAATACGGCTTCTACGCCAACGTCAATCCGGCCGTCGATCACCCGCGCTGGAGCCAGGGGTCGGAGCGCCGCATCGGCGAGTTCTTCCGCCGCAAGACGCTGCCGTTCAACGGCTACGGCGACCAGGTGGCGTCGCTCTACGCCGGCATGGACTTGCGGCGGTACTACTAGCCGGATTCCGCCGCCATCGCCCCGAGGCTCCGCTCCGTGAATCGCCTGTTGAAGCCGGTGCTGTTCGTGGCCTGCCTCGGGCCGTTCGCCTGGCTGGTACACGGCGCGTTCCTGGGCGGCGATCTGGGCGTCAACCCGGTCGAGACGATCACCAACTACACCGGCATCTGGACGCTGCGGCTGATCGCGATCTCGCTGGCGGTGACACCGCTGCGCTGGCTCACCGGCTGGAATCGTGTCATCCAGCTGCGCCGCATGCTCGGCCTGTTCGCGTTCTTCTACGGCACGCTGCACTTCATGACCTACTTCGTGCTCGACCACT